>NZ_JBNPVT010000023.1:0-103903 GCF_050434205.1 Paraburkholderia sp. GAS348
GGTAGTGCAGATCGTTGCCGGTCTTGCCGACCGTGCAAAGCGCGGTATTGCCAGCCGTCACGCCGGACAGCGCCACGGATTTCTTCGGTTTGAAGCCGCTTTTAGGATCGTTCTCGCCTTGTGCACCGGCGGTTTGCGTCGTCTCGCTCATCTCCCGCAATCTCCTTTGTGCCTGCTCGTTGCTTCTGGTTGAACCGCGCATTCGACGTCTGTTCCCCGCTGCGTGAAACGCTGCTGTGATTCGCTTGCACGGCTCCACGCGAGGGTGCCGTTCAGCGCCGCCACGCCGGCGGCTGCGTTGACCATCATGCTCATCATGCAGCTTGCCCGTTAGTGCCCACTTTCGTGAAGAGCGGCGCGGCGTCTTGCGGGACGGCGCGGCCAGTGGATTGAGCGCGACGCAGCACCGACCAGTAATAGCGATAGCTCGCCCGGTCGTGCAGCGTGTCGTGATGGCGCGTCGGTCCCCATTGCGCGGACTGCGCGGCCAGCAGAATTTCGGTAGCGGTGACGATTTCTTCGTCGCGCGCTGCAAACGCGGCCACGATCGCCTCGATCTGCGCCGGGTGGATGCTCCACATGCGCGTGTAGCCGAACTCGTTGCGGGCGCGGGCGGCGTCGTTCGCGACCACATTCATGTCGCGCACTTCTGTGCTGACGTTATGCGACGGCACCTTGCCATACGCATGGCAGGCCGCCGAAATCTCAAGCTTCGCGCGCCGTACGAGCGGGTGATCGAACTGACCGGGCGAGCGCATGGCGGTATCGGGAATCGCGCCATCGTGTGCGGAAACGAAGTCCATCAGGCCGAAGCTCAGCGCCTCGACGCCGGGGAGCGCCGCCAGATCGAACACGCGCGTCAGCGCGCCATGCGTTTCGACCAGCAATTGCACCGGCACCGGCTGCGCAATGCCGAGCTCGCAACGCGTCGCTTCGATGAACGCGACCATTTCGGCGGCGTCGGGGACGTTGCGGATCTTTGGGAGGGTGATGTAAGCAGGCGCTCGCTTTGCCGCGCGCAGAAGGAGGCGGACGTCGTCACGCCAGTGCGCGTGATCGAAGTCGTGAATCCGCACGCCGACGCGGCCGAAGCGGTCATGCTCGCTGCCAAGCAGCGACGCGACCAGCTCCGCATGTTCGGCTTCCCGACCGACCTGTGCGCCGTCTTCACAATCAAGCGTGATGTCGAACACCGGGCCAAGTTGCTGCTGCAATGCGAGTGATTTCAGCATCAGCTTCTCGCTGCCGGCGTAGTGATCGCAGGCAGGCAGCACAGCGGGCGGCACTTCGCCGTCAAACAGCACTTCGGCGGGTGTGAGGGCGCGCATCTTCGGCGTCAAGGGCGTGGGTGGTCGTTAGGGAAATCTGATGCGGATGCGCTCTGTTCGGCCATGGTCAGGCAGCCGCGCAAAACGCGTTCGAATCAGATGCGGATACTGGCACGACAAATTGCAGAGTGAACTGCAAAATGGAGCGCCGTATCTGCATTCGCACGTAAAAAACCGGAACCCGCTGCGATAAAGCTACGGAGTTCCGGTTCGTCTGCATCAAAGGTGCTTAGCCGAGCAGGTGTTGAACGCCGTCGCGTTCTTCCAGCAGCTCGTTCAGCGTGCCGTCCATCTTTTCGCGCGAGAACGCGTCGATTGCCAGACCTTCAACACGCTTGTACTCGCCGTTTTCGCACGTAACCGGCACACCGTAGATGATGTCTTCCGGAATGCCATACGAACCGTCCGACGGGATACCCATGGTGACCCACTTGCCGTTCGTGCCGAGCACCCAGTCACGCACGTGGTCGATCGCCGCGTTCGCTGCCGACGCTGCCGACGACAGGCCGCGTGCCTCGATGATCGCCGCACCGCGCTTGCCGACGGTCGGGATGAACGTGTTGCGGTTCCACTCTTCGTCGTTGATCAGCTTGGTCAGGTCCTGACCTTCTGCTGTTGCAACGCGGAAATCCGGGTACATGGTCGGCGAGTGGTTGCCCCACACAGCCAGTTTTTCGATCGAAGCGACCGGCTTGCCCGACTTGGCCGCCAGTTGCGACAGCGCGCGGTTGTGGTCGAGGCGCAGCATGGCGGTGAAGTTCTTCTTCGGCAGATCCGGCGCCGACTTCATCGCGATGTATGCGTTGGTGTTGGCCGGGTTGCCGACCACCAGCACCTTCACGTCGCGGCTGGCGACTTCGTTCAGCGCCTTGCCCTGAACCGTGAAGATTTCGGCGTTTGCCGACAGCAAATCCTTACGCTCCATGCCTTTCGAACGCGGACGTGCGCCGACCAGCAGGGCAACGTCTGCATCCTTGAATGCAACCTTCGGGTCGTCAGTGATCACGACACCCGACAGCAGCGGGAATGCGCAATCATCCAGTTCCATCACGACGCCTTTGACGGCGCCTTGCGCTTGCGGCAGGTCGAGCAGTTGCAGGATAACCGGCTGATCCTTACCGAGCAGGTCGCCATTGGCGATGCGGAACAGTAGGGAGTAAGCGATTTGACCTGCGGCGCCGGTGACGGCAACGCGCTTTGCGGGCTTAGCCATTGAGAAATCTCCAGGACGATGCGTTAGACGCTAGGGAAAACGCCATTCTATATGCGCCTTCAACGAAGCGTTGTGAAACACGGCGGAATTCACTGTTCGCGTACAGCCTCGGAATGTGCCGAGGCTGTACGGCGCGCTACGGCAAGACCGCCATGCCGGAAACCTGTACTGCTCTGCTTGAGAGAGCGGGGAGCGAGGCATGTTGGCGCCGGGTAGCCGCTGCACGGTGCGGGCTCCTGCAAACAGCGCGTTTCGGCAAGCGTCTGGCCAACGAATGGCGGCGAATCGAAACCTGGACTGCGTGGGAACAGCATGGTGCAGAGTGGCTGCCGGTGCGCTGCGGCGCTGCATTGCGTAGTGCAAAACAGTCGCCGGAAAACCCGCAAACCCTTGCTCGACAAGGAGTGTAGGAGCCGTTAGGCGCAAAGTCAACATTATCTTATGTCTTATATAAGACATATCTATTGCGGGGGAAACCCTAGACGCGGGCGGGCCCTTTATGATGAAATATGCGGATGACTTCGAACCAGGCGAACACCGCGAATCCGACCGGCCAGGTGGCCGCGGGCGAAGGTGTATCCGCTGCCATGCCCGCCACGTCGCCCACTTTCAGTCCTTTGTATCAGCAGATCAAGGGCTTGATTACGCAGAGCCTCGAAACCGGCGAGTGGAAACCTGGCGAGATCATTCCTAGTGAAGTCGAATTGGCGGCAAGATACAAGGTCAGTCAGGGAACAGTGCGCAAAGCGATCGACGAGCTTGCCGCCGACAACCTGCTGGTGCGCCGCCAGGGCAAGGGTACTTTTGTTGCAACGCACAACGAAGACCGCGCCCAATTTCGCTTCCTCAGATTGCTGGCCGATGACGGCGCGGAGCACCCGCACGTCAGCCGCCTGCTTGAATGCCGGCGCTTGCGCGCTTCGGCTGACATCGCCCGGCAACTCGATCTGAAGCCTGCCGATCCGGTGGTGCTGATCAAGCGCTTGCTGCAGTTCGACGGCGAAGTCACCGTACTCGACGAAATCTGGCTGCCCGGCGCGGTGTTCCGCGGACTCACGCTCGAGCGGCTGTCGGAGTATAAAGGTCCCCTCTACGCGATGTTCGAGACTGAATTCGGCACCCGCATGATTCGCGCAACGGAGAAGATCCGCGCGGTCGCGGCTGAGCCTTCAGTGGCTGACCTGTTGCATGTGCCGGCGGGTTTTCCACTTCTCTCGGTGGAGCGCGTCTCCTATACATATGGAGACCGGCCGGTTGAGGTGCGCCGTGGTTGGTATGTCACAACCGGGTATTACTATCAGAACGATTTGAGCTGAGTCGGATGAAGAAGGCGCCTTTATCGCGCACGCTGTAAAGGACCTGTGGTGGTTTTCGCTGCAGCGCGATATAAAAAGGCGCTAAAATTGCGGATTAGTGTGACTACATAGTAGGGGTCTAGCATGGCTGAAACCGTAAAAAAACCGAGGCCGGAATTCCGGAACATCGGTATCGGGCAGATTTTGACGGCATACCGTCTTCCGCTAGCGGGGCGAGTGTCGATCTTGCACCGCTTGAGCGGTGGTCTGCTTTTTGTTTTTCTTCCGTTCCTGCTGTACCTCTTTGATCAGAGCCTGACTTCCGAACTGAGTTTCGAAGTCTTCAAAGGTTTCCTTTCCAACATCATCGTCAAGCTCATCACGCTCGTTCTCGCGTGGGCCTTTCTGTTTCACTTCTGCGCCGGCATCCGTCACCTGGTGATGGACACCAACCACAGCGCGGTCACCAAGGAAAAGGGCAAGCAAACGTCGATCGTCGTTCTGGTCGTCTCGTCGCTTCTGACGATTGCTTTTGCGCTCAAACTCTTCGGAGCATTCTAAAAAATGGCAGCTAACAACCGAATCGGTCCGAAGCGTCTCGTCGTCGGCGCGCACTACGGTCTGCGCGACTGGCTCGCCCAGCGCATTACCGCCTGCATCATGGCGGTCTACACGGTGATCCTGCTCGCGTGGTTCTTCGGCGCGCGCGATTTCTCATATGACGGCTGGGCGTCGATCTTTGCGACGCAATGGATGAAGCTCGCCACGTTTGTCACGCTGCTGTCGCTGTTCTATCACGCGTGGGTGGGTATCCGCGACATCTGGATGGACTATGTGAAGCCCGTTGGCATGCGTCTGTTTCTTCAAGCGCTGACGATCGTCTGGCTGCTCGCCTGTGCGGGCTACGCTGCGCAGATTCTCTGGAGAGTGTAAAAGAATGGCTGCAATCAAAAATTCTCTGCCGCGTCGCAAGTTTGACGTGGTTATCGTCGGCGCAGGCGGCTCGGGGATGCGCGCTTCGCTGCAACTCGCGCGTGCCGGTCTGTCGGTTTGCGTGCTGTCCAAGGTGTTCCCGACGCGTTCGCACACGGTGGCTGCCCAAGGCGGCATCGGCGCATCGCTCGGCAACATGAGCGAAGACAACTGGCACTACCACTTCTACGACACGATCAAGGGTTCCGACTGGCTCGGCGACCAGGACGCGATCGAGTTCATGTGCCGTGAAGCACCGAATGCCGTGTACGAGCTCGAACACTTCGGCATGCCGTTCGACCGCAACGCTGATGGCACGATTTACCAACGCCCGTTCGGCGGCCACACCGCCAACTATGGCGAAAAGCCGGTGCAACGCGCTTGCGCGGCGGCTGACCGTACCGGTCACGCGCTGCTGCACACGCTGTATCAGCAAAACGTGGCTGCCAAGACGCAGTTCTTCGTCGAATGGATGGCGCTGGACCTGATCCGCGACGCCGACGGCGATGTGCTCGGCGTGACCGCGCTGGAAATGGAAACCGGCGACGTTTATATCCTCGAAGGCAAGACCACGCTGTTCGCTACGGGCGGCGCGGGCCGGATCTTCGCGGCATCCACGAACGCGTTCATCAACACCGGTGACGGCCTGGGCATGGCTGCGCGTTCGGGTATCGCACTGCAAGACATGGAATTCTGGCAATTCCACCCCACCGGCGTAGCCGGCGCGGGCGTGCTGATTACCGAAGGCGTGCGCGGCGAAGGCGGCATTCTGCGTAACTCGAACGGCGAGCGTTTCATGGAACGCTACGCGCCGACGCTGAAAGACCTGGCGCCGCGCGACTTCGTCTCGCGTTCGATGGACCAGGAAATCAAGGAAGGCCGTGGTGTGGGTCCGAACAAGGATCACGTGCTGCTCGACCTGTCGCACATTGGCGCCGAGACGATCATGAAGCGTCTGCCCTCGATCCGCGAAATCGCCATGAAGTTCGCGAACGTCGACTGTATTAAAGAGCCGATTCCGGTTGTGCCGACCATCCACTATCAGATGGGTGGTATCCCGACGAACATCAACGGCCAGGTCGTTGGCACGTCGCGGGATCACAAGGAAGTCGTCAACGGTTTCTACGCAGTGGGCGAATGCTCGTGCGTGTCGGTGCACGGCGCAAACCGTCTCGGCACGAACTCGCTGCTCGACCTGGTAGTGTTCGGCCGTGCGGCCGGCAACCACATCGTCAAGCACGTGAAGGACATCAAGGAGCACAAGCCGCTGCCGGCCGACGCGGGCGATTTCTCGCTGGCTCGTCTGAACAAGCTGGACAAATCCACGTCGGGCGAATACTCGCAAACCGTTGCGGCCGACATCCGTTCCACGATGCAGGCGCACGCCGGCGTGTTCCGCACGTCGAAGCTGCTGGCCGAAGGCGTCGAGCGGATTCGCGAAGTAGCTGCACGTGTGGACAACATCTACCTGAAAGACAAGTCGAAGGTGTTCAACACGGCACGTATTGAAGCGTTGGAAGTGGAGAACCTGATCGAAGTGGCACGCGCCACGATGGTTTCCGCCGAAGCGCGCAAGGAAAGCCGCGGCGCGCACGCGCAAGACGACTTCGAACATCGCGACGACGAAAACTGGCTGCGCCATACGCTGTGGTTTAGCGAAGGCGATCGCCTCGACTACAAGCCGGTTCAGATGCAACCGCTGACGGTCGAATCGGTACCGCCGAAAGCGCGTACCTTCTAAGGCACAAGTCAAAGGAATTCAGAAATGGCTAAGCGTACATTTGAAATTTACCGCTACGATCCGGATAAGGACGCGGCGCCGCGCATGCAAACGTACGAGATCGAAATCGACTCGCACGAACGGATGCTGCTCGACGCGCTGCTCAAGCTGAAGGCGATGGACGAAACCTTGTCGTTCCGCCGTTCGTGCCGCGAAGGCGTGTGCGGTTCGGACGCAATGAACATCAATGGCAAGAATGGTCTGGCCTGCTTGCAGAACATGAACGACCTGCCGCAAAAGATCGTGCTGCGTCCGTTGCCGGGCCTGCCCGTCGTGCGCGACCTGATCTGCGACTTCACGCAGTTCTTCAATCAGTATCACTCGATCAAGCCGTACCTGATCAACGATACGCCGCCGCCGGAAAAGGAACGTCTGCAGTCGCCGGAAGAACGCGACGAACTCGACGGCCTGTACGAATGTATCCTGTGCGCTAGCTGCTCCACGTCGTGCCCGAGCTTCTGGTGGAATCCGGACAAGTTCGTCGGCCCGGCTGGCCTGTTGCAAGCCTATCGTTTCATCGCGGACAGCCGTGACGAAGCGACGGGTGAGCGCCTCGACAACCTGGAAGATCCGTACCGTCTGTTCCGTTGCCATACCATCATGAATTGCGTCGACGTCTGCCCGAAGGGCCTGAACCCGACCAAGGCGATTGGCAAGATCAAGGAATTGATGGTTCGCCGCGCTGTTTGATATGAACCACCCCGCGCTCCCTATCGTTCGCTGCCCCCAAGGGGGGCGGTCAGTGCGCTTGGGAGCGGCCCGGCGCGTACTGACATGAACAACGAAACATCGCATCAGTCCGACCCTCTCCGCCGCGCGCGTCTTCGCTGGCGCGCGCGGCGGGGCCTGCTGGAAAACGATCTGATCTTTGAACGTTTTTTCGGCCGATATGAGCATGACCTCAGCGATGCCGATGTAGGCGCTCTCACGCGCCTGCTCGAGCTGAGCGATAACGACCTGATGGACTTGCTGCTCGCGCGCAAGGAACCGGAAGGCGACCTTGCCGACCCGGATGTGATCCGGGTGCTGGCGCTGTTGCGCAACGCTTGAGCGCCGCGAACTTTTTGGGCGCCGCTTGTCCGTTGTTCCCAGGCGTGCAAATTATCGAAACCCTGTTTCCATACTTCGATTGAGGATGTGCTATGACCCCGTCAGATGTTAAAGCCACGCTATCGTTCAGCGACAATTCGCCGAGCGTTGAAATGCCGATTTACAAGGGCACTCTCGGCCCGGACGTGATCGACATCCGCAAACTGTACGGCCAGACTGGCAAGTTCACGTACGACCCGGGCTTTATGTCGACGGCGGCGTGCAATTCGGCGATCACGTACATCGACGGTGACAAGGGCGAGCTGCTGTATCGCGGCTACCCGATCGACAACCTCGCGCAAAACGCCGACTTCCTCGAAACCTGCTATCTGCTGCTGAAGGGCGAACTGCCGAACGCGCAGCAGAAAGACGAGTTCGTGAACACCGTCACGAAGCACACGATGGTGCATGAGCAAATGCACTTCTTCTTCCGTGGCTTCCGTCGCGACGCGCACCCGATGGCGATTCTGGTCGCTGCAGTCGGCGCGCTGTCGGCGTTCTACCACGACTCGCTCGACATCAACAATCCGCGTCACCGTGAAGTGTCGGCCATTCGCATGATCGCGAAGCTGCCTACGCTCGTCGCGATGGCGTACAAGTACAGCATCGGCCAGCCGTTTGCGTACCCGAAGAACGACCTGTCGTACAGCGCGAACTTCATGCACATGATGTTCTCGAACCCGTGCGAAGAGTACAAGGTCAACGACGTGCTGGTGCGCGCGCTGGACCGTATCCTGATCCTGCACGCAGACCACGAACAGAATGCATCGACCTCGACGGTTCGTCTGGCGGGTTCGTCGGGCGCGAACCCGTTCGCGTGTATCGCGGCCGGTATCGCTTGCCTGTGGGGCCCGGCGCACGGTGGTGCGAACGAAGCCGCACTGAACATGCTGGAAGAAATCGGCTCGGTCGACAACATTCCTGAGTTCATCAAGCAGGTGAAGGACAAGAACTCGGGCGTGAAGCTGATGGGCTTTGGTCACCGCGTCTACAAGAACTACGATCCGCGTGCGAAGCTGATGCGCGAAACCTGCCACGAAGTGCTGGAAGAGCTGGGCCTGCACGACGACCCGCTGTTCAAGCTGGCCATGGCACTGGAAAAGATCGCGCTGGAAGACGAATACTTCGTGTCGCGCAAGCTGTACCCGAATGTCGACTTCTACTCGGGCATCGTGCAGCGCGCGCTGGGCATCCCGACCTCGATGTTCACGTGTATCTTCGCGATGGCACGTACGGTCGGCTGGATTGCACAGTGGAACGAAATGATCGCCGATCCGGAACAGAAGATTGGCCGTCCGCGTCAGCTGTTCGTCGGCGATACGCCGCGTGAAGCGAAGCCGATCGCGCAACGTTGATCGGGTTTGAGTCTGCGTGGTTCGCAGTGTGGTGATTGCTGCGAGCCAGTGCGGAATCAGCTGATAAGAAACGCCCCAACGGGTTCACTGTTGGGGCGTTTTGTCTTGCGGCGTTAGATCTCGAGCGCCAGGCGTTGAGGACGAAGCCCGCAAGCTGCGAACTAAGTGTTGTCTTGTGTCTCGTGGAAATATGCCCAGCTGAGCGCCCGGTCTTGCATTCCTGCTGGCAGTGACGCCATGAACTCGCGCGCGCGCGTGAGAACGTCTGACTCGAGGAGTTGAGTAATCGTTGGCGTGCGTGCGACCGTTGCGCAATAACGCATTGAACCAAGGCCGTTGAAGTCGACCGTGGCCGAAGATTTTTTTACGCTGAGGTGCTGCCGTCGCACTGGCGAAAATTTGTCGTTCAGGCGCAGTTCAACGTTTTTTTTGTATTCCAACAAGTTTTTTGTTCGAAATCCCTCTTTCTCGCAAATTTTTTTACCAGCTCGCGGTTGCTCTCGGAGAAGGCCAAACACACCGCGAATACAAAGGCTTGGCGAAGTTGAATCGCTTGTTCGCGGGTGCCAACGGTCAGAAATTCCCGGGCGAAGAGTCGCGTTTCACGCTTCGCATTGCTCCATTTATTCTTGCCGGGTAACACCCATACAGGTATCGTCACTACCACCCAACTCCCTGTTTTTTATCGGTTTTCTCCGTGATTGAAGGACCCCGGGCGGGATTCTGCGTGGCATAATCGACCGACACAGTCAGCCCGCAGTCATTACTACCCCGCATACCATGGCACAGACTCTCTACGACAAATTGTGGAACACACACGTGGTCCATACGGAAGAAGACGGCACGACGATTCTCTATATCGACCGTCACCTGCTGCACGAAGTCACCAGCCCTCAAGCGTTCGAAGGCCTGAAACTGGCTGAGCGTCCGGTGTGGCGTATCAGCGCGAATCTGGCGGTGTCGGATCACAACGTCCCCACCACGGATCGCAGCCACGGCATTGCCGATCCAGTCTCCAAGCTGCAAGTCGACACGCTCGACTCGAACTGCGACGCCTACGGCATCACGCAGTTCAAGATGAACGACCTGCGCCAGGGCATCGTGCACATCATCGGGCCGGAACAGGGCGCTACGCTGCCGGGCATGACCATCGTCTGCGGCGACTCGCACACGTCCACGCACGGCGCGTTCGGCGCGCTGGCGCACGGCATCGGCACGTCGGAAGTCGAACACGTGCTGGCTACGCAAACGCTCTTGCAGAAGAAGAGCGAGAACATGCTGGTGAAGGTCGAAGGTCCGTTGCCGCGCGGTTGTACCGCGAAAGACATCGTGCTCGCGATCATCGGCAAGATCGGCACGGCGGGCGGCACCGGCTACGCGATCGAATTCGGCGGTTCGACGATTCGCGCGCTGTCCATGGAAGGCCGCATGACGGTTTGCAACATGGCGATCGAAGCAGGCGCGCGCGCCGGCATGGTCGCCGTGGACGACACCACTATCGAATATTTGAAAGGCCGTCCCTTCTCGCCGTCAGGCGTCGAGTGGGATCACGCGGTCGAGTACTGGAAGCAGTTCAAGTCGGACGAAGGCGCGCAATTCGACCGCGTGGTCGAGTTGAACGCCGCGGAAATCGTGCCGCAAGTCACGTGGGGCACGTCGCCGGAAATGGTCACGGCCGTAGACGGCCGCGTGCCGGATCCGGAACGCGAAAAAGACCCGGTCAAGCGCGATGCAATGGAACGCGCGCTGAAGTACATGGCGCTCGAACCGAATGCACCGATCGAATCCATCAAGCCGGATAAAATATTCATCGGGTCGTGCACCAACGCGCGCATTGAAGACATTCGCGCTGCGGCATACGTCGTGAAGAAGCTTGGCCGCCGCGTCGCACCGAACATCCGTCTGGCCATGGTCGTGCCGGGTTCGGGTCTGGTGAAGGCGCAAGCGGAACGCGAAGGCCTCGACAAGGTCTTTACCGATGCCGGTTTCGAATGGCGTGAGCCCGGTTGCTCGATGTGTCTCGCCATGAACGCCGACCGGTTGGATCCGGGCGAGCGTTGCGCGTCCACGTCGAATCGTAATTTCGAAGGTCGTCAGGGCGCCGGTGGCCGTACCCACCTCGTGAGCCCCGCGATGGCTGCCGCCGCGGCTATCGAAGGGCATTTCGTCGATATTCGCAAGCTTGGATAAATACGCATGATGAAGAACATGAATCGCACCACTCTATTGCGCCGCTTCGCACTCGGGACCCTGGCCGGGCTATTGCTCGGTCTGGCCGGCTGCAATACGGTGCACGGATTCGGCGAGGACATGTCGCACCTCGGCAATTCGATCAGCAATCACGCTGACAAATGAGCGGTTTTTGATTTTTGCCGGCGATGCGGCGAGCGGCTTTCCGGCCGCCACGCGCATCGCCCGGTCTTGAAACAGGCGCAAGCGTCATGGATAAATTCATCGTACACACCGGCGTCGTGGCGCCGCTCGATCGCGAGAACGTCGACACGGACGCGATTATTCCGAAGCAATTTCTGAAGTCGATCAAGCGCACGGGCTTCGGTCCGAACGCGTTCGACGAATGGCGTTACCTCGACCACGGCGAGCCGGGCCAGGACAACTCGAAGCGTCCGCTGAATCCGGATTTCGTGCTGAATCAGCCGCGCTATCAGGGCGCGTCGGTGCTGTTGGCGCGCAAGAACTTCGGTTGCGGCAGCTCGCGTGAGCATGCACCGTGGGCGCTGCAGCAATATGGCTTCCGCGCGATCATTGCGTCGAGCTTCGCTGATATCTTCTACAACAACTGCTTCAAGAACGGCCTGCTGCCGATCGTGCTGACCGAACAGCAAGTCGATCACCTGTTCAACGAAACCTACGCGTTCAACGGCTTCAAGCTGACCATCGACCTTGAGGCGCAAGTCGTGCGCACGTCGGACGGCGGCGCTGAGTATCCGTTTGAAGTCGCGGGCTTCCGCAAGTACTGCCTGCTGAATGGCTTCGACGATATCGGCCTCACCCTGCGTCACGCTGACAAGATTCGCCAGTTCGAAGCCGAGCGGATCGCGAAGCAGCCGTGGTTGAATCACCGCATCGTCGGGTAAGGGCTTACAGGCCCACGAGCCCGGTGGCTCGTTGATTCACGCTCAAAAGTCTCGAAGAAAATCA
The DNA here is from genome assembly GCF_050434205.1 of Paraburkholderia sp. GAS348. Taxonomy (NCBI): domain Bacteria; kingdom Pseudomonadati; phylum Pseudomonadota; class Betaproteobacteria; order Burkholderiales; family Burkholderiaceae; genus Paraburkholderia; species Paraburkholderia sp. GAS348. The sequence goes on from NZ_JBNPVT010000023.1 coordinate 12,192, forward strand.
TCAAGGAAATTCGCATGAAGATCGCAGTCTTGCCGGGCGATGGCATCGGTCCCGAAATCGTCAAGGAAGCCGTGAAGGTCCTGAACGTGCTCGGCGAAAAGTTCGAACTGGAACAAGCGCCGGTTGGCGGCGCGGGCTACGAAGCAAAGGGCCATCCGCTGCCCGATTCGACGCTGGCGCTGGCGAAAGAAGCCGATGCGATCCTGTTCGGTGCTGTTGGCGACTGGAAGTACGACTCGCTCGAACGCGCACTGCGCCCGGAGCAGGCCATTCTCGGTCTGCGCAAGCACCTGCAATTGTTCGCGAACTTCCGCCCGGCAATCTGCTATCCGCAACTGACGGGCGCTTCGTCGTTAAAGGAAGAAATCGTTTCGGGTCTCGACATCCTGATCGTTCGCGAACTGAACGGCGACATCTACTTCGGCGCGCCGCGCGGCGTGCGTTCGTCGCCGGATGGGCTGTTCGAAGGCGCGAAGGAAGGCTTCGACACGATGCGTTATTCGGAACCCGAAGTGCGCCGTATTGCGCATGTCGCGTTTCAGGCTGCGCAAAAGCGCCAGAAGAAGCTGACGAGCGTGGACAAGGCCAATGTGCTCGAAACGTCGCAGTTCTGGCGCGACGTGATGATCGACGTCTCGAAGGAATACGCGGACGTCGAGCTGTCGCACATGTACGTGGACAACGCGGCGATGCAGCTGGTGAAGGCGCCGAAGTCGTTCGACGTGATCGTGACCGGCAACATGTTCGGCGACATTCTCTCCGACGAAGCCGCCATGCTGACGGGTTCGATCGGCATGCTGCCGTCGGCCTCGCTCGACAAGAACAACAAGGGCTTGTACGAGCCGTCGCACGGTTCGGCGCCGGATATCGCCGGCAAGGGCGTGGCGAATCCGCTGGCCACGATCCTGTCGGCCGCGATGATGCTGCGCTATTCGCTGAACAAGGCGGAACAGGCGGATCGCATTGAAAGCGCGGTAAAGAAGGTGCTGGAACAAGGCTTCCGCACGGGCGACATTCTGACGCCGGGTTGCAAGCAGGTCGGTACCGTGGCGATGGGCGACGCAGTGGTCGCCGCGCTGTAAGGCGCTTGGAAGTCGGTAATCGTGCAGGTGGCAGTTAGGTCGCCAAGCAGTCGTCAAAGCGGCCTTTAAAACGCGAATTGGCCTTCAAACAGGCCGATTCGCGCGTAATACGGGCGACAAGCGGCGGATCTTGACGTCGCCGGATTCCGGTTTTCGTGTATATTGTAGCGATGGTGCACACAGCTCAAATCTCCTCGATTTCGAAACTGCACGGCAAAACGGCCCGTGTGGTTGAGCTCGCCATTACCACCAAAACGCTCGTTAAAGCGATTACCCCGAAAACGATCACGAAACGCTGATCGTCCGTCGTGCCCGCCCATCTTCCCCGCGCGGTCACTGCGGGCAAAGATGCGGGGAAGTTTCCACTCGAAGGGTATGAAGTCATGAACGTAGGTCTCGTAGGTTGGCGCGGTATGGTCGGCAGCGTCCTGATGCAACGCATGCAGCAGGAAGGTGATTTCGACTTGATCGAACCGGTGTTTTTCAGCACCAGCAACGCGGGCGGTAACGCGCCGTCGTTCGCCAAAAACGAGACCAAGCTCAAAGATGCGGCAAGCATCGAAGACTTGAAGAAGTGCGAAGCGATCATCTCCTGCCAAGGCGGCGATTACACGAACGAAGTGTTCCCGAAGCTGCGCGCAGCGGGCTGGAACGGCTACTGGATCGACGCGGCTTCGTCGCTGCGTATGAAAGACGACGCGGTCATCATTCTCGATCCGGTCAACCTCGACGTGATCAAGAATGCGCTGGTCAAGGGCCAGAAGAATTTCATCGGCGGCAACTGCACGGTCAGCCTGATGCTGATGGCGCTGGGCGGCCTGTTCCGCGAAAACCTCGTCGACTGGATGACGGCCATGACGTATCAGGCCGCTTCGGGCGCGGGCGCGCAAAACATGCGCGAACTGCTGCAGCAAATGGGCACGCTGTACGGCGCGGCCAAGGAAGACCTGGCTGATCCGTCGTCGGCGATTCTCGACATCGACCGTCGCGTGCTGAGCGCGATGAACAGCGACCGTATGCCGACCGATAACTTCGGCGTGCCGCTCGCCGGCTCGCTGATTCCGTGGATCGACAAGGATCTCGGCAACGGCATGTCGAAAGAAGAGTGGAAGGGCGGCGCGGAAACCAACAAGATCCTCGGCAAGCCGGCCATGGGCACGCCGGGTTCGATCCCGGTAGATGGCCTCTGCGTGCGGATCGGCGCAATGCGCTGCCACTCGCAGGCGCTGACCATCAAGCTGAACAAGGACGTGCCGCTGGACGAAGTGAACAGCATCCTCGCGTCGGGCAACGACTGGGTCAAGGTCGTGCCGAACGAGCGCGAAGCGTCGATGCGCGATCTGTCTCCGGCAGTGGTGACGGGCACGTTGACCGTGCCGGTCGGCCGTGTGCGCAAACTGGCGATGGGCGGCGAATATCTGTCGGCCTTCACGGTCGGCGATCAGCTGCTGTGGGGCGCGGCAGAACCGCTGCGTCGCATGCTTCGCATTGTGCTCGACAAGTAAAGTAAACTACGCGCTCACGACGCGTAGAAAACTCAAGAAGCGTCGCGCTTGTGCGGCGCTTTTTTCATTGTGTGCTCCGAATATCTTGTCTCTTTCCAACCGCAAAAAAGGGCTGCGCGCTGATGCGCCAGGAGTCCCGATGAACCTTCGACTCTCTTCCCTTCGGGCTATGTCTATGCATCAAGGTACGAGCCGGCTGACGGCCGCGGCCGCTTTGGCGCTCGCGCTGTCCGGCGTCGGCGTGGGTAGCGCAGTGGCAGCGCCGGGCGACGCCGCGAGCGCGCCGGAGGGTGCCTCCGTTTCGCACGCCGCCGGCAGTCAATATACGGTGAAGTCCGGGCAATCGTTGAACGACGTGGCGATTGCCGTCACGCAATCGCACGACCGGGGGACGCTCGCACGCGCTTCGCGCGCGCTGTTCGATGCGAATCCGAATGCCTTCATGAATCATGACCCGAGCCGGATGCGTGTAGGCGCGCTGTTGACGGTCCCGGCGCTGGATGCGTCGGGCGCTCTGGCGGCTTCGGCGCCGGGTGCGGGGTCTGCGTCAGCTGCACTATCGGCCGCTACGGCTGCGCCTGCTGCCACGCCGAGTGCGGCGGCGGCCGGTGCTGCTGTCGGTGCCGCAAGCGGTGCGGCGCAGGTGAATGCCGCTGCAGCGAGCGCGGCAAGTGCCGCGGCTCGCGCTGCAGCGCCGGCCACGTCTGCGGTTTCAGGGGCGGCTAGCTCAACGGCTGAAGCAAGCTCGGCGACGCCAGGTAGCTCGACAGCGGCAGGCGCGGTCCCGGCGGCGCCCGTAGCGGGCTCACAGGCCGCAGGCGCGTTGCCGGACAGTGGCGCGCATGTCTGGTCAGGCGCGATCCAGCCCTCGGCCAGCGAGACTGCCGAAGGCGCGTCGGCGGTCGCCACAGCACAGCCGGCATCGCAACCGCGCGCGCAGGTGTCCAGCTTGCAGCAATTGCTTGCGCTGAAAAACCGCGTGCTGATGGAGTTGCAGAAACATGGCATCGGCGGTTCGCCGGCCGCGACTGTCAAGCCTTCGACGAACGGTGTGCAGCCGGCTGCCGGCGTTTCGTCTGCGGCGGCCGTTTCTGGTCACGGCGGCGCCGCGATTTCCGCGTCGAACGACGCCGGCATCTCGCAGACGAATTTGAGCGTGGCGGCGGCGATCGGCGCGGCATTGGTCGTGCTGCTGGCGGCTTTGCGTATGCGCCGCAGGAAGCGCGCCGCTGTTGCCGCGGCTGAAGGTTCGTTGGCGGCGGACGCAGCCGCGGCTGCCGGTCGCGCGGCTGGGCCGCAGGACATCCCTTTCACAGGCGAAGAGATTCCGGCGCGCGAAGCGCCGGCCGTGAGCGACGAAGTGGCCGCGCCGCACAGGGCGGCACTGGCGGAGCGCGAAACCGCGGAGCGCGCAGCAGCCGAAGGCGCTGCATCAGCGCGCGCTGTGTCAGAAAACGCAGCAGCGCCGCAAGTTGCTGCCGAGCGTGTGCAAGCAGAACCTTCAACGGTAGACGAAGCAGCGCCGGAGTCCACGGCTGCGGAACCCGCCGCCGAACGCACTGTGGAACAACGCGAAGCCGCCGAGCATCCGCCGCACACGGCCCTGCCCGTACTCGACCTCGACGCGCCCCAACACGCCTCGCACGAAGGTCACGCGCCGGCATCTTTCGAACCTGCGCAACCGATCGCGGACACCCTAACGGCTACCCAACCCGAGTTCGCGTCGGAACCTCTTCCCGCCGCTCATCACGAAAACTTCGACGGAGCCACCACGGCGGCGAGCCTTGCAGCCGCCGCGGAACTCGGGGCCGACGCGTTGCCGCTGACGTCGCTTGAACCGGTCGATGAGACCCTCCAGCAAGAGGTGCCGCCGCACCGTCTGCAATGGGACGACGAACCGGAGCCGATCGCGGCTGCCGAACCGCCGGCGCAGCAAGACACAACCCACGTTGAACCGGCGCATCAGCCGTCCGATGAGCTGCAGCCACAACCGGAATCACATCAGCAAGCCGACACCGCTATGCCAGATGCCGCATCGGAATTCGAGCTGCCCCCGGTCGCGCCAACTCAGCCCGCGCTGTCCGTTCCGACCGAGTTCCCGCGCGACGCCGTCGATGCATTCAGCAGTCTCAACATGCCCTTGCCGCCGCGCATCGAATCGACCGACGCAGACGCGGCCGTGAGCGCACCCGCGTCGTTGTCGACACAGCCGGTCGCGTCCGCGGAAACCGCCGCGCAGCAAGCCGTGGCGTCGCACGATCCGGATGACGCTGCGCACATCGCCGATGAAATTTCCGCCGGCACCGCGGGCCATGCAGCCGTCGCGGGCCTGGGCGCGGCCGGCTTCGGCGCGCTGAAGCTCGATTTCGACCTCGAGCTGCCGCCGAGCCCGGCTCAGCCGTTGCCCGCTTTCACGCAGGCCGATCTGACCCGCATCGCCCGCAACAAGCTCGATCTGGCCGCCGAATACATCGACCTCGGCGATCTGTCCGGCGCGCGCATGCTCATCAACGAAGTGATCGAAGCGAACGATCCGGCCACGCGGACCGAGGCCCGCGCGCTGCTCTCGACGCTCGCACCGTTGTCGTGAAGCGGATTGCGCTAGGCGTCCAGTACGACGGGTCGGCATTCTGCGGCTGGCAGTCGCAGCCGCACGGCAAGACCGTGCAGGACGAACTCGAACGGGCGTTGCGCGAGTTCGCGCAAACGCCCGTGCAAACCGTTGTGGCGGGCCGCACGGATACGGGCGTGCACGGCCTCGGCCAAGTCGTGCACTTCGACACGGAACTCGATCGCACAGATTTTTCGTGGATTCGCGGCACCAACGCCTTCCTGCCGAAGACGATCGCCGTGCAGTGGGCCAAGCCGATGCCCGACGAATTCCACGCGCGGTTTTCTGCGTTCGAGCGGACTTATTACTATGTGTTGTATGTCCATCCGTTCCGCTCGCCGATGCAGGCTACGCGGGCCGGCTGGGTGCACACGCAGCTCGACGTCGACGCCATGCGGGCCGCCACCGTCCACCTGATCGGCGAGTACGATTTTTCGGCGTTCCGTTCGTCGCAATGCCAGGCGAAAACACCGGTCAAGCATCTGTATCAGATCGACATACTGCAACAGGGCGACTTCGTTCATTTCCGCTTTCGGGCGAACGCGTTCCTGCACCATATGGTGCGCAACCTGATGGGATGTCTCGTTGACATCGGCCGGGGGCGCCATCCGGCCGAATGGATGGCCGAGGTTCTCGCCAGCCGCGATCGCGACTGTGCCGCGCCGACTTTCATGCCTGATGGCCTGTACCTGGCGCAGGTGGGCTATCCTGATCAATTCGCCGTGCCCGCGCCGCAAACAGGCGCCGTGCCGTGGAGTACCGTATGGACCGAGCAAGCGCAAACATGAAATCAACCGAAAACCTGGCTGTCGAAGTTCACGCAGACGCATCGCGGCACGCCGCGCCGCATCGCACGCGTATCAAGCTGTGCGGCCTGTCGAAGCCGGAAGACGTGAGGCAGGCGATCGATCTCGGCGCCGACGCGATCGGCCTCGTGTTCTATCCGCCGAGCCCGCGCTCGGTGAGCGTCGCGCAGGCCGTCGAGCTGGTCCATGACGTGCCGCCGTTCGTGTCGGTAGTCGGCTTGTTCGTGAACGCAACGCCGGACTGGATTCGCGAAGTCGCCAGCAATGTCGGGCTCACGCTGCTGCAGTTCCACGGCGACGAAACCGCGGAGCAGTGCGAATCCCTCGCCGGTGTTGCGGGTTTGCCTTGGTTGCGCGCCTTGCGAGTCGCGGCGGATACTCAACCGGCAGATTTGGTAAAATCAGCGCTTAACTATTCAGCAGCCAGCGCCCTTCTGTTCGACACCCATGTCGAAGGCTATGGCGGCGGCGGGAAGGTTTTCGATTGGTCACTTATTCCAGCAGAGCTCGCGCGTCGGGCCGTTTTGAGTGGTGGGTTGAACGCGCAAAACGTCAGTGATGCGATCCATCGCGTGCGCCCGTACGCGGTCGATGTCTCGAGCGGCATCGAAGTGCCGGGCGCCAGAGGCGTGAAAGATCACGCCCGGATGGCGGCGTTCGTACGCGCGGTGCGCGCAGCCGACGCTGAATGATTCAGGCGGCACGGTTTTCTCATATGAAAACCGTGCGCCACACTGAGAAGAGTGATCACCATGTATAACTTGCCAGACGAAAGAGGCCATTTCGGCCAGTATGGCGGCGTGTTCGTCGCTGAAACGCTGGTTCACGCACTCGACGAGCTGCGTGCCGCGTACGAGAAATATCAGAAAGATCCGGAATTCGTCGCCGAATACGAGCGTGAACTGAAGCATTTCGTGGGTCGTCCGTCCCCGATTTATCACGCACAGCGCTGGAGCGAAATGCTCGGCGGCGCGCAGGTTTTCCTCAAGCGTGAAGACTTGAATCACACCGGCGCTCACAAGATCAACAACGTGATCGGCCAGGCGCTGCTCGCGAAGCGCATGGGCAAGCCGCGCGTGATCGCGGAAACCGGCGCGGGGCAGCACGGCGTGGCGACCGCGACCATCGCGGCGCGCTTCGGCATGGAATGCGTGGTCTACATGGGCGAGGAAGACGTGCGCCGCCAGGCTGCCAACGTGTACCGGATGAAGCTGCTCGGCGCGACCGTCGTGCCCGTGGCGTCCGGCTCGCGCACGCTGAAGGACGCGCTCAATGAAGCAATGCGCGACTGGGTGACCAACGTCGAAAACACTTTCTACATCATCGGCACGGTGGCCGGACCGCATCCGTATCCGATGATGGTGCGCGATTTCCAGCGCGTGATCGGCGACGAGTGCAAGGTGCAGATGCCTGAAATGGTCGGTCGCCAGCCGGATGCCGTGATTGCGTGCGTTGGCGGCGGTTCGAATGCAATGGGTATCTTTTACCCGTATATCGACGACGCTTCGGTGCAGCTGATCGGCGTCGAAGCAGCGGGTGATGGGATCGAATCCGGCCGTCACGCGGCGTCGCTAATCGGCGGCAGCCCGGGCGTGCTGCACGGAAACCGTACGTATCTCCTGCAAGACGACAACGGTCAGATCATCGAGACGCATTCGGTCTCGGCCGGTCTGGACTACCCGGGCGTCGGTCCCGAGCATGCGTGGCTAAAAGACACCAATCGCGCGCAATATGTCGGCATCACCGACGAAGAGGCGCTCAAGGCGTTCCACGATTGCTGTCGCATCGAAGGCATTATTCCGGCGCTGGAATCCAGCCACGCGCTGGCCTATGCCGCGAAACTCGCGCCGACGCTGCCTAAGGACAAGGTCCTTCTGGTCAATCTGTCGGGCCGCGGCGACAAGGACATGCATACGGTCGCTGAGCGATCGGGTATCCAGTTCTGAGCGCCGCGACGATGCGCGACGAGTTCGACGAGCCGCAACCGGCGCTTGAAACCGCCCCGGTCGCCGAGGTAGCGGCGGCCGAGGCGCCTGCACCCCTGTTACCGCAGGTGCCCGCCAGCATCCGGCTGTTGAACCGCGATTTTTTGTCCGATGTGGCGAACATCCCCGACGGGTCGATCGACCTGATCCTTTGCGATCCGCCCTATGGGCTCGGCAAGGATTATGGCAACGACTCCGACATGCGCTCCGGCGAGGATTTCCTCGCCTGGACCCGTGGCTGGCTCGAACTGGCTATTCCGAAGCTCAAGCCGTCGGGTTCGCTGTATATCTTCTGCACGTGGCAGTACGCGCCGGAAATCTTCAGCTTCCTGAAGACAAAACTCACGATGATCAACGAAATCATCTGGGACCGGCGCGTGCCGAGCATGGGCGGAACGGTTCGCCGTTTCACCTCGGTGCACGACAACATCGGCTTTTTCGCGGTATCGAAAGATTATTTTTTCGATCTCGATCCCGTCCGCATTCCGTACGATGCCGTCACGAAGAAGGCGCGTTCGCGTAAATTGTTCGAAGGCAGTAAGTGGCTGGAGCTTGGCTATAATCCGAAGGACGTCTGGTCGGTGTCGCGGCTGCATCGGCAACACGCCGAGCGTGTCGATCATCCGACCCAGAAGCCTCTGGAAATTGTCGAGCGGATGGTGCTGGCAAGTTGTCCGAAGGGCGGGCGCGTACTCGACCCGTTCATGGGCAGCGGCACCACCGCAGTCGCTTGCGCTCGGCAGCAGCGCGAATTCGTCGGCTATGAGATCAATGAAAGTTACTGCGCGATAGCGCGCGAACGCGTTAGCGCGGCCGCGGCCGCGCCCACCGCCGCTCGCAAAACCCGCAAGAATGCGGCCAAAGCTGTGCGGCAAACCGAGGCGCAATAAGCGCGCAGTAGCTTAAGAATCCGAGAATATTCCATGTCCCGTATCAAGAACACGTTTGCCGCGTTGTCCGCCCAGGGTAAGAAAGGCCTGATTCCGTTCATGACGGCCGGCGACCCGGATCCGGCGCGGACGGTCGAATTCATGCACGCGCTCGCCGCCGGCGGCGCCGATGTGATCGAACTCGGCGTACCGTTTTCCGACCCGATGGCCGACGGCCCGGTGATCCAGCAATCGTCCGAACGCGCGTTGGCGCATGGCGTGTCGCTGCGCCACGTGCTGGCCGACGTGAAGCGCTTCCGCGAAACCGACGACAAGACGCCGGTGGTGCTGATGGGCTACGCCAATCCGATCGAGCGCATGGGCACCGAGGCGTTCGCCAAGGCGGCGAAGGAAGCCGGGGTGGACGGCGTGCTGGTTGTCGACTACCCGCCGGAAGAGTGTGTCAACTTCGCTGAACAGATGCGATCCGCCGGCATCGATCCGATTTTTTTGCTGGCGCCCACCTCCACGGATGAGCGCATCGCTGAAGTCGGCAAAATCGCCAGCGGCTACGTCTATTATGTGTCGCTGAAAGGCGTGACCGGCGCGGCAAATCTGGACGTTTCCAGCATCGCGAGTAAAATCCCCGCCATCAAGTCGCGCGTACCCCTGCCGGTGGGCGTCGGTTTCGGCATCCGTGACGCGCAAACGGCGCGTTCGGTGGCCGAAGTGTCCGATGCCGTCGTGATTGGCAGCCGTATCGTGCAATTGCTCGAGCAAGCGGCCCCCGAAACCGCCGCCGAGACGCTTACGCGCTTCATTGCTGAAGTGCGCGAGGCGCTCGATAGCGCTGCGACTGCCCGATAACAGTTATTTTTGTCGTCTGTAGTGTGAACGGCGGGTTCGTCCCGCCGTTTGCGCAACCGTTGACCCCTGAAGGATTCAATATGAGCTGGCTCGATAAGCTGCTGCCGCCGAAAATCAAACAAACCGACCCGAAGAACCGCAAGGGGATTCCGGAAGGCCTGTGGATCAAGTGCCCGTCGTGCGAAGCCGTGCTGTACCGCAATGACGTCGAGGCCAATCTGCACGTTTGCCCGAAGTGCGACCATCACATGCGCATCGGCGCGCGTGAGCGGCTCGACGGCCTGCTCGACCCGGAAGGCCGCTACGAAATCGGCCAGGAAATCGTGCCGGTCGACGCGCTCAAGTTCAAAGACAGCCGCAAGTACCCGGATCGCCTGAAAGAGGCGATGGACGACACCGACGAAACCGACGCGATGGTTGTGATGGGCGGTGCCATCCACACGCTGCCGGTGGTGGTTGCGTGTTTCGAGTTCTCGTTCATGGGCGGCTCGATGGGTTCGGTGGTCGGCGAACGTTTCGTGCGCGGTGCGCAGAATGCGCTCGAACAGAAAGTGCCGTTTATCTGCTTCACCGCTTCGGGCGGCGCGCGGATGCAGGAAAGCTTGTTGTCGCTGATGCAGATGGCGAAAACCACGGCCATGCTGACCAGGCTCGCCGAAGCCAAGCTGCCGTTCATTTCCGTGCTGACCGATCCGACCATGGGCGGGGTGTCGGCGAGTTTCGCGTTCCTGGGCGACGTGGTGATCGCCGAACCGAAGGCGCTGATCGGGTTCGCCGGTCCGCGCGTGATCGAACAAACCGTGCGTGAAAAGCTGCCGGAAGGCTTCCAGCGCGCCGAGTTTCTGCTGACGAAGGGCGCGGTCGACATGATCGTCGACCGTCGCAAGCTGCGCGAAGAAATCGCGCAATTGATGGCGCTGTTGAGCCATCAGCCGGCTGACGCAGTCGCGTAAGCTTTCGTGTCGATGCCGCGGCGTGCCCGTTCAGGCGCGGTGGTCATCAGAAAAGCAGTCTAAAAAATCGCGCGCCGCGAGAGTCATCAAGCGGCGCGCTGTCATTTCCGGGATAATCACGGTCTCGCAACGCAGCACAGATTCACTCGATGACCACATTCTCCACCCTCGACGCGTGGCTCACGCACCTTGAATCCGCGCATCCCGTCGGCATCGACATGGGTTTGGGCCGTATCACGCAAGTACGCGACGCGATGCAGTTGTCGTTCGCGTGCCCGATCATCACGGTCGGCGGCACGAACGGCAAAGGTTCGACCTGTGCGATCCTCGAATCGATTTTGCTGCGCGCGGGCTTCACGGTCGGTTGCCACACGTCGCCGCATCTGCTGTCGTTCAACGAACGGGCGCGCGTGAACGGCGAAATGGCGAGCGACGCAGACCTGCTGCCGCACTTCGAAGCCGTGGAAGCCGCGCGCCTGAGCCTCGCCGAACCAATCACGCTGACCTACTTCGAATTCACGACGCTGGCGATCATGAGCCTGTTCGCCTCGCGCGGACTGGACGCTGTGATCTTCGAAGTCGGCTTGGGCGGCCGCCTCGACGCGGTCAACATCCTTGACGCGGACTGCGCGATCATCACCAGCATCGATATCGATCACACCGAGTATCTCGGCGACACGCGCGAGAAAATCGGCTTCGAAAAAGCCGGCATTTTCCGTCCGGGCAAGCCGGCGATTTGCGCCGATCCGGTGCCGCCGCAAACCCTGATCGATCACGCCGAAAAGATCGGCGCCGGACTGTGGCTATTCGGCCGCGATTTCCGCTACGAAGGGCAGGCAGGCAGCGAGCGCCAGCAATGGAGCTACGTGGGCCCGACGATGCGCCGCTCTGCGCTCGCCTATCCGGCATTGCGCGGTGCGAATCAGTTGATCAACACCTCGGCGGCGCTTGCCGGTCTTGAAGCGCTGCGCGACCGTTTGCCGGTGTCGGCGCAGGATATCCGGCTCGGCCTCGCCAATGTCGAATTGCCGGGGCGTTTCCAGGTGCTGCCTGGCAAGCCGGCCATCGTGCTCGACGTCGGCCATAACCCGCACGCCGCGGCGGTGTTGACGCAAAACCTCGGCAATATGGGCTTTTTCCCTTACACGTACGCCGTGTTCGGCGCGATGCGCGACAAGGACATTGCCGGCGTACTGGCGCACCTGAAAGGCGAAATCGACCATTGGTGCGTGACCGATCTGCCGACCCCGCGTGCGGCTTCGGCGGAAGAACTCGAAGCGGCTTTGCGCGAGCAAGGCGTAAGCGATAGCAATGACAGCAGCGTGACGCGCTACGGAACACCGGCAGAGGCATTCCAAGACGCGCTAAAACGAGCGTCAGAGAATGATAGAATTGTGGTTTTCGGCAGTTTCTATACGGTAGCAGGCGTAATGGCCTACCGTAAATCGCAGCAACACTGAACGGGCGCCAGGCTCGAACCAAGCGATTCATGGGAATTTTCTCGTTCGGCAAGAAAGACGACGCGCCCACCCGGCGCGGCGCAAACACCAGTTCCACTCGGGCCGCCGGTGGCGAGCGCGTGGAGCGGCGAACCCGCCGCGCGGAGCGCACCGTGGATGCCGATGCAATGCTGCTCGACCCTACGTTGCCTGAAAAGCAGCGTGCGCGGCGCAGACTCGTCGGCGCGATTGCGCTGGTCGTCGCAGCGGTGGTGATCCTGCCCATGGTGCTGGATTCGCATCCGAAGCCCGTGACTGACGACATCTCCATCGACATTCCAAGCCGTCCCGCACCGAAGGTCGCCAAGACCGACGAAGACACGCAGGCCGGCGTGGCACCGGATAACCCGGCGCCTGACGCGGCACTCGCCGCTTCCGGCCTGGCACCGACAACGGCAGCCACGCAAGGCCAGTCCGGCGCAGCTAAACAGCAGAGCGCGGCGACGAGCACACCGTCCGCAGCCAAGCCCGCTGTGAAGCCGCAGGCGCCCACGGTCGCCACTAATGCGGCACCGGCCGCGCCCGCAGCGCAAGCGCCCGCCAAACCGGCCAAGCCGACCAATGCGCCCGCCACGCAAAGCGCGGCGAACATTGCGGCACCGAGCGACGACAGCGCGAATACTCCCGCGGCAAGCGCGGACGCCAATTCCGGCACGCCGGCATCGCCGCCGGGCAGCCGTTTCGCCGTCCAGCTCGGCGCATTTGCGAACGACGCCAACGCGCGTAATTGGGCCGCCAAGTTGAAAGCGGCCGGAGTGCCTGCATATACCGAACATCGGAAGCAGGCAGACGGCTCCACACTCACGCTATTGCGCGCCGGTCCGTTCGCCGACCGTGCAGCGGCAACCGCCGCGATTGCGAAGGTTCGCGAGGCCGGCTTGACGTCGGGCGCGAACAGCGGCGCTGCACAGTAAGCGAGCGATGTTCACTGCCTTCGACTACGCTGTAATGGCGGTGATCGGTTTGTCGGCCTTGCGCGGCACATGGCGCGGCTTTTTGTCTGAGATATTCGGGCTGATCGGCTGGATCGCGGCGTTTTTCATTGCTTGCCGCTTTGTCGGTTATGTCGTGCCGTTTATCCCTGCCACATGGCCGGGCGGCGCGCTGACCCAGTGGCTTCTGGCGTTCGCGCTGGTGGCGATCGGCGTGGTGCTGGTCGCAAGCGTGCTGAATGCCCTGCTGAGCCGCATCGTGCAGGCGACCGGCTTGAGCGGCGTGGACCGCTCGCTCGGTTTGATGTTTGGCCTCGTGCGCGGGGTCGTTCTGGTGCTGGTTCTGGTCGCCCTCGCAGGCTTGACCGAACTGCCCCAACAGGAATTCTGGCGCAACGCCTTGCTTCGGCCCTATGCGGTCGAGGGCGTGCACGTAATGAAACCGCTGCTTCCCGAGACGCTCGCTGCCTACGTCCGCGTGTGACGATCAGGTGAACGGTTAAAGGAACGCAGCAGGACTCCGGCGTAATCCGGTTGCCTCTATGCACCGTCGCGTACCCTCACGTACCCTCGCGCAGCATCTTTGGCACCGGCCGCCGTTACGAATTTCGTACCTTTGAAGGACATGCCATGTGCGGCATCGTAGGCGTAGTTTCCCACTCTCCGGTCAATCAGCTGATCTATGACAGCCTGCTGCTTCTGCAGCACCGCGGTCAGGACGCCGCCGGCATCGCGACAGCGAACGGCAGCAACTTCCATATGCACAAGGCCAACGGCATGGTGCGCGACGTGTTCCGCACGCGCAACATGCGCAGCCTGCCCGGCACCACCGGTATCGGCCAGGTCCGCTACCCGACCGCCGGTTCTGCATCGAGCGAAGAAGAAGCCCAGCCGTTCTACGTGAACGCGCCGTTCGGCATCATCCTCGCGCACAACGGCAATCTGACCAACTGGCAGCAGCTGAAAGATGAGATGTTCCGCATCGATCGCCGCCATATCAACACGAACTCCGACACCGAAGTGATGCTCAACGTGCTCGCGCACGAATTGCAGCTGTCCAGTTCGAGCCTGCAACTCGATCCGGCCGCGCTGTTCAAGGCGGTGTCGGGCGTGCATCGCCGGGTGCGGGGTTCGTACGCGATCGTGTCGCTGATTGCCGGCTACGGCATGCTTGGCTTCCGTGACCCGTTCGGCATTCGCCCGCTGTGCCTCGGCAAGCAGGAAACGCCGGAAGGCGTCGAGTGGATCCTGGCGTCGGAATCGGTTGCAATCGAAGGTGTCGGTTTCGAATTTGTGCGCGACATCGCGCCGGGCGAAGCGATTTTCATCGACCTCGAAGGCAATTTGCACTCGCAGCAATGCGCCACGAATCCTAGCCTGAACCCGTGCATTTTCGAACTCGTGTATCTCGCGCGTCCGGACTCGGTACTCGACGGCGTCCCGGTCTACAACGTGCGTCTGCGCATGGGCGATTACCTCGCCGAGAAGATCAAGCGCGAATTGCCCGACGTCGCGATCGACGTCGTGATGCCGATTCCCGATTCGTCCCGTCCGGCTGCGATGCAGGTCGCGAAGAAACTGGGCGTGGAGTATCGCGAAGGCTTCTTCAAGAACCGTTACGTAGGCCGCACCTTCATCATGCCGGGCCAGGCGATGCGCAAGAAGTCGGTGCGCCAGAAGCTGAACGCAATGGGTATCGAGTTCAAGGGCAAGAACGTGCTGATCGTCGACGATTCGATCGTGCGCGGCACCACTTCGCACGAAATCGTGCAGATGGCACGCGATGCCGGCGCGAACAAGGTGATCTTCGCTTCGGCGGCGCCGCCGGTGAAGTACCCGAACGTCTACGGTATCGATATGCCGACACGCGGTGAACTCGTCGCCCATGGCCGCACGGACGATGAAGTCGCGCGCATGATCGGCGCGGACTATCTCGTTTATCAGGACGTCGACGCCCTGAAGCAGGCGGTGCGCGATATCAACCCGGCGCTGAAGGAATTCGAAGCCTCGTGCTTCGACGGCAACTACGTCACGGGTGATGTCACCAGCGAATACCTCGACCGCATCGAAACCGCGCGCCTCGCGCCGTCCTCGCAATCGGACCGCGACGCCGCGAGCGAAGCGGCCGACGGCGGCCCGGCGCGTTCGCAACTGCACTTGCAATTGTCGGTCGGTTGAGTGATGGCGCTCGCGGCGTGGCCCGCTGCACGCCACGCCGCGAGCGTGTTAGCATGACGGCTTGCGTCGATTTGATCTCAGCTTGCGGACGCGGGGCAACCCAAAACAGCTAAAGCGAAGGGTGGAAAAGCCGCACTCATCCGCCTCCGCTCCAGCTTTCCCCCGCACATGAAGCCCGCTTATGCCGACGCAAAAGCGGGCTTTTTTGTTGCTGACGTTTGGCGTTAGGCGCTCCTCTCGCGTGGGCCGTCGACGCCGAACCCAGCCATGGAACATTGGAAACCAGAACTGACATGGACGACTCCCTGAACTTCGATACGCTGGCAGTCCGCTCGGGCACAGTGCGCAGCGACTTCAACGAACATTCGGAAGCGATTTTCCTGACCTCGAGCTTCGTCTTCGCGAGTGCCGCGGACGCCGCCGAAAAATTCAAGAATTCCGAAGACAATTACACCTATTCGCGCTTCACGAATCCGACCGTCACGATGTTCCAGGACCGCCTGGCCGCGCTCGAAGGCGGCGAAGCGTGCATGGCCACGGCTTCGGGGATGGCCGCGATCATGTCGGTCGTGATGTCGGCATTGCAGGCTGGCGACCATCTGGTCAGCTCGCAGGCGCTGTTCGGTTCGACGCTCGGCATGTTCTCGCAGATTTTCAGCAAGTTCGGCATCACGACGACCTTTGTCGATCCGACCGATCTGGACGCGTGGAAAAACGCCGTGCGCCCGGAGACGAAGATGTTCTTCCTCGAAACGCCGTCGAACCCGCTGACCGAAGTCGCCGATATCGAAGCGATCAGCAAGATCGCGAAGGCAGCCAACGCGCTGTTCGTGGTCGACAACTGCTTCTGCAGCCCGGCGTTGCAACAGCCGCTGAAGCTCGGCGCGGATGTCGTGATGCATTCGGCCACCAAGTTCCTCGACGGCCAGGGGCGTGTGCTCGGCGGCGCGCTGGTCGGCTCCAGGCAGTTCATCATGGAAAAGGTGTTTCCGTTCGTGCGTAGCGCCGGGCCGACGCTGTCCGCGTTCAACGCATGGGTGCTGCTCAAGGGTATGGAAACGCTGTCGCTGCGCGTCGAAAAGCAGTCGGCGAATGCGCTCGAAATCGCGCGCTGGCTGGAAACGCATCCGGCCGTGAACCGCGTGTTCTACCCGGGACTCGAATCGCATCCGCAGCACGCGCTGGCCATGCGTCAGCAGAAGGCGGGCGGCGCGATCCTTTCGTTCGAACTGAAGGGCGATACGCCTGAGCAGATGCGCGCGAATGCCTGGCGCGTGATCGACAGTTCGAAGATTTGCTCGATCACTGGCAATCTCGGCGATACGCGTACCACCATCACGCATCCGGCGACGACCACGCATGCTCGCGTAACGCCGGAAGCGCGTGCCGCGGCGGGTATCAGCGAAGGCTTGATCCGTCTCGCGGTTGGCCTGGAAAACGCCGGCGATATCCGCGGCGATCTGGAGCGCGGTCTGGCGGGTTAAACCGTAGAGGGGCGGCGGCCCGGTCCGGGGCTACCCCTGCCGCCCGGTCGCCTATGCCGCTGGCAGCGTGCGCGGGCTGCTCATCGTGACGAGCACGATGAGCAGCGCTAACACGAAGAACACCGCAGACGTGCCAGCCGAAACTGACAGGGCATGGGTGAGTTCGGTTTTGGCCCCCAGTTCCAAAGTCGAACCGAGTGGCCCACGCGTCAAAGCGATACGGTTAAACGTCAGATCGGCAATGAAGACGACGACCGCCGTGCCCATTGCGCCGCCGATATAGTGCGTCGCATTGATCAAACCGGAAGCCGCACCAGCATGACGCGGCGCCACGCCGGCAATGCCGGCCGTCGTAAGCGGCACCAGGGCTGCGCCGGTTCCGATTCCCAACATGACGATCGGCAATGCCAGATCGGCAAAAAACTCCGTGTCGGCACCCACTCGGCTCAAGCACACCATGCCGCCCGCCGCGATCAGCAGTCCTCCCGTCAGCAGACCTTTGCGGCCCAGCCGCGGTATGAGCCACGGCACGCCGACCATCACCATCAGAAATTGCGTTGCCGCCAGCGGCAGGAAGGCGAGGCCCGCGCGGAACGCGCTGAACTCAAGAACCTCCTGCACGTATTGGGTCAGGAAGAAGAACGTTCCCAGCATGCCGCCTATCAATAGCATCCTGCCGGCATAGGCGCCTGAACGTTGCGCGCTGGCGAAGAGCGAGAGCGGGGTAATCGGGTGCCTCGCCCGCTTCTCGACGAGAACGAAGGCGATGAGCAATAGTCCTGCTGAGATGAGCGACACCACGACGCCTGGGTGTGCCGCTCCGTCCGGCACGCAACGTACGAGCCCGTACACCAGGAGGCTCGTGCCGAGGGTGACGGTCAACGCACCCATGACATCGAAGTGTCTGCGGTTACGCGGCGCCTCAGGCAGGCATCGTGGCCCCAGCACCAGCAACAGTGCGCCGATAGGCACATTGATGAACAGTACCCAGCGCCAGGAGGCGAAATCGGTCAGTACGCCGCCGAGCACCAGCCCGGCCGCACTCCCACCGCCGGAGACCGCTGTGTAGAGCGTGATCGCACGCATACGCGCCGCGCCCTCCGGGAAAAGCAGCATCAGCAGCGCGAGCGCGGATGGCGCGGCAAAGGCACCGGCGATGCCTTGCAAGCCGCGCGCGAGGAGCAGCCCATGGAGGGATTGCGCGAGCCCGCCAGCAGACGACGCCAGGACAAACGCCGCGCTGGCGGCCAGGAACACACGACGGTGTCCCAGGATGTCGCCGGTGCGGGCGCCCAGCAGCATGAACCCGCCGAAAGTCAGCATATAGGCGTTTTGCACCCAGGACAGGTCCGCGCGCGCAAGTCGGAGGTCTGCCCGAAGATGAGGCAATGCCGCGTATATCACGGTGCCGTCGATGACCACCATCAACTGGCAGGCCAGGATAACGACAAGAGCAAGTGTGCTGGCGGACAGTCGATTACGCCCGCCCGGAAGGCGCCGGGAGGCTCGGTAGTCTGTCATGGCGTCTGCCTTCAGGCAGCCTCGCGGGCTTCGAGCTGCGCAATGTCTGCCAGCGAGAGGCCCATTTCGTCGCGCAGAAAACGAGGCATGGTCCAATGCGGCAGCGCACCCTCATCGAACGGGCCAAAGGATTCCCGATACAACGGCAGCCAGCGAAGTGATTGCTCGATTAGTTGCTCGCGGCTCGGCGCTTGCTGATAGGTCGCGTAAGGGCAACTGCGGTGCTCGATAAAGAAACCGCCGGGCAAGCGTTCCTCACAAAGCGTCCGGTATTCGCGTGTCTGGAGAATGAGGTAATGCCAGATCTCGTCGATCTGCTGCTCGACCGGCAGAAAAAGACCACTCAGTTGCTCCCGGTGCTTCGAGACCAGATAGAGGTACCGCAAACATTCCACCAATTGCCGTTCTACGTAGTCCGAGGACGCGCCGGTGCGATTGGTGAAATAGAGGATTACTTCCGAATACAGTTCGTGACCGAGCAATGCCTTTGCGTCGACCGCCGGAGCAGAATACAGGGAGTGCATGCGATTTCCTCTTTGCAGTGAGAGTAGTTGGAACCTGCCGGCAGACCCTTAATCTCTCGGGAGCCACGCATATTTTCCCGATTTGCCGATGGCGATATGGGCGCGGTGTGAGATGGTGCAATCCATCCCTGTCGCTTCCCGAATGCGCGCTTGCAAATCAGCAACTTCCCGCGGCAGGAGCGGGGCGCCATCGAACGTCGTGTAATGCAGGCAGGCTTGCGATTGCTCAACCGTGCGTAATTGATAAACGAAGATTGTGGGCGAAGCGGCGCAGATGAGATCGTCGAAATCGGCTTGCGACACCATGCCGTGCGAAGCGCGCAGCATCTCTTTTTCGCGGCCGCAAATCCTGACAATTTGCGCGGGGTTTGCCGAGCCGTCGGCCGTCTGGACGCAATCGCCGGAGCGGTAACGGATTAGCGGCATATACGGATTACGCACGCTCGACACGATCAGGCTGAAGATTGAGTCGCTCGTCGCGAACGGCACGAGTTCCAGGCGCATTTTGTCGAGATACGGCGAGTAGCGGCCGTGTCGATCGCTGTAGTAGAGATAGCCGAGTTCGGTGCTGCCGAAGAGGTCGACGAGCGGGCAACTGAAATTTTCCAGCAGGAACCGCCTGACGTTTGCCGGGGTGTATTCGTAAGCGTGGACGATGCTGGCAGGTTGGGGGAAGCGTTCCTTTAGTCCGTATTCTGAGACCTTCAGTACGAAATGGGCCAGATGGCAGCTGGAACAATCCAGATGATAAAACCCCTGAGGATGAGAACGCCTGGCAGCCTCGATATCGTCCAGCATGCACTCGATATCGGCGCGTTCCCACAGTGCAGGGTCGAGTTTCTGGTTGAGATACGAAGTGCGCGCATCGAGCCGCCTCATCGCCGATGAGGCGATTCCAGCGATGTGCGTGTCATATTTGCGGACGTTTACTCGCGCCACGTGTTCGGTTGCCAGCACCGTAGTGAGCGATACGCGCTGACATTGTTGCTGCCATGTGAACCGAATGTCGGGGTGATCGCTCCACAGCTGATAGTACGAGTTCAATAGAAAGTAAGGCGGGCGGATGATCTGCATCCTTGCGTGATGGGTGCCGGTCGAAAGAACGAACTCGGCTTCGCCGGCCTCGAGCGCGGCTGCAAGTCGCGGCGTCATCCAGTTGTTGGGAAAGTCCAGCGCGATAGCGGGTTTTTCCAGAATCGGGAAAAAGTTGTCCGCTATCGACTGTCGATAGATGGGGATGTCTTTGATCTGCTCGATCACATCGGCTGTCGGCTGGCTTTTCATGCGGACTCCAAAGCCTGGTTGCGATGTCGAGGGAAGCTGATCCTTGCACCTTGCAAGGATCAGCTTGATGAGCGCGCCAGGTTGCGTTTCGCCATTACCGGTCGCTCAAGTTCGACGTAGGGCGATTAGCTGATGCAGCCTTTCTTCGGAGGCGGCGTTGCTCTGGCGATTGAAATACAGCCTGCCCTTGCGGCTGAAATGCAACCTTCCTTGCTGCCCGATATGCAGCCGTCTGTTTGATCCGAGTTGGCGGCGACCCACTTATTCCATACGGAGTTCTGAGTAATTTGCTGAATGAGCTTTTCCATCGAATACCTCCAGCGGTATAGAGAGTTGCGGATTGGGGTGTGTCAGTTAAACATCGAAAATATTACGCACCCCGTATCTCTGTCTTTGTTTTGGAAGGTGGGTTCAATTTTATTTGTGACCTTCGACAACGCGATTGGGCCGTCGCACATCTGTATGCCGGCTCGACGTCTACGGCGAGATTGGGGCGTCGTTTGCCAAAGGCCTTGATGGAGCGGGCCGGCAGCGGTAGCGGAGGGGGTGAAGTGATGACTGGCAGTCGCGAAGACACTGCGCGCTTTTGCTTGACGCGCGTGGCGCAATGACGCATCTGACTCGTACTGCTTTGTTTGCCAGATTTAACTGTTGGTCACAGTGCGTCGCGGATCGAGGTTCAAGCGTGACTGCGGTTCCGTGTCGCGCGCCATTGACCGGGCGCCAGCCCGAAACGCCGTGTGAATGCGTGCGTGTAGGCGCTCTGATCGCCAAAGCCGATTTCCAACGCGATATCGCTGAGAGATAAGCGTGGATCGGACAACAAACCAAGAGACGTATCGAGCCGCAAACGCTGCAAGTAGCGATGTGGCGTTTCGCCGAAGGCGTCGATAAAAAGCTGATGAAAGCGCCGCATGCCGAAGCCGCAGTGCGCGGCAAGGTCGGCGATACGCAGCGGCTCCGACAGATGCGCGCGCAGCCAACGGTCGATGCGCGCGAAGTCGAGGCCGGCGCCATAGGCCTGAGCCCCGGCCACCGTACCGGTGTCGGCCACCAACGCGGCGCCCAAGCGCGCGGCTGCATCCCATTGAAAACGCCGGGTGTCCAGGTCGTCGGCTTGCGCGCCGCCTGTGGCGTGCGCCGCAATCCGATGCACGAGTTGCGTGAGCGAGACATCCACCGTCACCGCCCGCGCGCGGTCGAACAGACGTTCCGGCACGGCTAGCGAGGTGGCCGGCAGATCCAGCACCAATTGCCGGTTCTCGCCGATGCCCGCGTAATCGTGCCGCGCCCCGGCCGGGATGAGCCAGGCGGAGCGGGCGTCGATCTGATGCGCGACGCCGTCTACCGCCATCACCATCGCGCCGTCGAGTCCGAGCACGACCTGGTGAAAGTCGTGCACGTCCGACGCCTCGACCACGCCGTAACGGCGCAGCGAAACGCTAGGTGCGGTGACGGCGGGGTGACTCATTGGCGAAGCCCACTTGCACAATACAAAACAGCGCAGCGAAAAACTTAGACGCCGAGCAGTTCGACTTCGAACACGAGCGTTGCATTCGGCGGAATCACGCCGCCGGCGCCACGCACGCCGTAGCCGAGTTGCGGCGGAATCGTCAGCTTGCGCGTGCCGCCGACCTTCATGCCTTGCACGCCTTCGTCCCAGCCCTTGATAACCATGCCGCCACCCAGCACGAACGCGAACGGGTCGTTGCGGTCCTTGCTCGAGTCGAACTTCTGGCCGTCAGTCAGCCAGCCCGTGTAGTGCACGCTGACGGTCTTGCCGGCCACCGCTTCGGCGCCGGTGCCTTCAACGATGTCTTCGTATTTCAGGCCGGATTCGGTAGTCACAGTCGACATATGTCGCTCCTTAGGTCAAAAACGTAAAAACCGACATTGTAGGCGTGTTGGCGCTGCATCGCCGAGGATTAGGGCGTGGCATGCGGTTTGCGTCCATGCTGGCCATCCGGCCAGGCTGGCCGCGCCGGGCGGCATGCCTATAATGGGACGTCTTTTAACATTTTATGCACCGCCTGAGAGGACTCGATCGTGACAACGTCTTCCACCGGGACCGCCGGCGCAGACCCGGTTCTTTCCGGCTTTGCCGTATCCGAACGCACCGCACGTCTGCGCGCGGAGACCGCGCTATTCATGCGCGACCACGTGCTGTCGCTGCTGTCGCATGACCTGCGTGGTCCGCTGAACGCCATCCATAGCTGGGCCTACGTGCTCGAGCGCAAGCTCGATGCCAACGACCCTAATTCGCAGCGCGCCGTCACCGGGATTCGTAACGGCGTGGACCAGCAGGTGAGGTTGCTGGAGACGATTGTCGATGCCACGCGCGGCGAGACCAAATCGCTGGCGCTTGCTATTGCTCCGTTTCCGCTGCATCCGCTAATCGATGAAACGGTGGAAGAAGTCCGTTCCGGGTTGGCTCGCGCGCGCGGTGTCAAGATCGCGGTCGAATCGCGACTCGCTACCGAGCAGCTCAACGGCGACCGTGAGCGCCTCGCCGCCGCGCTGTGGGTGATGCTCACGTTTGCGGTCGAAGCGAGCACGCAGGGCGCCGCAGTCACGCTGGCCGCACACGCGGACGCCGCCAGGTGGCACGCCACCGTCACCTTCAATCAAAGTGCCGCTGCGCTGGACGATCCTTCGGTGCCTCATTTGCTGGAAGCTTTTGCCCGCAAACAGGCACGCGAACCGCGCGAAGCCAAACGGATCGCGTGGGTGTTCGCGCTGTGCAAGCGCGTCGCGGAAGCGCACGGCGGCAGTTTCGAGCAAAGCGACGCGCCTGAGAGCGAAACGGCTACGCTCGCGCTGCATGTGCCGCTGAGTGCGCCGACACCAACGTGAGCGGCGGCTGTCGGCGCACGTTCCTGTACGCGATTAACTTTCAGCTTGCTTTCGCCCTCTATACTGACAACTTTTGTTGCCGGAGCCCTTCGCTTTGATCCAGGTTGTCGCCCTTATCGGTGCATTGTTTCTCGTTGCCCTCAACGGTTTTTTCGTCGCCGCCGAATTCGGTCTGGTGAAGCTGCGCCAGACGCGCGTGCGGAGCCTCGCGGCCAAGCACGGCATGCGTGGGCGTTTGCTGGCGAAGGTGCACGGACGGCTCGACGCGTATCTGTCCGCCTGTCAGCTCGGCATTACGCTGGCGTCGCTCGGGCTCGGCTGGATCGGTGAGCCGGCGTTCGCGGAACTGCTCACGCCGGTTTTCAGCCTGCTTGGCGTGGAATCGGAGAAGCTGATCCACGGCATCTCGCTGTTCTTCGCGTTCTCGTGCATTTCGTTCCTGCACATCGTGGTGGGCGAGCTGGCGCCGAAATCGCTGGCGATTCGCGAGGCGGAAAAGGTTTCGTTGTGGGCCGCCACGCCGCTATACGGTTTCTACTGGGCGATGTATCCGGGGATCTGGGTGCTCAACACGAGCGCCAACGCGGTGTTGAAGCTCGCGGGCCTCGACGCGGACCACGGCCACGATTCGCATTACTCCACCGAGGAACTCAAGCTGATTCTGCGCGGCCGCCACGCCAACGTCGCGACTGAACTTGGTTCGCTGGATGGCGCCTATAGCCAGGACGAATGGAACACGATTGCGCATTCGCTGGACTTTTCGCGCATGACCGTCTCGGATCTGATGCGCCCGTCCCATGAAATGGTCGGCCTGCGGCGCGATTTGCCTTTGCGAGAAAACATGCAGATGGTGGCGCGGCACCGCTTCAGCCGCTATCCGTTGTTGGAAGACGCGTCCGGCGAGCGCGTGGCCGGCATGATCCATTTGAAGGATTTGCTGCTGGCGCGGCACGCTGGCAGCACGCTCGACGACCTCTCCAAATATGTGCGGCCCGTGCAGTATGTCAAGCCGGACATGCCGGCGCTCGAACTGTTTCGCCGCTTCCGACAGGGTGCGCCGCACTTCGCGCTGGTTGGCCGCAAGAATTCGAAGCCGATCGGCTTTCTGACGCTGGACAATCTGCTCGGCGCACTGGTCGGGCAGATCCACGACGAATTCCGCCAGGGCGATGCCGACTGGACGCGTATGGACGACGGCACGTTGATGGGCAAGGGCAGCTTGCCGGTGGTGTCGTTGGAACGCGCGCTCGGGATCGACATCGACGAGGGTAGGGCTGAATCGGTCGGCGGCCTCGTGATTCAGGCGCTCAACGACCTGCCTGCCGAAGGGCAGCGCGTTGAGTTCGATTGCTTCGATGTGGTGGTCAAGAAGATGAAGGGGCCGCGCATCGTGCTCGTGCGCGTTTATCCGAAGATCTTCGACGACGAAGGCGGTTGAGCGGCTTATTTGCGGGCTGCTGTTGCCCGGCTCTTATCGGTAGTCAGCGCGTCGCCCATGCTTTCACCGCCTCCAACCTTCTAAAAGTCGCAGATCAACTGTGTGGCACGCCATCCTCCACCAACACTGCGATAGGCATTGCGCCCAACGCATCGCGCAGATAAAGCAAACCGTTTTCATCGACTTTAGGCGCCGCCGGACTCAACCAGTCGAACAGCGCCCGCGCGGCCAGATCCGCGGGCATCTCGATTGCCGTATCGCCCCATTTGGCTGGATCGGCCAGCGGAAAATCGCCGTCTTCGCCTAGCAACCCGGCAGCCAGTCGGCTCGCCACCACCACAGCCCATGCGTTCCCATGCCGGCGTGCAAAGGCGATCACATTCGACGCATGCGCACCGCGCACCTCGAGCGGAAGATACGTACTCTGACTTAGCAACTCCGGCAAATGCGCGCGCAACGCCAGCACGCGTTGCACCACCGCGAGCTTCACCCGGCCATCGCGCCAGTTCGCCAGAAACGCCGAAGGCGGTGTCTGTGCCAGCCACGCCTCACGTTTGGCAAAATCGACGGGCCGGCGATTGTCCGGATCGACCAGACTGAAGTCCCACAACTCAGTGCCCTGGTAAAGATCGGGAATCCCAGGCGATGCCAGCCGCAACACCGTTTGCTGCAAACTATTGAGCGCACCAGCGCGTCCAATCCGTGCGACGAGCGCGGACAACTCGCGCAAGAACCCGTCGCGCCGCTGCGGCGCCAGAATATCGAACAGGAACTCGCGGCAGCCGGCCTCATAGGCTTCGTCGGGGGAGAGCCAGTTGGTCTGCAGCTTCGCCTCCCGCAGCGCCTTCAACTGCCATTGTGCGACGCGCTCGGCCAGTGCCTTGACGCCGGCTTCATCGTCCGGTTTTAGATCCGGTGGCCAGCAGCCCGCCAGGGTCTGATACAGCATCGCTTCGGCGGCGGGGCCCGGCGCCCAATCGTAGCTTGTGTCGTGGCTGACGCTGCGAATCCTCGTACCGTCGACGGCGCGGCGATGCGGTGCATTCAATGTCGACCATGCGCGCAACTTGGCGCTCCATTCATCCGCGATTTCACTCAACACCGCGAGCCGCGCGCGCACGTCTTCGCCACGCTTGTGGTCGTGCGTTGCCGTGGCGAGCATCGCGTGAGGAAAGCGCTGCGAACGCTCCAGATTCGCCGCGTGGAACTGGTCCACCGATAACGAAAGCTCGCTCGGGTCCGAGCCGACTTCGTTGCGCGACAGCAAACGTCCATAGCGATAGCACGCTGTATCTTCAATCGCCTTCGCGGCGACCGGCGCGGTCAATTGCGAAAACAGCGTCTGCGCGGTGCGCCTTGCGGAACCGGTATGACTCGGCGGTACGCCATTCGGACCCTGCTGCTGTGATTGCACATTGCCGCGTGCATTCGGCACCTCTTCTGCGCTGCCGCCCAACCACGCGTTCACGCGGTCGAGCACTACATAGTCCGCGCGCGAAAGCGTTTGTCTCGCGCCTGCCAGCGCCTGCTCGAAATACACGTTATCGATGGCGCCGCGCAGCCCGTTCTGTGGATAGATCCGATACACCGGAAAATGCACGGCCAGTTCGGTCAGCACGCGTCGCAACGCGGTGAAGGTGAAATCGCGGGTCGTCAGCGAATCGCGGGCGATCCGATGCAACGCACGCGCTGCGCGGTCCAGTTCCGCCGCGAGGTTCTCCACGAGAATCTTGCGTCGCGCGGCCAAGGCTTCGTCGGCGAAGCGCGGGCTGCGGCCGGTGAGTTCGGCCCATGTCTGCGCGAGCGGCTCGGCGCCGGCCGGATCGTGCAGTAGCGCGCCCACGTCGTTCATGAAATCGTAGCCGGTCGTGCCGTCCACGGGCCAATCGTCGCGCAGTGGTTCGCCGCGGCCGAGAATTTTTTCGACGACCACATACGGTGCGGTGTCGCGCAATTCGGTGAGGCGCTGCCGCAGACGCTGACAGTACTCACGTGGTTCAGCGAGACCGTCCACGTGGTCGATCCGCAAACCGTCCACCACGCCTTCCTGATACAAGCGGAAAATCAGCGCGTGCACGGCCTCGAACACTTCGGGCCGCTCCACACGCACGCCGGCCAGCGTCGAGATGTCGAAGAAACGCCGCCAGTTCACTTCGTCCGAAGCAGTGCGCCACCATGCGAGGCGGAAGTGCTGCCGTTCGATCAGCCGATGCAGACGGTCACGCGTCGCCGGATCTGCGGGCGCATACGCTTCTAGCACCAATTCGATCGCCGCGGCGCCGTTTTGCGCGACGAACTCGCGCAGCATGTCGCGTCCTTCGGCGGCGCGCGGCTGATCGGTCGGCTGCGTCGTCAGGCCCTGGAAACGTTCGGCCAGTGCACTGAGATCGGTGCGGTCGGCGCTTTGCAGAATCGCCGCGTAATCGGTTGGGCACACCGGAAACACATGCGGCCCGTAGCCGATATAAAAGCGGCCGCTATCAGCCGCAAAATGCAGCGCAATCCGGCCTGCTGCGAGCTCCTCGCCGTACGCGGCGCCGAGTGTCGGCGCCAGCACCTTGCCGCGCAAGGCTGGATCGGGCGAATGCCAGTCGATATCGAAATGGCGAGCGTACGCGCTGTGCCGGCCCCATTCGAGGATATCGAGCCACCACGCGTTGCTCGAACCGCCGACGCCCATATGGTTCGGCACCACATCGGCGATCAGCCCCATGTTGTGCGCGTGCAGCTTATCGACCAGGCGTTTCAAGCCCGCCTCGCCGCCGCATTCGGCGTTGACCTGGGTGTGGTCGACGGTATCGTAGCCGTGCATCGAGCCCGGCTCGGCGGTGGTGATGGGCGACGCGTACACGTGGCTGATGCCGAGCGCGGCGAAGTAGTCGACATGCTTCGCGGCATCGTCGAAGGTAAAGCCTCGATGGAACTGGAGGCGAAGCGTGGAGCGCGGGACGGTCATGGCGTATCAGGCTCCGAAGAGGCGTTGGAGGCAGAAGCAGGAACGGTTGCGCCGCCGCGCGCGCGGTCGACGGCCAGCAGGCGATCGCTGAAGGTGTCGTCGTCGAACAATGCGTCGATGGGCAAGCTCACGCGGCGGCGCCAGTTCGGATGCTCGTCGATCGAGCCGGGCAGATTCGGTTGCTCGACCAGCGCGAGCAAATCTTCGAGCGGGAAAGTGACGAGTGGCCCGGGTGTCGCGGCGACGAAGGCGAGCGCTTCATCCACGGGCGCCTCGTCGGGCGGTGGCGCTTCCACGTCCGGCACGGCGACGCCGGCTTGCTGGAACGCGCGCCATAGCAGAGCGCGATCGGCGGCGCGTTCTTCCTGCGCCACTTTCTCCGCGTCGCGGCCGTCGGCGCGCGCCATCGTTTGACCGATCCGGTTGCGCCACGTAATGTCGCTGCCGCGCCACCAGCCTGCCACGGTCGGCAGATCATGGGTCGTGGTGGTGCCGACAGCGTTGCGGTCCCACGCGTGCGGCGGCCTGAAGCCCTTGCCGCCTTCCGCGCCTTCGAACCACAGCACGCGAATGCCGGCGAGACCGTGCTCGTCGAGCCGCTCGCGAAAGCCGGGCGGCACGGTGCCGAGATCTTCGCCGATTACGATCGCGCGATGCCGCCACGATTCGAGCGCGATCAGCCGCAGCAGGTCTTCGAGCGGATAGCGCAGATAGGCGCCATTACGCGCGCTTTCGCCTTCGGGCACGAGCCATAGGCGCCGCAAGCCGAGAATGTGGTCGATGCGGACGCCGCCCGCGTGCGCGAACGCCGCGCGCAGCATGTCGATGAACGCGGAGAAGCCCTGCGTGCGCATTGCGCGCGGCGAGAAGGTGGTGAGCCCCCATGCCTGGCCGGCCTGGTTGAACAGATCGGGCGGCGCGCCCACTGAAATGCCTTGCAGCATGTCGTCACGGTACGACCATGCATGGCTGCCGGCACTATCGCATCCAACGGCCAAGTCGGCGATCAGGCCGACGGCCATGCCGGCATCGGTCGCCGCATGCTGCGCGTGCGACAGACCCTTGGCGGCGAGCCATTGCAGAAACAGATGAAAATCGACTTCATGCCGATGCGTTTCGGCAAAGGCGTCAACTTCCGGGCTGCGCGGGTCGCGTAACGCATCAGGCCAATTGCGCCAGTGGCCATTGCCGGCCTCCTGAGCCAACTGCACCGCTTGCAGCGCTTCGAAACGCGCGTGATCTTCGAGCGCACGGCCGGCACGTTCGCAGAAGCCATGAAATTCGAGAGCGCGCGGCGTATCGTGCGCGCGTTCCTGGGTGCAAAAGTTCTCGTACAGCACGCGCAAAACCTTCAGCTTCAGCACAACTGCGTTCGGCCAATCGATCAGCGGCAAGTCTTCGAGTGCCGACCAGGCGTCGGTGGCCTGCGCGGCCTCGAGTGCGGCGCGCGCGGCGTCCGCGCCGAACACCGCGGCGGGATCGATATGCGTGACGTTCAGCCACAAACGCGACGACGGCGAATACGGACTGAACCGGTTCGGCTCGGCGCTGAACATCGCGTGCGTCGGACTGACGGCGAGCGCATGGGCGCCGCGCTTCGCGCTTTCAATAGCCATCTGCGCGAGAGCCGTATAGTCGCCGATGCCGCCGTCGCCCGTGCGGCGCAAGCCATACAACTGCGCGGCAATGCCCCAGAGCGGCGGCGTTTGCGCCGTGGCGCCGTCGTGCAGCGTGCGCCATGCATCCGCGACGGTATAGCAGCGTGACGGCGCAACGGCCAATGTCATGCGTTGATCGTTGATCACCAGCGTGTGATAGCCCGGCTCGTCGATTGGTGCGAGCAATGCTTCCTCGCCTTTAGGCGCCGTGAAGCGGCCGTCGATGATCGAGCCGCTTTCGAGCTCGATCCGGTAGTGGCTGCCGGATTTGATCGCCGCGGCAGGCAGCGCGATGCCGCGCTCGATCTCCGCGGTCATCAATGGCGGCAGTTTGCGGCCGGACAGTTCGGCTTCGAGCGCCGCCGCGCTGTGCCGGATTTGCGTGGCGTTAGCGCATGGCAAGCCCATTCGTTCGAGCAGCACGGCGAGCGTGCTCTCCGGCACATGCTGCGTCGTATGGTGCGCGTCCCGCCACTCGACCTCGAAGCCGACGCGAGTGGCAAGGGTAACGATCGTATCGTTTGAACGGCGGGTAGCACTCACGCGTGGCGCTCCTGTTGGCTCACGATGCGAGCATCGTGGCCGATGGCATATTCGCTGACGTCGCCGGTCACCCACGCGACAAACGCATACGAGGGCAACACCTTGGCATCGACTTGCTCGCGCACGCGCGGCGGCGTTTCGAAAATCACTTTGCCGGCGGGCAAATCGGGGAACGCCACATTCTCCTTCGAGAGATTCAACGCGATCGACAAGGTTTCGCCGTCGCAAAGTTTCCAGCGGGCGATCAGCGCATTGGCGTCGCCGCCGTTTGCGGCGCTCAGCACGGTCGAGCCGAGCGCTTTGGAATGTTTCAGACGCGGTGTGATCAGCTTCGCCCGCACGGCGAGCGCGGATTTGTAGAAGTGCATCCAGTCGAGACGGTCTTTCGCGTTGTCATCTTGTGCGGAGCCTTGACCTTGAACGGGGGGCTCAGGCGGTGACGAGACAGCAAAGGTCTTCGCGTCGTTCGGATCGGGAATCTGCGCACGACGCTTTTCATCGCTGAACGCCGAAAAGCGTGCGAATTCGCGGCGCCGTCCTTCGCGCACGGCATCGGCGAGCGCGCCGGTGTAGTCGGTGAAAAACAGGAACGGCTGGGTCGAGCCGTATTCCTCGTCCATGAACAGCAGGGGGATTTGCGGCGACAGCAGCAGCAAACCGGTCGCGGCGCGCAAAGCATCGTCCGACGTCAGCGTGCGCAAGCGCTCGCCGAATGCGCGATTGCCAATCTGGTCGTGATTCTGCAAGAACATCACGAATGAGGTAGTCGGCAGATGCTGGCTCGATTCACCACGCGGCGCGCCGTCGTGAATCGGCGACGGGTCGCCCTGATACGCGAAGCCTTCCGACAGCACGCGCGCGAGACGGCGGATCGGCTGGTCTTCGTACGCGTGGTAATAGCCTTCGGTTTCGCCCGTCAGCAGAACATGCAGCGCGTTGTGCGCGTCGTCGTTCCATTGCGCGTCGAAATGCGTTTCCAGCAGGCTCGCGCTGTTGTGTTCGTTTTCCAGCACCAGATGCACGTGCCGCCCGTGCTGCACTTTCGCGCGGATATGGTCGGACAATTCGCGCAGCCACGCATGGTTGCCGATGGCATGCACCGCATCGAAACGCAGGCCGTCGATGCGATATTCGTTGATCCAGTAGACGGCGTTGTCGGTGAAGAAGTCGCTCACTTCACTGCGGTCGAAATCGATCGCGGGGCCCCACGGCGTGTGCGTGCCTTCGCGGAAAAACGCGCGGGCGTATTCGTGCAGATAGTTGCCGTCCGGGCCGAAGTGGTTGTAGACCACGTCGAGAAACACCATCAGGCCAAGGCCGTGCGCGGTGTCGATCAGCGCCTTCAATTCTTCGGGGCGGCCGTACGCGGAATCGGGCGCATACGGCAGCACGCCGTCGTAGCCCCAATTGTGCTTGCCGGGAAAGTCGTTCAACGGCATCAATTCGATCGCCGTTACGCCGAGTGCGGCGAGCGCGGGCAGACGTTTCTGCACGCCCGCATAACCGCCCACGGCGCCGACGTGCAACTCGTACAACACCGTTTCTTCCCACGGGCGACCGTGCCAGTTCGTATGTTCCCAGCGATACGCACGCGGATCGATCACTTCGCTCGGGCCGTGCACGTCTTGCGGCTGGAAGCGCGACGCAGGATCGGGCACCGCACGCTCGCCATCGAGCCGGAAGCGATACAGCGTACCGGTGCCGCTATCGACGGTTGTTTCGAACCAGCCGTTGCCGGTGGACGTCATGTCGTGCGCGCCTTGGGCCGGTCCATTTTCGATGTCCACCTGGACCGTCTTGCACGAAGGCGCCCAGAAGCGGAACCGGGTGCGCGGCTTCGCGCCCATAGCGCCCAGCAGCTGCGCGCTGAACGGCAGGCAATGCGCGTGATGATGCGCGTGAGGATCAATCGGACTTTCGGACATGATTCATCACCATTCGATGTTGCTTTTCGCCTACGTGGTCGGCGACGTATCGCCGCTTGGCGGATGCGCACCCGGATCGGGCGGCAGGGCGGTCAACAGCCGCGGCCCATGCTGCGCGCCGGCCTTCCAGCCCGCCTGCCAATCCGCTTCGCCGACGGGTTGTGCGGCCAGCATCACGAGGCTATGCGCGGCCACTTCGACCTCTGGCACCGCCAACCGGTGCGGCGCGCTCGCCGGCTCAGCAGTATCTAGCAGCACATGCCATTCCAAGTGTGGCGCGGGTGGCACGAAACGCAGCGTTTCCGCCGCGGCGTTGAGCATCATCAACAATACTTCCGTTTCGCCATTCAAGCCCGGACCCGCGCGCCGCAGCGTGAACGCGCGGCCTTCGGGGTCCTGCCAGGCTTCGATGGTAAGCGGATCGCCGTGTTCATCGAACCAGCCGACATCGAACAGGCCTGGCAACACTTCACGGTCGCCGAACAGAAAACGCGTTTCGCGTAGCAGCGGATGCTGTTTGCGCAGCGCGATCACGCGTGCGACGAACGCAGTCATCTGGCGGCCGTCGGGCGACTCCGCGCGCTCCCAGTCGAGCCATGATAGTTCGTTATCCTGGCAGTACGCATTGTTGTTGCCATTCTGCGTACGCAGCGATTCGTCGCCTGCCAGCACCATGGGCGTGCCGAGCGCCATCAGCAGCGTGGCGATCAGCGAGCGGGCCACGCGCTTGCGGGTTTCGAGGATGACCGGATCGTCGGTCGGGCCTTCTACGCCCCAATTGCGACTGCAGTTTTCATTGTGACCGTCATTGTTGTCTTCTTGATTGGCGTCGTTGTGCTTGTGTTCGTACGCGGTGACATCGGCGAGCGTAAAGCCGTCATGCGACGTGACAAAGTTGACCGATGCCCATGGTTTCCGGAAACGCCGGTTGAACAGATCGGCGGAGCCGGTCAGACGCGCGGCGAGATCGGGGCGCAGGCCCGCGTCACCGCGCCAGAAGCGGCGCACCGTGTCGCGGAAACGGTCGTTCCATTCCGCGAATCCCGGCGGATGATTGCCAAGTTGGTAACCGCCGGGGCCGATGTCCCATGGCTCGGAAATCAGCTTGCGCTGCGACAGGATTGGGTCCTGCCGCAAGGCGTCGAAGAAACCGGAGCCGGGATCGAAACCATGCTGCTCGCGGCCGAGCGTCACGCCGAGATCGAAACGGAAGCCGTCGATATTGAACTTCGCCGACCAGTAGCGCAGCGAATCCGTCACCATCTGCAGCACACGCGGATGCGGCAGGTTCACGGTATTGCCGCAGCCGGTGTCGTTGATATGGTGGCGTTCGTCGCCGGGAATCAGGCGGTAGTAGCTCGCATTGTCGAGGCCGCGCCATGAGACAGTCGGCCCCATTTCGTTGCCTTCGCAGGTGTGGTTGTAGACCACGTCGAGAATCACTTCGATGCCGGCCGCGTGCAACTGGCGCACGGCGATGCGCATTTCATCGAGCCGGTGCGTGCTCAGATACGACGGCTCCGGTGCAAAAAATGCCGCGCTGTTGTAACCCCAGTAATTGCGCAGGCCGCGCTCCACCAGAAAGCGGTCGTTCAGAAACGCATTCACGGGCAGCAATTCGACAGCGGTCACGCCGAGCTTCAGCAAATGCGCGATGAATTCCGGCGAAGCCAGCGCGGCGAACGTGCCGCGTTCGTGCTGGCGCAAATCGGGGCGCAACATCGACACGCCGCGCACATGCGCCTCGTAGACGATGGTCTCGCCCCACGGCACATTCGGGCGCTTGTCGTGTGACCAGTCGAAGGCTTCGTCGATCACGACGCACTTCGGCATGGCCGGCGCCGAATCGCGGCGATCGATCGAAAGATCGGCGCGATTCGAATGCACACGATAGCCGAACAGCGCGTCGGACCAGCGAAACTGCCCAACCAGTTTGCGTGCATACGGATCGAGCAATAGTTTGTGCGGATTGAAGCGATGCCCATGTTGCGGCTGATACGGCCCATGGGCGCGAAAGCCGTACGCCGTGCCGGGGTGTGCATTGGGCAAATAGCCGTGCCAGACTTCATCGGTGCATTCGGGCAGCGTGAAGCGTCTCATCTCCTTGCGACCGGTGGGATCGAACAGGCAAAGCTCGATTTTTTGCGCATTCGCCGAGAACACCGCAAAGTTGACGCCGAGGCCATCCCAGCTGGCGCCGAGCGGATAGGGCGAGCCGGGCAGAAGCCGGTCGGGCAGTGCGTGCGACATGATTCCCCTTCCTTGTTCTGTTTTATGAACGCTATCGTGGGACTTCATGCAACGAGCGCGTGGCCTGGCCGCCGCGCGCTCGCCTTACAACACATCCATCAATCCGCGCGCAACACGATCGTCGCCAAAGGCGGCAGCGTCAGCGCAGCGGAATGCGGCCAGCCGTGGCTCGAGACATTGTCGGTATGGAGCAGGCCGCCGTTGCCCATGTTCGAGCCGCCGTACACGCCAGCATCTGTATTCAGCACTTCCACCCAGCGGCCGCTGCGCGGCATGCCGATCCGGTACCCGACCCGCGGCACCGGCGTCATGTTGCACACGACGACAAGTTCGCGGCCCTCGCCATCGGTGCGGCGGTAGGCGTACACGCTGTTGCCGCTGTCGTCGCCGACCAGCCATTGGAAGCCGCCCGGCTCGCTGTCGAGCCGATGCAGCGCAGGCTCTTCGCTGTACAGACGGTTCAGGTCGCGCACGAGCTTCTGCACGCCGTGATGGTTCGGATCGTCGAGCAGATGCCAGTGCGGCGACGTGTCGTGGTTGAATTCGGCCATCTGGCCGAATTCGCCGCCCATGAACAGCAGCTTCTTGCCCGGATGCGTCCACATGAATCCGAAGTACGCGCGCAGGTTGGCGAACTTCTGCCAACGGTCGCCGGGCATCTTGCCGAGCAGCGAGCCTTTGCCGTGCACCACCTCGTCGTGCGAGAGCGGTAGCACGAAGCGCTCGGAATACGCATACACCATCCCGAACGTCATCATGTGGTGATGGTATTGGCGGTAGATCGGATTCTCTTCCATGTAGTGCAGCGTGTCGTGCATCCAGCCCATGTTCCACTTGAACTGGAAGCCGAGGCCGCCGTCTTCGACGCGCGCCGTCACACCCGGCCACGCGGTCGACTCCTCGGCGATCGTGATCGCGCCCGGTACGCCCGGCACATAGCCGACTTCATGATTCAGCCGCTTCAGAAACGCGATCGATTCGAGGTTTTCGCGCCCGCCGTGGATATTCGGCACCCACTCGCCAGGCTCGCGCGAGTAGTCGCGATACAGCATCGAGGCGACCGCATCAACGCGCAGGCCGTCGACGTGATAGCGCTTCAGCCAAGCGAGGCCCGATGCCACCAGGAACGCGCTCACCTCGTTGCGGCCGAGGTTGTAGATCATCGTGTTCCAGTCCTGGTGATAGCCTTCGCGCGGATCGGCGTGCTCGTAGAGCGGCGTGCCATCGAAGTCGATGAGGCCGTGGGCGTCGTTCGGAAAGTGCGCCGGCACCCAGTCGAGAATCACGCCGAGGCCGGCCTCGTGCGCCTTGTCGACGAATAGGGCGAACTGCTCGGGCTTGCCGAAGCGCGCGGACGGCGCGAACTGTCCCAGCGGCTGATAGCCCCACGAACCGCCGAACGGATGCTCGGCAATCGGCATGAACTCCACGTGCGTGAAGCCCATGCTTTTCACGTAAGGAATCAGCCGCTCGGCGAGTTCTTCCCAGGTGAGGCCGCGCTGGCCTTCTTCGGCGACGCGCAGCCACGATTCGGCATGCACTTCGTAGATCGAGATCGGTGCGCGCGGGGTTTGTCTGGCGGCGCGCGACTGAATCCAGTCCTGGTCGGTCCACGCAAACTGCTCGATCTCGTCGACATGCGCGACCACCGATGCGGTGCCAGGCGGCTTTTCCGTTTGCATGGCGCACGGATCGGCTTTCAGTGGCAACGGATGGCCGTCACGGGCGAGCAATTCGTACTTGTAGCGCGCGCCCGGGCCGACGCGCGGCACGAACAATTCCCATACACCGGCCTGATGACGCAAGCGCATCGGATGACGGCGCCCATCCCACGAATTGAAGTCGCCGACCACCGACACGCGCCGCGCGTTCGGCGCCCATACGGCAAAGCGCACGCCCGGCACGCCGGCCACTTCCATCGGACGCGAGCCGAGGCATTCGAGCACCGCGTACGGGTCGCCGCCAGCGAGACGCCCCAACGGCTCGTCGCCGAGAACCGGGCCGAACGAATACGTGTCCTCGATTTCCTGCACGGTGCCGTGCCAGTCGATGCGCAGGCGATAGGGTGCCCCCGACGTGACTCGACCGGAAAACAGCCCGGGCCTGAGTTGCTCGAGTTCGCCGAGTGTCGAGCCATCGGCGCGCGAGATCACTATGACATGCGAGGCGTTGGGCAACAGCGCGCGCACCACCGGACCCGCGTCCGTCTGATGCATGCCGAGTTGCGCGAAAGGATCGGGGTGACGCGCTTCGACGAGCGCGTCGATATCGAGTGGTTGGAGGCCTGCGGCCGGATCATGCTCACTCATAGTCGCCCTCGGCCGGAGTAGGCGGTGTGGCGGCGCCTGGCGCCTGAGTTAATGGATCGTGCTGCGAATGGCTGGTGTCGCCGAGCAAGCGGCTGGTGAGCGCGGCGAGGCCGCGTACCGGCAAACTGAGCCACGTCGGACGATTGGCCGCTTCGTAACGGATTTCGTACGCGGCTTTCTCGATCAGGAACAGATCGAGCAAGGCCTGTTCGGCTTCGGGCGCCACCAGCGGCGTCGGCGAATCCGCGACAGCGGTGCGGTATGCCTTCAGGAATGCTTCGGTGGCGTGCGCGCGGAAACGCTCGAAGAGCGTGCGCTTGCGATCGGCGGTCTGCTGCGGCGCGCTTTCCATCGTGGACTGCGCCGCGGCGCTCGCATAGGACAGTGAGCGCATCAAGCCGGCCACGTCGCGCAACGGGCTCGACTTCTGGCGCCGCTCCTCCAACGTACGCGCGGGCTCGCCTTCGAAGTCGATCAGATACGCGTCGCCCTGCGCGACCAGCACCTGGCCCAGATGGAAGTCGCCGTGAATGCGCGTGCGCAACGCACCCGCATTGCCCGAGACCAGCTTGTTGACGGCTTTGACGAGCGCGGCGCGGCGATCGATCAGGCTTTGCGCCAATGCCTTGATGTCCGCGTCGCTCATCTGCTCGATGCGCGGCGCGAGCAGATCGAGCGCGCTGGCGAGCATGGCTTGCGTACCGTCGACCCACGCCTTCACCTGGTCGGCGCTGGCCGGTTCCGGCGCGAACGCTGGGTCGTCGGCAGGCGAAGCGAGCGCCACATGCAATTCACCCAGCCGCTTGCCGATGACGCCCGCCAGCGCGCTGTAGCCTTCCATGAGAATCGCTTCGTTATCGCGGTCCGCCGCTTGCGCTTCCGTATCCACGGCGATGGCGAGTTCGTCCACCGAGCGGCGCAGGTAATCGAGCGACCAGTTCCAGGCGTCGCCCTGATTGTCGATAAAGCCTTGCAAAATCGCGAGCGTATGCGGCACGCCTTCGGGATCGACGCGCACCACTTCACCATACAGCGGCGCGGTGTTCGCGTAGCCGAGTTGGGTCAGATAGCGGCTGATTTCCGCTTCCGGATGAATGCCGCTCACCAGACGCCGCACCAGTTTCAGCACCGCAGCATCGGCGATGATCAGCGAGCTGTTGCTTTGCTCGGCCGCCAGCCAGCGGATCTCGGGCCGCTCGCCGAGTTCGCTGAGTTCGTCGAAGCGTTCGGTTGGAATGAACTTGATCTCGCTCTTCTGCACGGTCGGCACGACCGCGCGTTCGCGCAGTTTGCGCAGCACGCCATGTGCGAAGATCGGCAGCGCGAACGCGTCCGTCAGATGGCCGACGTTGCGGCCGCGGCGCACGCGCGCGAGTGCCAGTTGCATGAATAGCGGCGTCGTGGTTTCGCCGCCCCACGTGATGGCGATTGGCACGACGTACCGTTCAGTATGGTCGCCCACGTCCGCTTCGATTTCGGTGAACGCGAAGCCGCCGTTGGGGATCGTCGTCAACGCGGCGAGGCGTACCGCATGCATCTTCAGATCCTTCGAGGCAAACCAGCGGCGCCGGCTCAACCACGACGGCAGCACCTCGGATTCGAGCAGGCGCACGTTCTCTGGTGTGGGGCCGATCTGGCCCTCGCGGATCACGATCGTGACAAATTCGGGCAGCGGCTCCGAATGCGCCTGCGCCCATGTTGGACGCTGGCCGCCCGAACACAGCATGAACCACAGGAAACCGTACGGCGGGAAGGTCAGCAGATAGGTGAGTTGACCGATCGCAGGGAACACGGAATCCGCGGTCATTTCGACCGGCACCGCGCCGTTGAACTCGGATAGATCGAGTTCAACCGCTTGCGGCGCGCGCGACAGATTCGCCACGCACAGGATCGGCGGCTGGTCCGGCATTTCGCGCAGATACGCAAGAATCTTGCGGTTTTCCGGCTTGAGGAAACGGATCGTGCCACGTCCGAAGGTTTGCTTCGCGCGCCGGGTGGCGAGCATGCGCCGGGTCCAGTTCAACAGCGAATGCGGGTCGCGGCTTTGCGCTTCGACGTTGACGGCGTCGAAGCCGTACAACGAACCCATCACCGGCGGCAGCACCAGTTGTTCAGGGTCGGCGCGCGAGAATCCGCCGTTGCGATCCGACGACCATTGCATCGGCGTGCGTACGCCATCGCGGTCGCCGAGGTGGATGTTATCGCCCATGCCGAGCTCGTCGCCGTAATAGATAACGGGCGTGCCTGGCATCGACAGCAGCAGCGAATTGATCAGCTCGATGCGGCGGCGGTCGCGCTCCATCAGTGGTGCGAGGCGGCGCCGAATGCCGAGATTCAGGCGCGCGCGGCGATCGCTCGCATAGGTGTTCCAGAGATAATCGCGCTCGGAATCCGTCACCATTTCGAGCGTCAGTTCGTCGTGATTGCGCAGGAAAATTGCCCACTGGTTCGTTTCCGCGAGGTCCGGCGTTTGCCGCATGATGTCGGTGATCGGAAAGCGATCCTCGCTCGCAATCGACATATAGATGCGCGGCATCAGCGGGAAGTGGAACGCCATGTGGCATTCGTCTTCGTCGCCGAAATATTCCTTCACGTCTTCCGGCCACTGGTTCGCTTCGGCGAGCAGCATGCGATTCGGATACTCGGCGTCGATGGTTGCGCGGATCTTCTTCAGCACCGCGTGCGTTTCCGGCAGGTTCTCGTTGTTGGTGCCTTCGCGTTCGACCAGATACGGCACCGCGTCGAGCCGCAGCCCGTCGATGCCCATGTCGAGCCAGAAGCGCATCACTTGCAGCACTTCCTTCAGCACAGCCGGATTGTCGAAGTTCAGATCGGGCTGATGCGAATAGAAGCGGTGCCAGAAGTAAGCGCCCGCGACCGGGTCATGCGTCCAGTTAGACGGCTCCGAATCGATAAAGATGATCCGCGTTTCCTGGTACTTCTGATCGGTATCGGACCACACATAGTAGTTGCGATGATTCGACCCCGGCTTGGCGCGGCGGGCGCGCTGAAACCACGGGTGCTGATCCGACGTGTGGTTGATCACCAGTTCCGTAATCACGCGGATGCCGCGTGCGTGCGCTTCCTGAATGAAGCGCTTCACGTCGGCAATCTGGCCGTAGTCGGGATGCACATTGCGATAGTCGGCGATGTCGTAGCCGTCGTCGCGGCGCGGCGACGGGTAGAACGGCAGCAGCCAGATCGCATTCACGCCGAGTTCGGCAATGTAATCGAGCTTCGCGATCAAGCCGGGAAAATCCCCCACGCCGTCGTTGTTCGCGTCGAAGAACGACTTGATGTGAACCTGATAAATGATCGCGTCTTTGTACCAGAGCGGATCGTCGCTGAGCGCGGCGGGTTTGCCGCGCCGTGCCGTCCGCGCTTTCGCCGCGCCGCCGGCGGTTGTGCTCGCGTGGGCCTGCGACGTGCTTTGGGCTGGATCGTCACGCTTCATGTCGCACCTTCCAAAAAGGTTAGGTTGCCAGCGTCGTCTGCGTGATCGTCGCTGTCGGCATCATCTGGGCGCTCAGCAGGTAAGCCGCCGAGCGGCGCGATGCGCCAGATCGAAAACGGCTGGCCCGACCCGAGCCGGATGTGCTGCCAGCGGCCGTGCCATTCGAAACGCGCACCGGTCATCTGATCGGTCACTTCCAGCGCGCCATGGTCGTGCAGATTCCATCGCTGGAAAGTGTCCCACGACAATTCGATATCCGCGCCCTGTTCGTTGAACGGGTCGAGATTGATCGCCACCAGGATGACGTTGTCGCGTGCTTCGGTCGCTTTTTCGAAGAACAGCACATGGTCATTGTGCGCCGGCAGGAACGTTAAGCCGAGATGCGTTTGCAATGCCGGGTTCGCGCGGCGAATCCGGTTCAACGCACTGATCTCGCCGACGATGTTGCCGGGCCGGTGCCAGTCCCACGCGCGCAGTTGATACTTTTCGGAGTCGAGATATTCCTCGCTGTTCGGCAGCGCGGCGGCTTCGCACAATTCGAAACCGCTATATACGCCCCATAAACCTGCGAGTGTGGAGGCGAGCGCCGCTCGAATCAGAAAGCCCGACCGCCCCGACGACTGCAAATGCCGCGGGTTGATGTCCGGCGTATTGACAAAGAAATTCGGCCGATAGAAATCACGCGCGCTGGTTTGCGTGAGTTCGGTCAGGTACTCGATGAAATCGCGCTTCGACTCGCGCCACGTGAAATATGTGTACGACTGCGAGAAGCCGATCTTGCCGAGGCGGTTCATCATGCGTGGCCGTGTGAACGCTTCGGCGAGGAAGATCGTGTCGGGATAGCGCGAGCGCACGTCGTCGATCACCCATTCCCAGAACGGCAGCGGCTTGGTGTGCGGATTGTCCACACGGAAAATGTGCACGCCGGCTTCGATCCAGAACAGGAATACGTCGCGCAGCGCCAGCCACAAATCGGGCTTGGCGTCGTGCGCATAGAAGTCGGGATTGACGATGTCCTGATACTTCTTCGGCGGATTTTCCGCGTACCGCAGCGTGCCGTCGGGGCGCCAGGCGAACCACGTCGGATGCGCGTTCAGCCACGGGTGGTCCGGCGAGCACTGGATCGCGAAGTCGAGCGCGATTTCCAGGCCGTGCGCGTGCGCGGCGGCCAGCATCTGCTTGAAGTCGTCGAGCGTGCCGAGTTCGGGATGCACAGCGGTATGGCCGCCTTCGACCCCGCCGATCGCGTATGGGCTGCCGACATCCCCCGGTTGCGCATTCAGCGTGTTGTTGCGGCCTTTGCGGTTCGCGATGCCGATCGGGTGGATCGGCGGGAAGTACAGCACGTCGAAGCCCATGTCGCGAATGCGCGGCAGTTTCGTGACCACGTCAGCGAAGGTGCCGTGACGCGATTCGTCGTCGCTCATCGAACGCGGGAAGATCTCGTACCAGCTCGCGAAACGCGCGGCGGTCCGTTCGGCGTCGATCTTGTAGACGATCGGATCGCGGCTCAGGAACGGGCGGTGGCGCGCGGCGGTCATCGCACTCGCGGTGGCCGGCTCGAGCAGCAGCGCGAGCTTCGTCTCGGCGTCGGCCTTGGTGAAGCGCTTGACGATATGGTCGAGCGGCCCGGTCATCGCGCCGTCCGCGGTTTCCACTTCGGCGAGCACCAGCGCGAACAGATGCGCAGCTTCGTCGAGTTCGAGTTCGACGGTTTGGCCCGCTTTCAGCTTCTTCTGGATATGCTCGACTAGCGACGCGAAGTCGTCGCGCCATGCAATGACCGTGAATTCGTGACGGCCGAGGCGCTCCAGCGGAATGCGCGCCTTCCAGATATCGAGGCCAACCGGCTGGGCCGGACTCATCGGCACTTCGTGCCAGGCGGTCTCGTCGGCGGCGCGCCAGACAACGGCGGCTGCGATCTTGTCGTGACCCTCCGCAAAGATCGCGGCAGTGATTTCGGCGCGCTCGCCCACCACGCGCTTGGCGGCAAAGCGTCCGTTATCGACCGAGGGCGTGACGCTCTCGATCGCCACGCGCGGCGCGCTGATCGCTTCGAGCACGGTCTTGTGGCCGCTGCGCTTGCTGGTCGCCTTGTCGATCGGCGGCGCGAGACGGATCGGTTTATCGGCGGTCCCGCGGAACAAACGGACCGCGCCGGGTGCCAGCGTGAACGGCGTCAACGCGGCGGGCGTGGCATGCCCTGGCGCGTCGAGCGGGACGAAGCGCGTGAAGTTGCCCGGTACGCCCGGGAGGAAGCGGGCAGGATCGACACGCACAGGCGTACCGAGTTCCGGATTGATGGCGATCAGGATCGCTTCGCCGGCGTTGCGCAGATCGGGTGTGTCGGCGCGCAGCAACACCGCGAAGGGCACGTCGGGCCCGCTTAGCGGGCGCAATTCGCCGTTGGCGTGGAGCGTCCTCGTATTGCGCACCACGTCGTTCGCATGGCTGATCCGTTCCGAGAGGTCGAATGGCTTCGACTGGCAGGCGAGGGCGAACTGCGCAGCGTCGCCGCGTGTTTGCGACATCGGCTCGGCGATGCCGTATTCGAAGCCCATCGGCATCATCCAGCCGGCGCCGGTCGAGGCCGACGCGAACAGCGCGCGCCGGTAGGCCCGCTCGACGATGGCGGCGTCGTGCGCGTCGCTCAGATCGGCGGCGAGGCGGGTGCCGTAAGGCGCTTCGGGAAAGGCGATGGGTGCGGCGATGCGGGCGAGCGCGGCATGCTCTTCCACCATCCAGCTGGCGCGGAAGTCCCACCAGCGCACCGACGAGAACACGCTGTCGAAACCCGCGCCTTCGAGGCCGAGCAGATCGCCGCGGGCGAGACCCGGCGTCGCGGCAAGGAAACGCATCTCAGGATGATTCGCGCGAACCGCGTCGCCGAGTTGCCGCCAAACGGCGGCCGGCACGCGATGCGGCGAATCGAACCGGAAGCCGCCGACCCCCGCATCGGCTAGCGCCAGCAGTTGCTGCGTCCACCAGCC
Organism: Paraburkholderia sp. GAS348; assembly: GCF_050434205.1. Lineage (NCBI taxonomy): Bacteria > Pseudomonadati > Pseudomonadota > Betaproteobacteria > Burkholderiales > Burkholderiaceae > Paraburkholderia > Paraburkholderia sp. GAS348. The sequence continues at coordinate 54,668 of NZ_JBNPVT010000023.1, forward strand.
AAGTAGTGCATCGCGGCTGGCGTCGTCGCTGAAGTTGGCATACGCGACGTTGTCCTCGTGATGCACGTGGCGCGGGTCGAGCCGCGCCTCTTCAGACTCGAATGGGTGGAACCAGCCGGCATGTTCGGCGTACAGCGCACCATCGGCGGCCATCCGGTCGATCACCAGATCGACCAGCAAGGTCAGACCGTTCTGGCGGGCGGCGTGCGCGAGCGTGCGGATCGCCTCCGTGGCCGATTGCCCGGTCTCGAACACCGGATGCAGCCGGCCGTGGTTGCCGACCACCTGTGCGTGACCCGCCCGGCCCGGCTCGAAAATGCCGCCGATCAGCGCGTGATCGAAGCCCAGTCCGGCTGCGTGAGCGAACTGCGCAGGCCATGCGTCGAGCGGCCCGACGAGAAGTGAATGGAAAAAGTAAATCCGCGGCGCGTACCCGTTTGGAGATTCCATCGGTCTTTTCCAGATTCGTCCTGCTGCGGTGTGGATGCAATTGGCATGCGATCACAGCGCTCATTGGGCTTCCAGAGCCGGATACCGCGCGAGGCGTGAAGCGAGGGCGCGTACTGGTCAATGTAGTGCAAAGATCGTCACGCCGCTGGCCAGTTAGGAATGTTTTGACGCCAGGCGTCGATGGCACGTGGCCGGCCAGAACTATTCGCAAGACGCAGCAAACGGTGTGCCAGTGCGTTTTGGACGGAAGCGAAGCGGGCGGGAGCGCGCGCCCTATTGGGAGGCGCGGCTGACGGCCGGAAGCGGCGGAGGCGTGTTGGCGGACAGCCCGCGTGTAAAACGGACGGGCGTCGTCCGGGTTTTACACGGGGTGGAGCGAGACGCGCGCCGGGGCCGCAAAAGGCGAAGCGGCGGCCGGCGGCGCAAGCGTTGCGAGGGAAAAGACCGTCACGGAAGAAGGGCGGCTCAAGAGCCGACCAGGCCCGCGGCGATGTTCACGCACAAGCCCAGCACGGCGACGTTGAAGTAGAACGACAGAATCGACTGCGCGAGCGCGGCGCGGCGAATCGTGCGGGAGCGCAGTACGACGTCCGAGGTTTGCGAGGCCACGGCGATGGTGAACGAGAAGTACAGGAAGTCCCAGTAGTCTGGCTGGAGCTTGTGGTCGGGAAACAGCAGGGCGGTCTCCGGCGCATCCGCGTCGTAGTAAATTCGCGCATAGTGCGACGTGAAAATGGTCGGGATCATGAACCATGCGCCGATCATCGTAAGGCCGGTCAACAGGTAGTGCCATGCAGTCGAGGCGCCGGCCGTGCCCTTCGCCGAAGCCAGTTCGAGCACGATCGCGGCAATGCTGGCGATCGTCGCGACGCAGATCACCACCAGCACCACCCCCGCGTTTTCATCGTCGCGCCGCGCGAATTCGCGGACATGGCTTTCGTCGGCGAAGGCCATGTGCACCCAGATCAGCACGAGATAGGTCCACACTGCGGCATCCCAGCCGGCCAGAACACGCACCATGGGGCGTGTGTGCTCGGGAACCGCCAGCGCGGCGACGAGGCCAGCGACGAGGCCGATCAGCATGCGTGGTCGATTGCGAAGAACCTGCGGATAATATTTTGTGAGCATGAGGTCAAGAGTGGAGGGCCGTCTGTGTCGCGGATTCTACTCGCGCTTCGGGCACCATTTGTCGAATGGGGGAATCACAGGCTATAGTCTTTCGCAACGGCCTTGCGCGCCGCTTTCAGTTGAAAGGCGATTGGCAGGCGGCACGCTTTTCGCGTTGCACGCCGCGCACTGAAGCCATTTCACAAGGCTGTCATCAGCACAACGTAATGCGGCTCGCTTCGGCATCATGCAGCCACACAAGACCGCTTAAGCGGCGCCAGACCAGGTTTGGGATAGAGAAATCGACGTAATGCGTGGGCGGCATCGCGCCACGGCCGCGTTTTCCGTCGAGAACGACTCATGATCGACTCACCATCTGGAGCCCCCATGACAGATGTTCCTGAGAAAAAAGATGCGCACCGCGAAGTGACGCATTTGGCCGGGTTTTCGTCGTCAACTTCGTCTTCGTTGCCTTCTTCGCGAAGGTCTTCGCCGTTGCCTTCGCTGCATGCCTCGCGTTCGTTTTCGTTCTCGGCCTCACGCAGGATATGGGTGCTGGGCGCATGCGCCACTGCCGCCGCGCTCGCGTTTGCCGGCGCGGGCCAACCGCTCTCGTGGATCGCCCCGGCGTTTGCCGATGCGCCCGCCGGCGGCGGGCTCGATGCGTTCCTTGCGCTCTCGCAGCGTCTTACCGGTCGCTCGGGCTTCGACGCCGTGCTCGGCAAACGTGTCTACGACGCCCTCGCCAAATCCGACAGCCAGTTCGCCCAGAACGTCGCCGCGCTCAACACGTGGCTGCAGGGTCATGGCGGTGTGCCGTCCGATACCGTCACGCAGGCATTACAGGCCGATCAGCCCGCGCTCGCCAAGTCTGTAGGCGCGATCATGCGCGCGTGGTATCTCGGTCTCGTGGGCGACATGCCGCATGTGGACGTGGTCGCTTATGAAAAAGCGCTGATGTTCGAGCCGGTCAAGGACGTGCTGACGATTCCGTCCTATTGCCGCGACGTGCCGTTCTACTGGACGCAGAAGCCAGTGAGCGCCTGAACGGCGTTCCTCTCGCGCGTGCCTTGCCGTCGTATCGCCTGATTGAGCCGTTTGACGAGACGTCGGCACGCGAGACCCGCAAGCAACGATAAGCCGGCACAGTCGTGCATGGGACCAGAGTAAGAGCTTTGCATGGGACCAGAGTAAGAGCTTTGCATGGGACCAGAGTAAGCGCTAAAGCGCCAACTCTGGCCGACAGCTAAAGCGCCAACTCTGGTCGACAGCTAAAGCGCTAACTCTGGCCGACAAAGAAGAGGGCAACAATGGCAAACTCAAATTCCGCCGACATCGTCGTGGTCGGGTCGGGCGTGGCAGGTGGGCTGGTTGCGCATCAGATGGCGTTGGCCGGTGCATCGGTGATCCTGCTCGAAGCCGGGCCGCGCATCCCGCGCTGGCAGATCGTCGAGAATTTCCGCAACTCGCCGGTCAAGTCCGACTTCGCGACGCCGTATCCCTCCACGCCGTACGCGCCGCATCCCGAGTACGCGCCCGCCAACAATTACCTGATCCAGAAGGGCGACTATCCGTACAACTCACAGTATGTGCGGCTGGTCGGCGGCACGACGTGGCACTGGGCGGCCGCCGCGTGGCGGCTGTTGCCGTCGGACTTCCAGTTGCACAAGCTGTACGGCGTGGGACGTGATTGGCCTTATTCGTATGAAACGCTGGAGCCGTGGTATGTGGCGGCTGAAATTCAATTGGGCGTTTCCGGGCCGGACAGCACGATCGATCTCGGTTCGCCGCGCTCCAAGCCTTATCCGATGAGCGCGTTGCCGCTCTCGTACATGGATCAGCGCTTTAGCGACGTGCTCAACGCACAGGGCTTCAAGGTGGTGCCCGAGCCGGTCGCGCGCAACAGCCGTCCGTACGATGCGCGGCCCACCTGCTGCGGCAATAACAACTGCATGCCGATCTGCCCGATCGCGGCGATGTACAACGGCGTGGTGCATGCGGAGAAGGCCGAACAGGCCGGCGCAAAACTGATTCCCGAGGCGGTTGTGTACCGCGTCGAAGCGGACAACAAAGGGCTTATCACGGCAGTCCACTACAAGGACCCGAACGGCAACAGCACACGGGTCACCGGCAAGCTGTTCGTGCTCGCCGCGAACGGCATCGAAACGCCGAAGCTGATGCTGATGTCGACCACCGACAAATTCCCCCACGGCGTCGGCAACAGCTCCGACCAGGTGGGCCGTAACCTGATGGACCATCCGGGCACGGGCGTCACCTTCCTCGCCAATGAACCGCTGTGGCCCGGACGCGGGCCGATGGAGATGACCTCGATCGTCAATTTCCGCGACGGCGCGTTCCGCTCCGATTACGCGGCGAAAAAGCTGCATCTGTCGAACGGCGTGCCGACCATGAGCGTGACCGCCGATCTGCTCAAAAAAGGCCTCACCGGCGCCGAGTTCGACCGGCAGATCCGCGACCGCGCGGCCCGCACGCTGAACATCAACAGCTTTCACGAGCATCTCGCGGAGCCGCAGAACCGCGTGGTGCCCTCGGCGGATCACAAGGACGCGCTCGGTATTCCGCAGCCCGAGATCTACTACTCGATCAACGACTACGTGAAGAAGAGCGCGGCGAACACGCATGAACTGTATGCGCAGATCGCCTCGCTGTTCGGCGGCGCCGAGGTTTCGTTCGACGATACGTTCGCGCCGAACAATCACATCATGGGTACCACCATCATGGGCAGCGATCCTGGGGATTCGGTCGTCGACGTGGACTGCCGCACGCACGATCACTCGAATCTGTTCATCGCCAGCAGCGGTGTGATGCCGACTGCTGCCTCCGTCAATTGCACGCTGACGATCGCGGCCTTGTCGCTGAAACTGGCCGACAAGCTCAAGCGTGAAATCTGAGCCCTGAACGGAGAGCCACAATGACGAACAACACCTCTCGCGTGCAGCCGGCCGATGCGCTGGTTCAGGGTACGCGTCGCCGCCGCTTCCGGGTGGCGACGCTGGCGGCGGTCTTTTCGCTGTTTGCGCTGTACGTCGCCTGGCACGAAGCGGATGGGCCTGGCGCGCGGCATAGCGACGAACTGCCGATCACGCAGGCCCAGGCCGACGACGCTGCGCAACCCGCCATCGCGGGCGCCACGCCGACGGCGGTGGCCAGCAGCGATCTCGTGAAACGCGGTGAATACCTGGCGCGCGCCGGCGACTGCGTCGCCTGCCATACGGCTGACAAAGCCCGCCCGTTCGCGGGCGGCCTGGCGATCAACACGCCGTTCGGCACGATCGTGACGCCAAACATCACGCCCGACCCGGACACGGGGATCGGCCAATGGAGCGACACCGATTTTTTGCGCGCGATGCATGAAGGCGTCGGCAAGAGCGGCGAGCGGCTGTATCCGGCCTTCCCATACGCGGAATACACCAAGGTCACCGATCAGGACGTGCTGGCCATTCGCGCGTATCTGAATACGCTGACACCGATCCACTATGCACCGCCGAGCAATACCCTGAAATTCCCCTTCAACCTGCGCTGGCTGATGGTGTTCTGGAATCTGTTCAATTTCGACGAAGGCCGTTTCGTCCCCGATCCGAAGCAAAGCGTCGAGTGGAATCGCGGCGCGTATCTGGTCCAAGGCCTCGCGCATTGCGAGGAATGCCACACGCCGCGCAATTTCATGCAGGGGTTGAAGACGAGTTCGCGTTTCTCGGGCGCGGTACAGGCCGGCTGGCATGCGTACAACATCACCCCGGACAAGAATAGCGGCGTGGGCAATTGGAGCGATGACGAGCTGGCGGCGTATCTGTCGACCGGCGCGGCGCCGGGCCGCGCCAATGCGGCGGGACCAATGGCCGAGGTGGTGACCGACAGCACGCAGTATCTGACGCACGAGGACGTCGGCTCGATCGTCACATATTTGCGCTCGGTGCCGCCGATCAACGGCGGCGAAGCGCGTCCGCGCGACCAGTGGGGCAACCCCGCCGCCGACGATGTCACCGCGTTGCGCGGCACCACGATCAATGCCGTGAACGGCGCGCAACTGTTCATTGCCAATTGTGCGACGTGCCATAACTGGACTGGGCAGGGTGTCGGTGCAAGCGCGCCGGGTGCGTATCCGTCGCTGATCCATAACTCCGCGGTCGGCGCGAGCGACGCCAACAATCTGGCGATGGTGATCCTGCACGGCGTCAGTCGTACGACGAAACAGGCTGACGTGCTGATGCCCGCGTTCGGCACCCAGCTTACCGACGATCAGGTAGCGGCCATCACCAACTATGTGACCAAACAGTTCGGCAATCCGCAGTCCACAGTGACGGCGGATCAGGTCGCCAAACTGCGCACGCAGCAGTAACGACTGCGTCGACGGCACGTTTTCCGGTAAGTTATGCCGGAGACGCGCCGTATTTGCGTCATTTTTACGTCATTTCGGTGCCGCGGCGCGCCAAGAAAAGATAGGTAGCGCGCATGCGCACTTGGGCATGCCGATCTATCATGAGCGAATGGCTTCCGTACTCGTCAACCCCGTCCAGCATCATTCGGCCAATCGGAGCGGCCGCGACTTTGTCGTAGGCGATTTGCATGGCTGTGTCGATGCATTGCGCTATCTGCTGCGCGACATCGCGTTCGACCCGGCACGCGACCGGCTTTTTTCGGTCGGCGATCTGGTGGATCGCGGCGAACATTCCGAGCAGGCGTTGACCCTGCTCGACAAGCCGTGGTTTCACGCGGTGCTCGGCAATCACGAAGACACTTTATGCGCGGTCGCCGATGGGCGCATGCGGCGCCGATGGTGGTATGGAATCGGCGGGATATGGGCGGCGAAATTGTCCGACGAACGCTTGCAGGACTACGCCGAACGGCTGCGGATGTTGCCGCTCGTGCGCGTGGTCGGTAGCGGCAAGGAGCGCTTCAATGTTTTGCATGCCGAATTCTTCGGCACGGACGCCGAACTCGACGCCGGGAATTTTTCCGCCGAAACGCGCCAGCAATTGTTATGGGGGCGCGATCTGGCCTTGGGCAACGGCGATCCGCAGCGGCAGCGTGGCCTTTCGCTGACCTATTGCGGCCATACGCCGATGCGCGATATCCAGCAAATCGGCTCACAGGTGTTCATCGACACCGGCGCATTCGGGTCCGGCGGCAGGCTGACGATCGTGGAGCCCCAGGCGTTGCGCCGCTGGTCGATCTCGGTTGAGGCGGCACGGGAGAGCGGGGCGGCGGCGCTGGCCTTGCCTTGATGGTTTCGAGCGCGTTTCGGTCTCCTAGCCCACCTGATTGAGTTCGAACACCATATCGACGCTCGTGCCGTTCCAGTTGTATTCCAGATACGCCGCGTGATGGCAGTCGCGCAGCAGCGTGGTGCTGAACGCGGCGAGGCACTCGCCTTCCTTATCCCGCACCGATGGATACACAATGCCCGGCGCACCGGCCTCGCGCACGGCACGGCCGAGCGATTGTCCGGCGACATAGTCGTCGGGCGACAGCACCGCGAGATCGAGCGAGACGTCGCTGCGGATATCGATCACGTTGCCTTGCGCCATCACGGTATAGAGGCGCATCTGCTGCCGCATGGGCGGCTCGGCGGTCGCCTCGAGAAATTTCCCCGTGTGATAGCGCGTCTCCGCGATCGCAGTAGCACGCGAGCGAGCGCAATAGAACACGCCATACGTGCCGTCCGAGAAGCGGCTGCCGAGCGGATTCAGGTGCGTCAACGCGGCCATGATCGGTCCGTATCCCGGGCCGAAACGGCGCTCTTCGCGTGGCACGAGATCGAGTTCGCCGACTTCGGTGCGCAGGCGGTCGTTGGTCATCGCTTCGAGCGCGTAAAGAGCGTCGAAATCTTCGGGCGAGGCGACCCGGTCGAACAGATTGATGGCCGGAAAGCGCGTTGGAATCACGCGATACGCGGGCGACCAGTCGAGCGGCGCGCTGCGCCAGCGGTCCTGCCAATGCGGTTGTGTCACGCCCAGCCGCCTCGCATCGCGTCGAGATACTGGCGCACGGCCACGAGATCGCTGATGTTGCCGGCCAGCATGCGGTCCAGCGCGCGGCGGCCGCCGAACGGCGGTGCGCTGTTGGGGCGCTTGATCCAGGTGTCGGCGGCGCTGGGCTGCGGCAGCAGGATTTGCAGCGCCTTATAGATGCCAAGCAGCAGCGACAGTCGCTCCAGCGTGTCGCGCCCCAGACGGGCTGTCTGCGGGGCGGATTTCCATTTGAAGTAGGTGGAGCGGCCCGGCGAACCGAGTAACACGATCTGCTCTTCGGCGCTCAGGTCCCAGTCTCGCGCGATGTTGAAGAACGCGCGCAGGCCTGCCGCCGACATTTCCGTGAGCGTGGGTTCCGAAACCGGCGGCCGGATTGGCGGTTCGGGCTGGGTGGCGCGGGCAGCGTGAGCCATGAGCGGATGAGTCCTTATATGTACTTGAAATTAATATTAGTCTAAAAATGGATTTTTGCAAGAGAATATAATCCCGGCTCGTTATGACGCCGAAGATCGGGAGAAGCGGGAGATGTGGGTTCGAGCGGTAGCAACGGCAGTTGCAGTGTGGTGTGTGTCCGGTGCGGCAATGGCTGCCGGTTATGCGGAAGTGTGGAATCCGCCGGAGTCGACCGGGCATATGGCGAAGCACACAAAGAAAACGGCGGGTGCAGCCAAGGTCAAGCCTGCCGCTGGCGCGAAGGCGGGTTTGAAGCACGCGGCGAACGCTCAACATGGCGCGCAGCGGGTTGCGGCGGCGTCGACGGGCGGCGTCAAGCCCGCAGTGCACGGCGGCGTGAAGGAGGTCGCGGCTAAGAATGTTGGCCACGGCGGCGTGGTCAAGGGCGCGGGCAAGCCCAAGTCGAAGGCAGCGGTGGTGGCGCAGGGTAAAAAGCCACATGCACAAATTGCTCAGGCGAAACCAGGTCAAGGCAGGATCATGCACGCCAACCTGGTTCAAGGCCATACAGCGCATGCTCGCGTGGTCAAGGTGGCGGCGAAAACCGGTGCGGCCAAACCGGCTGTCGTTCATACAAGCGCGCCTGCCAAGGCCGCAAACGTAGTGGCGAGTCCCTCGGCCGCGACCGCTAATTCTGCAACCGCCAGCAGCGGCTCGTTGCCGCCGATCCTCCACTGACTTTCGGTTCAGGCGGCGTGCCGTTTGGGGTGATAAGCCTCACGCAGCCTTTCGCGGACGGCCGCCTTTCTTGCCGTTCTCGCGGGCAGCCGCCGATTTCGCCTCGGATTTCACGCTGCCGCCGCTGCGGCCGATATCGCGCATCCATGCCTTCGAGCCGAATACACCGTCGATAAGGCCATGCACCGACACGACGACATCGAGCGCCGGAAAAACGAGCGCCGAACCGAGACCGAAAATCTCAATCGAGCGCAAATCCGCTACCGTTGCGTTGTGCAAACCTTCGACATAGGCGATTGGCACCAGCCGCAACGTCTCCATCGAGCGCTTATCCCTCACACGCGAATGCAAGGTCACCACAAAAGAAGGCGCTGTACAAGCGCATGGCGGATGAACTCGCGGAGTCGCCGGGACTGCGACGAGAGGATGTGTTCATCAATCTCGTCGAAGTGCTGAAGGAGAACTGGTCGTTCGGAAATGGGATCGCGCAGTACGCGGTTTGAGTGACTGACGAATGCGATCGGCGGCGCGCCATGTGCGCCGCCGTCAAGGGGCGCTGCATCGCTATAATGGTTCGCTGTCCTTTCCTAACCCACCGACCCTCCTGCCTCCATGACATCCGACCGCACCGATCCGCCCCACGAAGCTCTCGAACTGGGCGGCTCCGTCTGGTTTCAGGCGGGCGCGCAAACGCTCGGCGGCGCGTCGCGGATCGCGCTGCTCGCGGCGATCGGCGAGACCGGTTCGATTACCAGCGCGGCGAAAGCCGTCGGCATGAGCTACAAGGGCGCGTGGGACGCCGTCGACACGATGAACAACCTCGCCGGCGAGCCGCTCGTCGTGCGCTCGACCGGCGGCAAAGGCGGTGGCGGCACGACGCTCACGCCGCGCGCGGTGAAGCTGATCGAGACGTTTCGGGCGGTCGAACGCGAGCATCGGCGCTTTCTCGAACGTGCGGGCGCGGCGATCGAAGGCTTTGCGACGGATTGGGATCTGATCGGCCGCATCGGCGTGAAAACGAGCGCGCGCAATCAGCTTTATGGAACGGTGTTGGCGATCACGCGCGGGACGGTCAACGATGAAGTGTCGCTGGCGCTGCCAGGCGGCCATACGATTGTCGCCGTAGTCACGCATGAAAGTACCGAGACGCTGGGACTCGCGCAGGGAGCGGCGGCGTTCGCGTTGATCAAGGCGTCGTGGGTGGTGCTGCTCGTCGAGGATGAAAGTGGCGCGCCGCTGAAGCTCTCGGCGCGCAATCAGTTGCGCGGCACCGTGCAGAGCGTGAAGCGCGGGGCGGTCAACGCGGAGGTGTCGTTGGCGCTGGACGGCGGCGCGGTGATTACCGCAGTTGTCACGAATCAGAGCGTGAATACGCTCGGGCTTGTGGAAGGCGGGACGGCGGTCGCGGTATTCAAGGCGTCGAGTGTGATTCTTGGGGTGAAGGATTGAGTGAGCCAAGGGTTCTGGAGGGGCACAGGCTCTGACGTTATGGCACGCTGCGCACATGAAGCGGCACGCGGATTGCCGGACGTGGACTTCGGTTGCCGGACGAGCAATCGGTTGAGTGTGCTTCAGACGGCCGAGGAGTGCGGCGGCGTAAGCGTGTTGAGCGTTTGTGACAGCGGCGCCGTGGCGGGGCGTACGTCGCGCACGGACCTCCACTTGGCGCGGATGAACGGTCGCTCGTGACCGGACACCTTCAGCGCGATATGCGTGACCCAGCGTTGCGTCGGCACATGCACGCCGTGCATCAACAGCGCGAGGATCATCAGACTCGCGGTGACGGGCAACGCCGATAGCCGGCCCGGCTCCGCATTCCACGCCATGCGCACGAAGAACAGCGCGGCCAGCGCGCCGACCAGGCAACCCGTGACGGCTTCAGACGGCGAGTGGGCGCTCAGCACGACGCGCGACAAGCCGACCGCGATGCCCGCGGCCAGACCCAGTATGACGCCAAGCAGACGAATTGCCGGACGCGCCGGCAGCAGCATCAGGAATAGTGCGACCGGATAGACGGCGGTAGACAGCATGGCGTGACCGCTGACGCCGGTGAAATCCAGTTCGCGCACGCCAACGCCCCAGCCGAGGAAGGCCAGCTTGGTCACGGTCACAATGCCGATGGCCGCGCCAAGCAGCAGCAACCAGCCAGCAGCCATACGCCACGAGTAGCCGACCGCCAGCCAAAGTGCGATGGCGAACGCAAGCGGCAGCGTCATGCCGGCGCCGCCGAGGCTGGTGATCGAATACCACAGATGGACAGGTAAATCGGGCATGGAAAAAGTGCGACCAAGGCCGCGTAGAATCGGGTTGGTGATGGTTTAACGCGCGACCGGCTTGAAGCGCCGACGCCGCAAAGGCGTATTCCGAAATTATTTACCTGCCAGTATAGACGGGTGCTTCGGGCCAGACTTGCTACGCGCCGGGCTTTTTGTGACGGGGCGTTGGCCGGCGAACAAGCTTTGCAAAGATTTGACGTTATTGCTGCTGCAAGGTTCTCCGATAGGAAAATTCGGTGCTCGACGGTGGTCCGGGCCTCCAGCATCGCATGAGGATTGGTGTTATTGTGCATTGCACAACAAAGCGTCGTTCTATCGAGCGTCACCTGTCCCCTTTTTGCGAGGTTATCCGCCGATGGCAAAAAGTCTATCGAAAATCTGGCTGCGCGGTCTCAAGCGGCTGCTCTCCATTCAAACCGAGCACGCCCACGCAACCACGAAGCGCGCCGCCACGCGGCCGGCACGCGTTGCCACCGCCAAGCCTTCGGCCAAGGCCCGTCCTGTCAAGCCAGTGGCCGCGCTGCGCGCATCCGCGAAACGCGAAGCGCCGCGAGCCGCCCCACGGGAGTCGCGGGTTCGTCCACGTGCTTCGGCATGGGCGAGCGGTTCGTGGACGCGCTCGTTCCATTCGGCGCCTGTGGCACCTGGGCGACTCGTCAACCACCTTCAGTATGGTTTGTATATCCCATCTGGCCATGCGCACGAGTCGATGCCGCTAGTGGTGATGCTGCACGGCTGCACCCAGTCGATTGACGAATTCGCGGAAGGCACGCGGATGAACGTGCTCGCCGATCGCTTCGGCTTTGCCGTGGTGTATCCGGAACAGTCGAAGCATGTCCATTCGCATCGCTGCTGGCATTGGTACGACGCCAGCGACAGCGCCGGCGGCGCCGAGACGCGTGCGGTCGTCTCGCTGGTGGATTCGCTGGTTGCCCAGCATGGCTTTGACAGCGAGCGTGTGTATGTCGCCGGAATCTCCGCCGGCGCCGGCTTGACGGCGCTTCTGGCCGTCAACTATCCGGAGCGTTTCGCCGCGGTTGCGCTGCATTCCGGCCCTGCTTTCGGGGAGGCTCGCTCCGGCATTACGGCAATGGACGTGATGCGGCGTGGCGCGCGCCGCGAGCCGGCCGAGCTGGTCGACGAACTCGTTAATGTGGCCGAATACCCCGGCATGCCGGCCATCATTCTCCATGGCGACACCGACCATGTGGTCGCGCCGGTCAATGCGGACCAGTTGGCGGAGCAGTTTCTTCGCCTGAACCGGATCGTCGACGAGAAAGGCGTGCGTAAATCAGGTGAAGTCAAGGAAGACCGTAAGGGTGGCGTGGTGATGCGCGACTATCTGCGCGGCGGCCGGCGCGTGGTGCGGCTGTGCCGTGTGCAAGGGCTTGCGCACGCGTGGAGCGGCGGCGACGACGCCGTACCGTTCCATTCCGCCAAAGGTCCGGACGCGAGCGCCATGGTGTGGGAATTCTTCAGGCACCAGCGCCGCACCGGCGCCGGCCGTATCGCTGAAAGCACCGCCGCAGAAGCCTCGGCGGCCGCACGCTGAGATTCGAACAACATTTCGAAATGAGCATTGGCGCGACCCTAGGGTTTTCCCTATAATAGGGGTTATCCCTTAGGCGTTACCGCCTGAACTCATTGTCGAGGTTGACCATGTATCTGCTTAGCCGCCTGTTTCTGTTTCTGACCAAATCGCCCGATCAACTCGCGAAAGAACGCGCTGACGCTTTCCTCGCAGAAGCGACCGATCTGTACGATCTGGAATTCCGTATGCGCAAGCTGGATCGTGAGGCAACCACTCGCCATCCGTCGTGGATGAGCCAGCACTAAGCTGCACAGGTTTGAAGCATCGGCATGTATTGAAGTGACGATCAGCACTAAACCGCGAGTAGCGACGGCAAACGGCGCATCTTTCAACACCTCTCGACATTCCTGATCAAAACAATGTGAGCGGGCGCTTACTTGCCGAAGCGGGCAAGCGTACGCTGCCGCGCTTCAGCATGGTCGACGATCGGTGCGGGATAATCCTTGCCCAATATCACACCGAATTCCGCGAGCCGCTCCGCACCCGCCAGCCACGGCGCGTGAATCCATTTGGCCGGCAGCTTCGCAAGCTGGGGCAGATAGCGTTTGATAAAGCGCCCTTCGGCGTCGAATTTTTCGGATTGCGTGATCGGGTTGAAAATCCGGAAATACGGTTGCGCGTCGCATCCTGTCGATGCCGCCCATTGCCAGCCTCCGTTGTTCGCCGAGAAATCGAAGTCGTTCAATTGTTCTGCGAAGTAGCGTTCGCCGAGCCGCCAGTCGACCCCCAGATCCTTCACCAGAAAACTCGCCGTCACCATTCGCAGGCGGTTGTGCATGTAGCCGGTGCGGTTCAGTTGCAGCATTGCGGCGTCGACCAGCGGATAGCCGGTGCGGCCGTCGCACCACGCGGCATACGCCTCGTCCGCTTCCGGGCCTTGCTCCCAGCGCAGCCGGTCGTACTCTTCCCTGAACGACGCGCCGGCCGCCAGCCTCGGATGATGCGAGAGGATCATGAAGTAGAAGTCCCGCCAGATCAGCTCCGAAAGCCACGTGGCCGAGCCTTGTCCGTCGGGCTGCAGTGAGCTCTCGTGCGCGAACCGCGCGAGCGTGCGGATCGAGACCGTACCGAAGCGCAGATGCATCGACAGATAGCTCGGACCTTTGACGGCGGGAAAGTCGCGCCGGTCCTTGTAGCTGTCGATGCGGGTCATGAAATCGTCGAGCAGACGTTGCGCGCCGCTCATGCCGGTGGGCAAGTTAAGCGCCGCGAGATTGCTCGGTGCGAAGCCGAGCTGGTCGAGCGTCGGCAACTGGCGGTCCAGCTTGGGCTGCAGTGCTGCCAGATGCTGCGCGTAGGTCTCGACCGGATATGGTTTCAGATCGAAGGCCGTCAGCTGCTTGAGCCATGCGTTCCTGTATGGCGTGAACACCGTGAACGGTTTGTTCTGGCCTGTCAGCACCTCATCACGCTCGAAAATCACCTGGTCTTTGAACGTCAGCCATTGGCGTCCAGCTTCGACAAGCCGCTCCCGCACCGCCTCGTCCCGCTCGATCGCGACCGGTTCGTAATCGTGATTCGTGAAGACCGCGTCGACGCCGAGTTCGTTCGCGAGCCTCGGTACGAGATCGGCTGGATCGCCGTACAGCACGACGAGGGCGCCGCCCCTGGCGCGCAATGCTTCGTCCAGCTCGCCCAACGCAGCAAGAATGAACTCGACGCGGCGGTCCTGCGCCTGCGTCTCCGGATGGCGAGTTTGCCAGGCGTCGATCAGCGGTTGCAGGATCGTCGTGTCGAATACGAACACGCACCAGACGCGCTCGCAATGCTTGAGCGCGTAGTACAGCGCGGCGTTGTCCGTGTTGCGCAGGTCGCGGCGAAACCAGACCAGACCGGTATCGAAGGCGTCGTTCAGGCGCCGGATGCGTGTCATCGGAATCGCGGATCTAGACGAATGGCTCGTTAAGGCCGCGGCTTACGCGATTTGCAGGCGCACTGCGACGTTGTTGCGCGTGGCGTTCGAGTACGGGCACACCTGATGCGCCGCGTCGGCCAGTTCCTTGGCTGCATCAGCAGCGAGGCCCGGCAAGGAGACGCGCAGATCGATGTCGAGTGCGAAGCCGCCGTTGTCGTTCGGGCCGATACCCACTTCTGCCGTAACTTGCGTGTCAGCCGGCAAAGTCTGCTTGCGCTGGCCGGCGACGAATTTCATCGCGCTCAGGAAACACGCCGAGTAGCCGGCTGCAAACAGTTGCTCCGGGTTGGTGCCCGCTGCGCCGGTGCCGCCCAGTTCACGCGGTGCCGCCAGCTTCACGTCCAACGCATTGTCCGACGATACGGCACGGCCGTCACGGCCACCAGTGCTGGTTGCGCTTGCCTTGTAGAGAATGTTCATGGTGCTGCTCCTTTATCTGGGTTGTCAGGATCTGCATGTTTGCGGCTGGTTGCTTGCCCGCCGTTCTGGTGGAGCACTTTCGAAGCGGCATGTGGCAAAGATAGTGCACAAATAATTTGTGCACAAATTAATTTTTGCATCGTACCGATAGCGTGCTTTTTGAAACAGGCCGGCTAGTGGTCCATGTAATCGTTGAGCGTGGTGCGCAGGCGCGTTAGATCGTCGCGCAGACGGAGCAGGAATTCCGGCGTCTGCTGGGTCGCGCAGAAGATTTCTGCTGGCACTTCGCGTGCCTGACGCTTCAGTGCGGTGCCCACTCTGGTGAGCCGGATATAGACGAGCCGTTCATCTTCAACGCCGCGTACCCGTTCCAGGCAGCCCTGTGTTTCGAGACGTTTGAGCAGTGGCGTGACTGTTGCCGAGTCGAGATTCAGTCGCGCTGCGAGGTCTTTGACTGTGATGTCGTCGGCTTCCCAGAGCACCAGCATCGCCAGATATTGCGGATACGTGAGGTCGAGCTTGTCGAGCAGCGGCTTGTACGCTTTCGTCATCGCAAGCGAGGTCGAATAGAGTGCGAAGCAAAGTTGCTCGTCGAGCGTGAAGGGCAAGGCGGGACGCTGGGTCATATTGCATCTCGTGTAAAAAGAGCGTGCAAATCGATTGCGCGCAAACCATTGTGCCGCAAGTCGAGGTATTCAACCCGGCATTCAAGCCGCCGGCGTGGTCGGCAGGTCCGGCGCTTCGGGCGTTTGCACGCCGAAGCAGCCGCGATAGGTCGCGTAGAACGAGCAATACAGCATGGTCGTGACGATCATGGTGGCAGGCATCAGGATCGCGAACGCGAAATCGCCCGCGCCCAGTGCCTGCATCAATGCGGTCAGGCCGAACGAGACCGTCGTTGCCACCGCGAACCACAATGCGCCGAACACGATGAACGCGCCCCGATTGCGCCAGCAACTGACGATGCTGAAGAACATCGCCTTGACGGGCGGCACGTCGTGCCACGCGATAAGAACCGGCGAGAACCAGAAAATCATTGCGACCGGAATGTAGAACGCGAACGCGGTGATCACCGCCAGCGGGATATTGCTGTTGGCGATCGCATCCTGATCCATCGTGGCCATGCCGAGCATGACTTTCAGCAACATACCGCCGTCGGCGAGTGCCGAGCCGGCCAGCACCAGCGCCATCGCAACGACGTACAGCACGCCCAGCAGCAGCAGACGTTTGGCGACTACCGGGCCGTACGAGTGAAAGCCGTCCACCAGAATGGTCGGGAACACCGGCTTGCCCGCGATGGTGTTGCGGCACGCCGCCATGAAGCCGACCGCAATGCCCGGAATGAAGACCAGCGGCAGCACGCCGCCGATGACCGGAATCTGCGACGCCAGCGTCATGACCAGCAGATAGGTGAAGAACAGCGTCAGAAACGCAAGCGGGTTCTTACGGAACAGCCAGATACCCTGCCGGAACCAGACATAGCCGGTTTTCGCGGGGACTTCGATCAGTTGCATGAGGTATGAATGCCTGGAAGTGCAACGCCGGTCAGGCGTTCGCGCAAGATGCGCTCGAAATGGCCGGGGTCGTGCGGTTTGAGCAGCTCGGCCGTGCGCGGCAAATGAAAATCATACAGGCGCGAGACCCAGAAGCGGTAAGCGCCCGCACGCAGCATGTCGCCCCAATGGCGGTTTTCTTCGACGGTGAACGGGCGCACGGTCTGGTAGGCGCGCAGCATGGCTTCGGTGCGCGCCTCGTCGAGCTTGCCGGTGGCGAGGTCGACGCACCAGTCGTTGACCGTTACCGCGACGTCGAACAGCCACTTGTCGCAGCCGGCGAAATAGAAGTCGAAGAAGCCGCCGAGGCGCACCTCGTGGCCGGTTTCCGGCGCGGCATGCGCGAACAGCGCGTTGTCGCGGAACAGGTCGGCGTGGCAAGGGCCTTCGGGCAACCTCGCGTAATCCGCCGATGCGAAGAAAGCCTCCTGATGCGCCAGTTCGGACGACAGCAAGTCGCGCTGCGCGCCCGCGAGGAACGGCAGGATGGTCGGCACGGTTTCTTTCCACCACGGCAGGCTGCGCAGATTCGGCTGATAGCGCGGGTAATCGCGCCCCGCCAGATGCATGCGCGCGAGCATTTGCCCGACCTCGACGCAGTGTTCGGCTTGCGGCGCCAACTCCGGCGCGCCTTCGAGCTTGGTCACGATGGCTGCGGGCTTGCCGTGCAGCGTGCCGAACAGCGCGCCGTCTTCGCGCGGCATGGGATCCGGCACCGGCACGCGGTGCGCGGCCAGATGCCGCATCAGATCGAGATAGAACGGCAGTTGCTCGGCCGTCAGCTTTTCGAAAATCGTGAGGACGTATTCGCCGTGCGTCGTCGTCAGAAAGAAGTTGCTGTTCTCAATACCGGACGGGATGCCGCGAAACTCGACGACTTCGCCGAGATCGTAATGACGCATCCATTCTGCTAATTGGGGCTCGGTGACAGCGGTGAAGACAGCCATGCGGGAAACGTCGGATCAGGTTAGTCGGGCTGGCGCGATGCGGCCAGTGCGAGGTGTGGGATGCTGGAAATCGGCAAGCAGGCTGAAAACCCGAGGCTACGCCTGCGGGCCGCACAGATCCAGGGGAGCGGCTTACGCCGCGCCGCCACCCCGGCATGCATCAATAAGTCAGGTTCACCGACGGCAAACGCGTGCTCGCGCGGCCGTTGTCGCGCACGGTGGGCGACGTGTCGAGCGGCGCGCTCATTTGATAGCGCGTGCCGAGATTCGAATGCACGTTGATTTCAACGGGCTTGCCTTTGTCGCGGTATTCGGTGATTTCGGTGCCGTTAGCGCTGCGTTCGTAGAAGCTTGGCGTGCGTGGGACGTTGATTTCGACCTTCGAGCTGACCTCGGCGGCCGGACGATTGATCTTCGCCAGGTCAGGCAGACCGGCCCGCTCATTGGCGGACTGGGGTGCATCGGCGGGCGGAGGTTCATCGACAGGCTGGGCAGCCATCGCGGCGTTGCCAAAGGCGAGGGCCAGTGCAACGGCGACGGGAAGGAGCGGCTTCATGGTGATTCTCCAATATGGTGCCCCGATTCTAGCAAATCCAGCCTTGCCCACGGGCGCGATCGCCTTATTTTGCGCCGCTTTCGCGCGCTGTGCGCGCAAACTTGCGGCCGCTGTTGCGGCAGATGTGGTAGGCGCCGCGAGGTCATTTGGCCATCACGGGTTCCGTGGTAATGTCATCTCATCAATAGGGGCGAATGACGATGAACAACGATACCAATCAACGCGCGGTGCAGACTCCCGCCAATAGCTTCCCAACCGAATCCTTTGACGACGCGACCGAGGCCGTCACGCGTTTGTCGGCGATCTACGAAGCGAACACCTCGTTTTTGCGCGACGCCTTCGCGCGTTACCGCCGCAACGAACTGTTCGAAAGCCGGGTGCGCGCCTGCTACCCGTTCGTCAGGGTGCGCACTGAAGTCAACACGCATATCGACTCGCGCCGCTCGTACGGTTTCGTCGCGGGCCCCGGTGTGTTCGAGACCACGGTCACGCGGCCGGATCTGTTCGGCAACTATTATCGCGAGCAATTACGCCTGCTGGCCAAGAACCATCACGTGCAGATCGAAGTCGGTGTGTCCGATCAGCCGATTCCGATTCACTTCGCGTTCGCTGAAGGCATTCATCTCGAGGGCGATCTGGATCGCGAGCGCCTGTTCCTGATGCGCGACGTGTTCGATACGCCGGACCTCGCGCTGCTCGACGACCGCATCGTCAACGGCACGTATGAGCCGCCGCCGGGCGAGCCGCATCCGCTCGCGCTGTTCACGGCGGCGCGGGTGGATTTCTCGCTGCATCGGCTGAAGCATTACACGGCGACCTCGCCTACGCATTGCCAGAACTACGTGCTGTACACGAACTACCAGTTTTATATCGACGAGTTCGTCAAACTCGGCCGCACGATGATGGCCCATACCGACGACGAAGAACTGCGCGCCTATCGCAGCGAATACACGTCGTTCGTCGAACCGGGCGACGTGATCACATACAACGAGAATCTCGCCGAGCAGGCGCAGGAAGGCACGGCGCCGCCGCGTTTGCCGCAGATGCCCGCGTATCACCTGAAGCGCGCCGACGGCAGCGGCATCACAATGGTCAACATCGGCGTCGGGCCGTCGAACGCGAAGACGATTACCGATCATATCGCCGTGCTGCGTCCGCATGCGTGGATCATGCTTGGCCACTGCGCGGGTCTGCGCAATACGCAGCGTTTGGGCGATTATGTGCTGGCGCACGGCTATGTGCGCGAAGATCACGTGCTCGACGACGATTTGCCGCTGTGGGTGCCGATTCCTGCACTTGCCGAAGTGCAGGTGGCGTTGGAACGCGCGGTCGCGCAGGTCACGCAGTTGGATGGCGTCGAGTTGAAGCGCGTGATGCGCACGGGCACGGTGGCGAGTGTGGATAACCGCAACTGGGAATTGCGCGATCACCGTGAGCCGGTGCAGCGGCTGTCGCAAAGCCGTGCGGTCGCGCTCGACATGGAAAGCGCGACGATTGCGGCCAATGGGTTCCGCTTCCGCGTGCCTTACGGCACCTTGCTATGCGTGTCGGACAAGCCTTTGCATGGCGAATTGAAACTGCCCGGCATGGCGGATCAGTTCTATCGCGCGCAGGTCGATCAGCATCTGCAGATCGGTGTGAAGGCGATGGAGTTGTTGCGGATGAATGGCTTGCATCGTTTGCATAGCCGCAAGTTGCGTAGCTTCGCGGAAGTGGCGTTTCAGTAAGCGTATGCGTTGGCTTCGCGGAATACGGTTGTGAGTAAATCGGCCTCGGTATATCGCCGCGCAAAGGCGTTCGAGGGCGCGCCCTTCGGCGAGATCAGTTCCGCGCGCGCCAGCGCCGGGCACAGGTGCGCAGTCCAGCGTATGAAGCAGGCTTCGAACTGCTGCGCATCGAGCGCCGCAAACACGCGCCCAAACGTGTCATGCGATGCAATGCCGTTGACCAGCGGCAGGTAGCGTCGCAGCCACTCCAGCTTCGCTTCGGTCCACGTCTGGATCGCCACCCAGCTATCGGTGCCCGACAGGACTGCACACGGCGCCACCACCAGCATCTCTGTCAGATCATGAGCCGGCGTGCGGCTGCGCGGATCGCGCAAATCGCCAAACGCTTCTTCGATACTGAGCACGTCTTCCTGCATCGCTTTTCCCAAGCACAAAAGCCAGAGTAAACGCGCCTTCAACCGGGCTCACAAGCATTTCGCCACCATCTGTAACGTTTCATGCAATCGCCCTAGTGGCTATCTGAATAGCGGTAATTTTTTCGGAATTATCCTATTCCGGGCGTGCTCGCAGTGACGATATTTTTGTAAATGTAGCGAAAACTACATTTACAAACGGCGATCGCCATCCAACTACATAGAGACACGATGACTGCCAGACGATTATTTTTGCGAACAAGCTTCTTATCTCTTGTTGGCATCACTTCCCAAATCGCAAAGGCGACTCCCATATCCCCCCAAATTGCAGCCACTTCGCTGCGCGGATACGTGTTAACAAACGGCGCGACTGCGTTGAGGCGCGACGACGGGTCATGGGTATTCTGGGTGCGCATCATAAATTTCGAGGACCCGAATAGTGATATTGCAGCGAGTCTCCAGGTGGCGACGGATAAAGGGTTCTCGCAGATTATTGACGTCCTGCCTGTCACTCTCACAAAAACAAAATCATTTATCGCCCAGACGGTGTACACGCCAAAAACAGGTAATACACAGCTCTATTATCGCTATGTTGTCGGATCGAGTCCGTCTACCGCACCATCCGTAAGTTCCTCAGTGAATTCAATTGCCCCTTGGAATACAGAGTCAAAGGCTGAATAAAATGGCAAAAGTGGAAATGGTGTTGCAATTCGTCGAAAACGGCTCGAATTCGATGACTACTTATCAGGCGTTGATGTCCGCGGCAAATAGCCCAAATGACTCGCTATCAGTCATTCAGAATGACACCAACCTCGTTGCGACGGTATCAAATGCCGCTCCGATGCTGCAGCCAGTACGTATCCTGACAAACGGATTGGCCGCGACGTCTGCATTAATCCGAATTGTGACAGATTGGAAAGATCCGAACAAAAAGGTCCAGCCAGGTGACGTGCTGACCGTTGTAAGTGCGGCGGGAACAATCGCTATTACGCTGTTTGTTTGGGCGGAAATTGGCCCAGGTGCCGCAGCAGCAATCGGTGCACTCGTTCTCGCTGCGGACCTGCAATCCGCCTTTCAGCCGTATATAAACTTTGCAAGAATGTGGTTGGGTGATTATATGGAAAGCTTGCTGCAAGTCTCGAAGCCTGCATCGGTTGCTAGTGCGTCGCTTTATTGGTCAAGTCTCGAACCCGGGAGTGGATACGTGCTTGCATCATACAACGAAATATTGACGCAAAAGGGTTTGTTCGTTTGTCTGAGCGACAAGGGATTTTCAGGTGGCGCTTTGATGCCTATGGGGACGCCAATTCCAGGTAGCTTCACGCCAGTCAATGAGGAACAATACAAGGAAAACTACTGCCGATATCTGAGTGTTAAGGAGGGTTGGAGCGATATTGTTAATGCAATGGATTATTGCAAGAACGTGACATTCAGATAGCTATGACAGCAATGCCGCGTTGTATTCGGGTTTCACTTATTGGATTCTTTCTCGCTTTTCTGTGCGAGGCTTGGGTGGAAATCGCCTTGCTTCAATCCGGCTCGCTACCATGGGAAGGCTGTCTGGCCGTGTTCGCAAGTTTTATGGCAAATCCCTTGGCGCTTGTGTATGGGATAAAGAGAAAGAGATGGGCTTACGACCTGCTTAAGTGGATCGCGGCCTTTAGTCTTGTATGGACTATATCCGGCCACTCATATCTGCAAGAATTGGGATTGTGGGCTATTTCGCTAATTACCCTTTGTGTGTGGCTCCGGCTCGGCGCGCTGTTAATATTGCGGCGAAAGGCGGTGAAAGATTGGATCGAAGCGACGACTGCCGGCGACGGTCTGCAGGGGCGTGGATGAATGACGAATAGGCGGCCCTTCTCTTCTGCCATCACTTACCGCATTGCGCGATAGGTGATGGCAGAGACTTTCGCTACAGTTGTTCCCGAGATTTTAAAATTACCCAGGCATTTAGGGTTTCAGCAACCCGTAGACCCTCGCCGACCTCCGCCAGGAGAATAGCGACCAGGCGTTCATCGCTACGATCCCGCTAATCCAAACTACGACGCGTGCACTGGCGTTGCCGCTGTGACCTTCGTTTATCAATTTAAGGGAAAGCAGGGCTGATATCAGGATGCCAGCCACAAACAACCAGAATGACATCTCGGGTGAATTGACACCGCAAATCTCGCCCGTGGCGTGGTTTAACCATCCCATAAGTGTTTGCCAGTTATCCGTATCGCGCAGTACTGCCGTCACGACCATGCCGTTTTCAAGTCGAGGGGCTCCGCGCATTTGTACAGAGTACTGACGTTTTCCTGCAACTGTAACGTTAAAGGCTGTTCTCGTGCCACTTTTGTCTTTCTGGATGACAATCCCGCCTATGTCTTCAAGCGTGACTGTAACGGCGTGATAAGTCATGAGTAGATGGCGCAGTAACTGAATCTATAAGTATAGTTATCCTCCGGAATCCAGAGACACAGGCAGTGAGATTTTTTTGGCATTACATTGCATTCTGTCAATACGTTTCTCGACCTACCGTGTTTGCAGAAGTTCTGTGCGCCAGGCACTTCATCGCGTCACGTTGGTGGCGCGTCGAGTTGAGGGTTGCATTCCGCAGTTCAGCGAGCTACTTTTTCCGTCTCCTGGCGCGGTGACCTGCTGCCTGTTTTTGTGAGCCTGGACCGCAGGTAATTAGCATCGGACAGCATCCTCCAGCCCCTGCTGGAATCCAAAAGGGCCTTGCTTACCAAAGTAATGATGCCGGGCTTCCCAGAGAGGGTTTCAGAATTGCCCGAAGCTCGTCAGCCCGATCAAGCTTCCAGCGGCCAGCAGCCACAGCGGATGGATGCGCGTTTTCAACGCCAGCACGGCGGTGAAGATGGTGATTGCCCACGCAATCGCCGTCGGGTCCGACGCCCGGGCGATCACGGCCGCGCTTGCCGTCACGATGCCGGCTGTTACCGGCACCAGCCCAACCTGCGCGTAACGGCGCCACGGGCGGTCCTTGAAGCGCTCCCATGCATGCAGCGCGAGAATCGTCACGATTGAGGACGGTCCGAACTTCGCCACGGAAGTGACCAGCATGCCGGCCCAGCCGGCCACGTGCCAGCCAACTAGCGTGACGATCATCAGATTCGGCCCGGGCGCGGCTTGCGCGAGCGCGAACAGCGCGCTGAATTCGCTGGCCGGCATCCAGTGGTGGACCTCCACCACTTGACGCTGCATCTCCGGAAGAATCGTATTGCCGCCGCCGAACGCGAGCAGCGAAAGCTGGCTGAAAATGATGGCTAGTGAAATGAGCGTGTCGTTCATCGCGTGGCCCTCGACGCGATATAGATGCTGAGTGGCGTGAGTACCAGCATGGTTGGCAGCAACGGCAGGCGCAGGATCGCGATCGCGACAAAACCGAGCGCAGCGATGAGGGCGGCCAGCGGCTTATGCCGTAGCGGCAGCAGGATTTTCACGGCCATCGAGATCAGCAGGCCGGCCGCCGCCGCGGCGAGACCGGCAAACAGGTGCCTGACATGCGGATCGTTTTGCGTGTGCTCGTATAGCACGCCAAGGCCGATCACCACCAGCGACGGCCCCGCAATCAGGCCGAGCAGGCCGGCTAGCGCGCCCGGTACGCCGCGAAAACGCATCCCGATTGCCACCGAGAGGTTGATCACATTGCCGCCCGGCAAAAACTGGCACAGGCCTAGCAAATCCGTAAATTCCGCGGCGTTCAACCAGCGCCGCTGTTCGACAAGCGTGCGCCGCGCCAGCGGCAGCGCACCGCCGAACGAGATCAGTCCAAGGCCAAGAAAGCCGCCGAAAATCTCCCGCACCGTCGGCGTGGGCGCCAGTCCGGGTTTGGCCGAGGTGAGATCGTGATCCATATCGCTAAGCGTCCGTTTTCAAGCTCAGAAGGTTAGCGCCGAACCGGCAGGGCGCAAAACGATTTTTGAGCACGCCGTTCTGACCGAGAATCACAAGCATGGCTCGTAACCTTCCCCCATTTCGGGCGCTGCGCGCTTTCGAAGCCGCCGCACGGCACGAAAGCTTCACCGCCGCGGCGAACGAATCGTAGGTGACACACGGTGCAATCAGCCGGCAAGTCGCAGCGTTTGAAACGTGGCTCGGCGTGCAGGTATTTCATCGCCGCGCCAAGCGCATGCGGCTGACCGACGACGGCCGGCGCTATCTGGCTCTTGCCGAGAGCGAGATTCCTGTGTGCAGTCCCGCGTTGCTGCAGCGCGTACCGATGCACGTGGCTATTGGTGGGTGGCGAGGCGGGAGGTCGCGCAGGCGCCGCTGGTGGCGCAGTTCTGCGAATGGCTGCAAGCGCAGGGTGATCAGACCGACGTAGCGGTAGCGAGCGACCTGGAGGCCACTCGCTAGAACCCCCGTGCGTTGCTCTGCTCAATACGGCGCATTGAACATCAGCAAGCTGACTTCGCGCACGAGGCGCGAAGCTTCAGCATCACAGATAGAACATCCGGTCTTCATCCGACTTCACAGGATGCGGTTCGGCTTCTTCACGGTCCTCATAGAACTTCAGCACCGCTTCGAGCACCTGATCCGGATCGTCGATCACCTGCATCAAGTCCATATCTGTCGGATTGATCAGGCCCATCGGCGTGAGTGAGTTCTTGAACCACGCAAGCAGGCCTTCCCAGAACTCGCCGCCCACCAGAATGATCGGCACGTGGCGCGACTTCTTGGTTTGAATCAGCGTGAGGACTTCGGCAAGCTCATCCAGCGTGCCGAAGCCGCCCGGCATGACGATCACCGCGTCCGAGTTCTTCACGAACGTAACCTTGCGCGTGAAGAAATGGCGGAAGCGCAGCGAGATGTCCTGCCATTGATTGCCCGATTGCTCGTGCGGAAGTTCGATGTTCAGGCCGACCGAAGGCGCCTTACCCGCATGAGCGCCCTTGTTGGCCGCTTCCATGATGCCGGGGCCGCCACCCGAGATGACCGCGAAGCCTGCGTCCGACAGCTTGCGCGCAATTTGCGTGGCGAGTTTGTAATACGGCGAGTTCGGTTTCAGGCGCGCTGAACCATAGATGCTGACAGCCGGACGAATCTCCGAGAGGTACTCGGTCGCCTCGATAAACTCTGCCATAATCGTGAACATCTGCCACGATGCGCGGGCCTTCTTAGCCGTTGCGCGCTCTTGATCTGCGAGTGATCGCAGACTCGGTATCACTTTTCTCTTAGTCATAATGCCTGAAGAACGAAGCCTTGAAGGTAAGACCCTGCTATTGGTAGACGGTTCGAGTTATCTGTACCGGGCCTACCATGCGATGCCTGATCTGCGCGGACCCGAGGGTGGTCCGACGGGTGCGCTCTATGGAATGATCAACATGCTGCGGCGCATGCGCAAGGAAGTCACAGCAGAGTATAGCGCGTGCGTGTTCGACGCCAAGGGCAAAACGTTCCGCGACGACTGGTATGCCGACTATAAGGCGAACCGCCCATCGATGCCGGACGATCTCTCGCGTCAGATCGAGCCGATCCACGTCGCCGTGCGCGCGCTCGGCTGGCCGCTTCTGATGATCGAAGGCGTCGAAGCCGACGACGTGATCGGTACGCTCAGCACCGAGGCGGAAAAACGCGGCATGAAAGTGATCGTGTCGACTGGGGACAAGGATCTGGCGCAGCTCGTGTCGGATCATGTCACCCTCATCAATACGATGACTAACGAGAAGCTCGACCGCGAAGGCGTGATCGCCAAATTCGGCGTGCCGCCGGAGCGCATTATCGATTACCTGTCGTTGATCGGCGATACCGTCGACAACGTGCCCGGCGTCGAAAAATGCGGGCCGAAAACGGCGATCAAATGGCTGACGCAGTACGAAACCCTCGATGGCATCGTCGCACATGCGGACGAGATCAAAGGTGCGGTAGGAGACAATCTGCGACGTGCGCTCGATTTTCTGCCAATGGCGAAGAAGCTCGTCACCGTCGAGCGCCAATGCGATCTGACCGGCCATATCGTGTCGATCGAAGAAAGCCTGGAAAGCCGGCCGGAATCGCGCGAGGAGCTGCGCGACGTGTTCACGCGCAACGGCTTCAAGACCTGGCTACGTGAGGTGGAAGTCGCGGAAGCCGTGGAAGGTCCCGAGACCGACGTGCCGCCGGCGCTCACCGTGGATCACGAGCGTCATTACGATACCGTGCAGACCTGGGAGCAGTTCGACGCCTGGCTTGAGAAAATCAACGCCGCCGAGCTGACTGCGTTCGATACCGAAACCACCTCGCTCGATCCGATGACCGCGCAAATCGTGGGGCTGTCGTTGTCGGTCGAGCCTGGTTACGCTGCTTATGTGCCGGTTGCGCATCGCGGTCCGGACGCGCCCGTGCAACTGCCGCGCGACGAAGTCCTCGCGAAGCTCAAGCCGTGGCTGGAAAGCGCCGAACACAAGAAGGTCGGCCAGCACATGAAGTACGACGAACAGGTGCTGGCGAACTACGGCATCGAAATGCGCGGCGTCGAACACGACACGCTGCTGGAATCGTACGTGCTCGAATCGCACCGTACGCACGACATGGACAGCCTCGCGCTGCGCCACCTCGGCATCAAGACGATCAAGTATGAAGAGGTGGCGGGTAAAGGCGCGTCGCAGATCGGCTTCGACGAAGTCGCGCTGGACAAGGCTGCCGAGTATGCGGCGGAAGACGCCGACATCACCTTGCGTCTGCATCAGGCCTTGTATCCGCAAGTGGCCGCGGAGAAAACGCTCGACTACGTGTATCGCGACATCGAAGTGCCGACCTCGCGCGTCTTGCGCAAGATGGAGCGCACCGGCGTGCTGATCGACGCCGAAAAGCTGCGCGCGCAAAGCAGTGAAATCGCCACGCGTCTGATTCAGCTGGAAAGCGAAGCGTACGTGCTGGCCGGTGGCGAATTCAATCTGGGTTCGCCGAAGCAGATTGGTCAGATCTTCTTCGAGAAGCTCGAATTGCCGGTGGTCAAGAAGACCCCGAGCGGCGCGCCGTCCACCGACGAAGAAGTGCTGCAAAAGCTCGCCGAAGACTATCCGCTGCCGAAGATCCTGCTCGAACACCGCGGTTTGTCGAAGCTGAAATCGACCTACACGGACAAGCTGCCGCGCATGGTCAACGCCCAAACCGGTCGTGTGCATACGAACTATGCGCAGGCGGTGGCGGTCACGGGCCGGCTGGCGTCGAACGATCCGAACCTGCAGAACATCCCCGTGCGTACCGGCGAAGGGCGTCGTATCCGCGAGGCGTTTATCGCGCCGCCGGGCCACAAGCTCGTCTCCGCGGACTACTCGCAGATCGAATTGCGCATCATGGCGCACATTTCCGGCGACGAATCCCTGCTGCGGGCGTTCTCGCAGGGCGAAGACATTCACCGCGCCACTGCAGCGGAGATTTTCAGCGTGACGCCGCTCGAAGTGTCGAACGATCAACGGCGCGTAGCAAAGGTCATCAACTTCGGTCTGATCTACGGCATGAGCGCGTTCGGTCTTGCCGCGAACCTCGGCATTACGCGCGACGCGGCCAAGCTGTATATCGACCGCTACTTCGCGCGCTATCCGGGCGTCGCGCGTTATATGGACGAAACGCGTCTGAGCGCGAAGGCCAAAGGCTACGTGGAAACCGCGTTTGGGCGCCGCCTGTGGCTGCCGGAGATCAACGGTGGTAACGGTCCGCGCCGTCAGGCCGCCGAGCGCGCGGCCATTAACGCGCCGATGCAAGGCACGGCTGCCGACCTGATCAAGCTGTCGATGATCGCGGTGCAGAAATGGATCGAAGAGTCGAAGGTCGGTACGCGCATGATCATGCAGGTGCACGACGAACTGATTCTCGAAGTGCCCGACGCGGAATTGTCCGACGTACGTAAGCGCTTGCCGGAACTGATGTGCGGTGTCGCCGCGCTGAAAGTGCCGCTGGTCGCCGAAGTAGGCGCCGGCCTGAACTGGGAAGAAGCGCATTGACGTGAATGTGACGGCGCGCGTGATAGGCGATAACGTCGCGCGCATGTCACATATGCGTATTGATGGCTTGTGATAACCCGTGCCGCTCGCGGACAATCGCCAGGACGGACGGCGTGCGCTTCATGATTCATACGCGCTTCATGCACGCCGTCGCGACGCATAACCCATCGGCAAATACGGAGAGTTCAATGCATCGTTTTATCGTCGTTGGCGGGGGCGCGGGGGGGCTGGAGTTGGCGACGCGCTTAGGCGACCGCTATGCACCCCGGAAGAACAAAGGTGGCGTGCGCGCGCAAGTGACGCTCGTCGACCGCAATCCAACCCATATCTGGAAGCCGCTGCTGCATGAAGTGGCAGCCGGCAGCATGGACCCGTTCACCCAGGAACTCGAATATGCGGCGCAAGCGCGCTGGCACGGCTTCGAGTTTCAGCAGGGCGAGCTGACCGGTCTGGACCGCGCGAACAAGCGTCTCACGCTCGGTACCGTGCTCGACGACGATGGCGCAGAACTATTGCCCGAACGCCAGCTTGAATACGACACGCTGATCATCGCGATCGGCAGCACCACGGCGTTCTTTGGCGTGAAGGGCGCGCCCGAGTTTTCCCTCGCGCTCGATACGGTCAGCCAGGCGGAGCGTTTCCGCAAGCGCCTGATCGCGGCCTGTATGCGCGCGGAGCATCAGGTGCATGAACCTGTCGAGTCGAACCCGGGGACGTCGCCTTCATCGGAGCCGCGCATTCAGGTGGCGATCGTCGGCGGCGGCGCGACGGGCGTCGAACTCTCGGCTGAGTTGCGCAATACGGCTCAGGTCTTGTCCGCGTACGGCTTGCATAAGCTCGATCCGCGGCACGACGTCGGCATCGTGCTGATCGAGGCGGGGCCGCGCATTTTGCCGGCCTTGCAGGAGCGAGTGTCGACGGCCACCGCCGAATTGCTCACCAAGCTCGGCGTGAAGCTGATGATCGGTGAGACCGTGGCCGAGGTCGCGCCCGGCATGATCCGCACGGCCGGCGGTAAAACTGTGCGCGCCGATCTGACGGTGTGGGCGGCGGGCATCAAGGCGCCCGCTATCCTGAGTGAGCTCGACGGCCTGCCGGTCAACCGTCTGGGGCAACTCATCGTGCGCCGCACGCTGCAAATCGAAATCGACGACAACATCTTCGCGCTCGGCGACTGCGCGGCTTGCCCATGGCCGGGCAACGAGCGCAACGTGCCGCCGCGCGCGCAAGCGGCTCACCAGCAGGCGAGCTTCCTGTTGAAGGCGCTTGCGGCCCGGCTCGAGAACAAGCCGCTGCCCGAATTTACCTATCGCGACTTCGGCTCGCTGGTGTCGCTCGGGCACTTCAGCGCGGTCGGCAATCTGATGGGCGGTGTGATCGGCGGCAATATGCTGATCGAAGGGCTGTTCGCGCGCTTCATGTACATGTCGCTGTACCGGCTGCATATCGCGGCGCTGCACGGCTACGCGCGGATGGTGCTCGACACCTTCGCGCATTGGTTGCGGCGCACCACGCTGCCGCGGGTCAAGCTGCACTGAGGGCAGACCGCGCTCGAGAAGGTTGCATCTGCAACAGGATGCGGGTGAAGCGTATCCTGTTGCCTCCAACCTTCACCCGAGGAGCGCCGCATGCTGAAACCCGACATCGACAGCCTGGTCCCGCACGTTCCCTTCAATCGCCGTACCTTCATCAAGGCCGCGCTCGGCACCGGTTTCGCCGCGGCCGTGCTGCCGGTGTCGGCGCAAACCATCCATACCGATAGCGACGGTCTTGAAGCCGGCGAGATTGGCGTGCGCTCCGGCGACACGCTCGTGCCGGCCTATCGCGCACAGCCGAAGGGCAAGACGCATTTGCCGGTGATCATCGTGATCCATGAGGCGTTCGGCGTGCATGAGCATATTGCCGATGTGTGCCGGCGCTTTGCCAAGCTAGGTTATCTGGCGATCGCGCCGGATCTGTTCGTCCGCGAGGGCGATCCGTTGGTGCTGCCGACCATCCAGCAGATCGACGATCAGATTCTCAGCAAGGTGCCGGACGAGCAGGCGCTGGACGACCTCGACGCTACCGTCGCATGGGCGGGCGAGCACGGCGGCGATCTTAACCGGCTCGGCGTGAACGGTTTTTGCTGGGGAGGACGTATCGCGTGGCTGTATGCGGAGCACAATCCGCGGCTCAAGGCTGCGGTAGCGTGGTACGGGCGCGTGGGCGGAGATCACAGCGCGACCACGCCCGCGAACCCGCTCGATCGTGTCGGCGATCTGCACGCACCGGTGTTGGGGCTATACGGGCTGCAGGATCAAAGCATCCCACAAGCCACACTTGCGCAGATGAAGCAGGCCATCGCCCAGGGTCCGCAGGTGGGCCGTGGCTCGCAATTCGTCGTATACGACGACGCGGGCCACGCGTTTTTCGCGGATTACCGGCCGAGTTACAAGAAGGCTGATGCCGAGGATGGCTGGCGACGTGTGCTGGTGTGGTTCAAGCAGCATGGGGTCGCGTGAGGGCGCGCGCTTGCTTGGTCCAGCGCGCGTTCGATACCTTCGTTTGACGTGCCATAACGGCGTGCCGATGCGCTCGGCTGAAGGAATGCAAAAGGCCACAGCCGCTTTCCAGCGGCCGCGGCCTTTTGCCAATCGTCCCGCTTGATGGGTCGCTTAAGGATTCGGGCCCGTTGCAACCGGCCGCTTCGGATCAGAACTCCATTCGCTCCACGATCCGGCATACAGTGCCGCGCCATGCATGCCGGCGATCTCCATCGCGAGCGCGTTCACGCACGCCGTCACGCCTGAGCCGCATTGCAACACGACATGTTCCGGCGGCGTGTCGGCCAGCAACGCATGGAATTCCTCACGCAGCGTGTGTGCCGGCTTGTAGCGGCCGTCGGCGGTGAGGTTGTCCTTGAAGAACCGGTTGAGCGCGCCAGGAATATGGCCGCCGACGCGATCTAGGGTTTCGTTTTCACCGCGATAGCGATCGTTCGCGCGCGCGTCGACCACGACGCGTTCTTTCGTGCCGAGATTGCGCTCGACGGTCTGCACGTCCACTGTGACGGAGAGTGGCGCGCCGGCTTTGAAGTCACCGGTATTCTGCGCTGGCGCGTCCTGCGTCAGCGGATGACCGGCGGCCTGCCAGGCTTGCAGCCCGCCGTCGAGCAGCGCGACCGCATCGTGGCCCAGCCAGCGCAGCAGCCACCATGCGCGCGCGGCGTACATACCACCCTGCGCGTCATACGCGACCACCTGCTGACCCTGTTTGAGCCCGCGCGACTCCAGCGTCTCCACCAGCCGCGCGCGATCTGGCAGCGGATGGCGGCCATTGTGGCCGTTCTTCGGTCCTGACAGATCGCGATCGAGGTTTAGATAGTGCGCACCTGGCAAATGCCCGGCCAGATAGGCTTTCTCGCCCGCCTCGGTGTCCGCCAGATCGAAACGGCAATCGATGACGAACACGCTGCCCGGCGCGGCGGCTAGCCGTTCCGCAAGGTTGGTCGCGGAGATGAGTGTGGTGTAGTGAGTGTGCGGCATGACGTCTCCTGTGTCGACCGGAGTTAGCGCTTTAGCGCTTGGTCCGGTCCCATGCAAAGCGGTCGACCGGAGTTAGCGCTTTAGCGCTTGGTCCGGTCCCATGCAAGATGGTTGCGAAGCGGGCGATTGCGGCGCTTGCCCGGCGGCTTGGCGCTGTTAGCGAATGGCCGAACGATACTGATAGTCTAAACAAAAAAAGACGAGCCGAAGCCCGTCTTTCCATGCCTTGATGCGGCTCACTCAAGGATCGGCTCAAACGCCGATCAAAGCGGGCCGCGGGCGAATCAGATCGCGCCGAGTTCGCGCCGCAAGAACTCGTGGAAGTGCTGCATGCCGTCTTCCATGGGGCTCTGATACGGGCCGACCTGCGATTCGCCGCGTTCCATCAGCGCGCGGCGGCCTGCGTCCATGCGCTCGGCGATCTCGTCGTCTTCGCGGGCCGTTTCCATATAGGCGGCGCGCTCGGCTTCGACGAACTCCCGTTCGAACAGCGCGATTTCCTCAGGATAATAGAACTCCACCACATTGGTGGTCTTCTGCGGACCGCGCGGAATCAACCACGACACCACCAGCACGTGCGGATACCACTCGATCATGATGCCGGGGTAGTACACCATCCAGATCGCGCCGAAATCGGGCGGATTGCCTTCGCGGAAGCGCAGCACCTCGTCGTGCCATTTACGGTACGTCGGGCTGCCCGGCTGCTCCAGATCCTTGTGGACGCCGACCGTCTGCACGCTGTACCACTCGCCGAATTCCCACGTCAGGTCGTCGCAATTGACGAAGCTGCCGAGGCCCGGATGGAATGGCGCGACGTGGTAGTCCTCCAGATAGACCTCAATAAAGGTCTTCCAGTTGTAATTGCACTCGTGCACTTCGACGTGATCGAACATGAAGCCCGAAAAATCGAAGTGTTGCTTGGTGCCGAGGCGCGCCAGATCCCGCGCGACGTCGCGCCCCTGCGCTTCGAACAGCAGGCCTTGCCAGTTCTGCAGCGGCGTGGCGCCGAGATTCAGGCAGGGGTTATCCGCAAAATGAGGTGCACCGAGGAGCTGGCCGTTCAGGTCGTACGTCCAGCGATGCAGGGGGCAGACGATATTCTCCGTCTGGCCGCGGCCGTTGAGCATGATGGCTTGCCGGTGGCGGCACACGTTCGACAGCAGTTCGACTTGCGACTGCTGGTTACGGACGAGCACGCGCCCTTCGCTCTCGCTGGGCAAAGCAAAATAATTCCCCGCTTCGGGCACCATGAGATCGTGGCCGATGTAGCGAGGACCTTTCTTGAAAAGGGTGTCGATTTCGCGCGTTAAAAGCGCTTCGTCAAAGTAAGCCGTGACTGGCAGCTGGCTGTGGACAGACCGCAACTGCAATGCATTGCTCAGATTGGACATTCCCACTCCCGTGAAGACGTGAAAGCAGTGAACAACCCAACCATCGAAGATTCGATTTAGGGAACCCGAGATTATACCCGTTTCCCCCGCCTTGGGGCGCTTAAGTGACTGATTTAGGTCAAAAATGTCAAGCAAGTTCAAGGTTTTCGCCACGGACCAATCGTTTTTTTTCTGCGAGACTGAGGGTCGGACACGGATGGCAAAGGCGGGGCGTGGGCTGGCGATGGGATCGGAAATGTCGCTTTTGCCGTAGAATGTCCGACTTGTTTTAATTTTGCGACTATTCATGGCGAAGACCGCGTCGAAAGATACTGCTGCCGCGCCTGCTGAAGGCGTCGATACCATGCCGCTGCCCGAGAACTATGAGGCGGCCCAGGCCGAGCTGGAAGGGCTGGTTGCGCGCATGGAAAGCGGCAATCTCAGCCTCGAGGAGTCGCTCACCGCCTACCGGCGCGGTGCGGCTCTCGTGGCGTTTTGCCAGCAGCAGCTCGAGAAGGTCGAGCAGCAGGTGCGCGTGCTCGATGGCGAGACGCTCAAGCCACTGCCCATGAATACCGCAGGCACAGCCGCTACTGAAAGCGGGGACGACCTATGACATTCGAACAATGGACACGCTCGGTACTCGAACGCGTCGAATCGGCACTAGAACACTACCTGCCCACGGAAGCGACCGAGCCGGGCAAACTGCATGAAGCCATGCGCTATGCGGTGCTGGGCGGCGGCAAGCGGGTGCGCCCGCTGCTTTGCCACGCGGCCGGCGAGCTGACCGGTGTGCGCGCCGAGTGCCTGGATGCGGCAGCGGCGGCGCTGGAAATGATCCACGTGTACTCGCTCGTGCACGACGACATGCCCTGCATGGACGACGACGCGCTGCGCCGCGGCAAGCCCACGGTACACGTCAAATATGACGAGGCCACCGCGCTGCTGGTCGGCGACGCGCTGCAAGCGCAGGCATTCGTCGCGCTGACGTCGGACGTGCTGGCGCCGGCGCAGCAGGCATCGCTCGTGCGGGAACTGGCCTTGGCGAGCGGCTCGATCGGCATGTGCGGCGGCCAGGCCATCGACCTGGCGAGCGTCGGCCATACGCTGACGCGCCCGCAACTGGAAACCATGCACCGGATGAAAACCGGCGCCTTGCTGCGTGCCGCGGTGCGCATGGGCGCGCTGGCGGGCGAAACGCCGAACGCGGACGCCATGCGTTCGCTCGACGCGTATGCGGCCGCTGTCGGCCTCGCGTTTCAGGTTGTCGACGATATTCTCGACGTCACGACCGATTCAGCGACGCTTGGCAAAACAGCAGGTAAAGACGCGAAGGACGGCAAGCCGACCTACGTGTCGATTATTGGGCTAGAGGCGTCGCGTGCGCTCGCAGCGCAACTGCGCAGCGACGCCCACGCTGCGATTGCGCCGTTTGGCGCGCGCGCGCAGCGTCTTGCCGAATTGGCCGACCTGGTGGTGAACCGGGTTAGCTGAACGCGAAAGCCCGCCGCCGTGCACCTTCGCTATGAGGTGCATGTATGAAGTGCGGGCGCGTAAGTTTTCCTACAATGGAACGACGATGTACGACTTGCTGAAAACTATCGACGACCCGGCAGCCTTGCGCCGCCTCGATCGCCGCCAATTGCAACCGCTTGCCGACGAGTTGCGTGCCTTCGTGCTCGACAGCGTATCGCAGACAGGCGGCCATCTTTCGTCCAATCTCGGCACGGTCGAGTTGACCATTGCTCTGCACTATGTGTTCGACACGCCACGTGACCGGATCGTATGGGACGTCGGCCATCAAACCTATCCGCATAAGATCCTGACGGGCCGCCGCGACCAGATGCACACGCTGCGTCAGCTCGGCGGCATTTCGGGCTTTCCGAAGCGCGACGAGTCGAAATACGACACCTTCGGCACCGCGCACTCGAGCACCTCGATCTCGGCCGCGCTCGGCATGGCCGTTGCCAGCAAGCTGCAGGGCGAGAACCGCATGGGCATCGCCGTGATCGGCGACGGCGCGATGACGGCCGGCATGGCCTTCGAGGCGATGAATAACGCCGGCGTCGAAGACGACGTGCCGCTGCTGGTCATCCTCAACGATAACGACATGTCGATTTCGCCGCCGGTCGGCGCGCTGAATCGCCATCTGGCGCGCCTGATGTCGGGCCGTTTCTACGCCGCCGCGCGTGCGGGCGTCGAACGTGTGCTGCGCGTCGCGCCGCCTATGCTCGATCTCGCCCGCAAGCTCGAAGAGCACGCGAAGGGCATGATCGTGCCGGCCACGCTCTTTGAAGAGTTCGGTTTCAACTACATCGGCCCGATCGACGGTCACGACCTCGATTCGCTGATTCCTACGTTGCAGAACATCAAGGAACTGCGTGGCCCGCAATTCCTGCACGTCGTGACGAAGAAGGGCCAGGGCTACAAGCTGGCCGAAGCCGATCCGGTGCTGTACCACGGCCCGGGCAAGTTCAACCCGGCCGAAGGCATCAAGCCGGCCGCCACGCCGTCGAAGAAAACCTACACGCAGGTGTTCGGCGAATGGCTGTGCGACGCGGCCGAGCTGGATGCGCGCGTGATCGGCATCACGCCGGCCATGCGTGAAGGCTCGGGCATGGTCGAGTTCGAGAAGCGTTTCCCGGATCGCTATTTCGACGTCGGTATCGCCGAGCAGCACGCGGTGACATTCGCCGGCGGTCTGGCTGCGGACGGCATGAAGCCGGTGGTCGCAATCTACTCGACCTTCCTGCAACGTGCGTACGACCAGCTGATCCACGATGTCGCGCTGCAAAACCTGCCGGTGGTGTTCGCCATCGACCGTGCGGGTCTGGTCGGCGCGGACGGCGCCACGCACGCGGGGGCCTACGATCTGGCGTTCCTGCGCTGCATCCCGAACATGACGGTGATGGCGGCGTCGGACGAAAACGAATGCCGTCAGATGCTGTACACCGCGTTGCAGCAGCCGAACCCGACGGCGGTGCGCTATCCGCGCGGCGCCGGCACGGGCGTGGCAACCGTCAAGCAAATGACGGCGCTGCCGCTTGGCAAGGGCGAGGTCCGTCGCGAAACGTCGCAACCGGCCGGCAAGCGGATTGCGATTCTGGCATTCGGCACGATGGTTGCGCCGTCGCTGGCCGCCGCTGAGCAACTGGACGCCACGGTGGCGAACATGCGCTTCGTGAAGCCGCTGGACGCCGAGCTGGTCCGCCAACTGGCCGAAACGCACGACGCCATCGTCACGGTCGAAGAAGGCTGCGTGATGGGCGGCGCGGGTTCGGCTTGCGTCGAAGCCCTGCTTGAGACTGGGGTTATGCGGCCTGTACTGCAATTGGGCCTCCCGGATCGCTTCATCGATCATGGGGATCCGGCCAAGTTGCTCGCCGCGTGCGGTCTCGACGCTGCGGGCATCGCCAAGTCGATTCGCGAGCGCTTTCTTTCCAGCGGCGCGGTCGGCGGTCAATCCTCGGTGAAGCGCGTCGCTTAACCGCGTCGCTTGGTTGCGTCACGTAACGGCGTCGATTGGCAGCGCCGTTAAGCTGCTCTGCCGTGCGCTGCGCCGCGGCCATAGCAGTCTCCAACTTGAGTCGATGGACCTTCGGGTCCATCATCCGACCCCGGCAGGGGCCGGCGTTCGCCGTTGCGCGCCCTGATCCGCACGGTCGCTGGGAGCCCCCAAGTCTGTCGCTTCGCGGCAACCTCCGATGGGGCAATCCCCCAATCCCTCAAAGGGACTTTCTGCGGGGCGGGGGACTGCCTGCGGCGCGGAAAACTTGGGGCAGCCCGCTTGGGACGGCCCGCTTGGGACGGCCCGGCGTTTCTTGAAAGGACAAGAATATGAACCAGATGAACCCCGCCTTTGTGATGCCCGACGTGCAGAGCACGCCCGATACGCGTCAGATTCCGATTCAACGAGTCGGCGTCAAGGCCTTGCGTCATCCGTTGACGGTGCGCACGCAAGGCGGCGAAGTGCAGCCGACCGTCGGCACGTGGAATCTCGACGTGCATCTGCCGGCCGATCAGAAGGGCACTCACATGTCGCGCTTTGTCGCGCTGCTTGAAGAGAATAAGGCGCCGCTCGAGGCCGCGACTTTCCGCACCATGCTCGCCGCGATGCTCGAAAAGCTGGAGGCCGAGGCGGGCCGCATCGAAGTGTCGTTCCCATACTTCGTGAATAAGACCGCGCCGGTGTCGGGCGTGCAAAGTCTGCTCGACTACGAAGTGACATTGACGGGCGAGACCCGCAATGGCGCGACGCGTCTGTTCCTGAAGGTGCTGGTGCCGGTCACGAGCCTGTGCCCGTGCTCGAAGAAGATTTCGCAGTACGGCGCGCACAACCAGCGCTCGCACGTCACGATCAACGCCGAGCTGGCGGGCGACGTGGCGGTGGAAGAGTTGGTTCGTATCGCTGAAGAAGAAGCTTCGTGCGAACTGTGGGGCTTGCTCAAGCGTCCGGACGAAAAGTTCGTCACCGAACGTGCCTATGAAAATCCGAAGTTCGTCGAAGACCTGGTGCGCGATGTCGCGCAGCGTCTGAATGCGGACGAGCGCATCGTCGCTTATGTGCTCGAAGCAGAGAACTTCGAATCGATTCACAATCACAGCGCTTATGCCGTGATCGAGCGGGACAAGCGGGTGGCGTGATCACGCTTTAGCCTCCTCTTGCTTGCCGCAAATGGAAAAAGCCGCTTTCACGAAGCGGCTTTTTCTATGGGGTTGCCATTGTGTCGCGAGGCGTGCGCCAGGTGTCGCGGGCTCAGCGCGCGAGGGACGTCAGATCCCAGCGCGGCTTCACCGTGAACGCGTAGTCTTTGCCCGATTGATCGGGCCAGCGTTGCAGCCTCAACGCACCCGCCAACGCGATCATTGCGCCGTTGTCCGTACACAGCGACAGGTCCGGGTAGTGCACGAAAAAATTGCGCTTCTTCGCCGCGGCGGAAAGGGCTTCGCGCAGTTGCCGGTTTGCGCCCACACCGCCCGCGACTACCAGGCGATTGAGTTTGGTTCGTTTGAGCGCGGCCAGCGATTTCGCCGCCAGCACTTCCACGGCCGCGTCGACGAAACCGCGTGCCAGATCGGCTTTCGCCTGCTCGCAGATATTCGCGCCGCCGAGCTTCTTCGCGTGCGTGAGGACAGCGGTCTTAAGCCCGCTGAAGCTGAAATCGAGGTCGCCGGAATGCAGCATTGGGCGCGGCAGGACCACCGCGCCGGGCGTGCCGAACTCAGCCATCCGCGACACTTCCGGGCCGCCCGGATAGCCGAGGCCCAGCAGTTTGGCGGTTTTGTCGAAGGCTTCGCCGGCGGCGTCGTCCAGCGTTTCACCGAGCGTCTCGTAGACGCCCACGTCCGTTACACGCATCAACTGCGTATGGCCGCCCGACACCAGCAGCGCGACAAACGGAAACGGCGGCGGTTCGTCCACCAGCAGCGGCGACAGCAAGTGCCCTTCGAGATGGTGGATACCGATGGTCGGCTTGTCCCACGCCATGGCCAGCGAATTGGCGACGCTCGCGCCGACCAGCAGCGCGCCCGCGAGGCCCGGGCCCTGCGTATAGGCGATTGCGTCGATATCGCCGCGTACCGCGCCGGCGCGTTCCATCACCTCTTCGAGCAGCGGCAGCGCGCGCCGGATATGGTCGCGCGACGCCAACTCCGGCACCACGCCGCCGTACTCCCGATGCATCGCAATTTGCGAATGCAGCGCGTGCGCGAGCAGGCCGCGCTCTGTGTCGTAGAGCGCGAGACCGGTTTCGTCGCAGGAGCTTTCGATGCCGAGAACGAGCATGATGGGTGGGTCGGGTGGGTTTGAGCGGGTACGGTACGGGAGTGAAGCCACTCCGGCGTCCAAAAGTGAAAAGGCAAGCTTTAAAGTATAGCAGCGCGGGCAGAGGGCCGCCGACGCGCGGGTACAATGCGGCCCCATGGAATCCTTCGATATCGCAGTGATCGGCGCAGGCGCGGCCGGCATGATGTGCGCGGCCGTGGCCGGGCAACTCGGCCGTCGCGTGGTGCTGATCGACCACTCGCAACGTCTCGCGGAGAAAATCCGCATTTCCGGCGGCGGCCGGTGCAACTTCACGAATCTGTACGCCGGACCGGCCAATTACCTGTCGGCCAACCCCCATTTTTGCCGCTCGGCGCTGGCGCGCTATACGCCGCGCGACTTCATGGCCTTGCTTAAGCGCCATCACGTGACGTGGCACGAGAAGCACAAGGGGCAGTTGTTTTGCGATCAGTCGAGCGACGCGGTCATCAATGTACTGAAGAACGAATGCGACACGGGCCGCATTGCGTGGCGCACGCCGCTCGCGGTCGAGCAGGTGCGGAATGACGCCGCCGGGCGGTTCACGCTGGATACCCACTCGGGCCCGATTACTGCCCGCGCGCTCGTGGTGGCGACCGGCGGCCTGTCGATTCCCAAGATTGGCGCCACCGATTTCGCCTACCGCCTCGCCAAGCAATTCGGCCATAAGCTGATCGACACGCGCCCCGCGCTGGTCCCGCTGACCTTTGCCCCGGCCGACTGGGAGCCGTTCTCGGCGCTCTCCGGCGTGTCGCTCGAAGTGCAACTGGCAACCGGCAACAAAAAGGCCGGCGCCGAGTTCAACGAAGACCTGCTGCTCACCCACCGCGGCCTGTCGGGCCCGGGGGTTCTGCAGATTTCGAGCTACTGGCAGCCCGGCGAGCCGATTCATATCAATCTGCTGCCCGAGCAGGACGCCACCACCGCATTGCTGGAAGCCAAAACCGGCACGAAGCGCCAGATCGCCAATCTGCTCTCGGAATGGGTGCCGCAACGGCTCGCCCACGTCTGGCTGGAAACCCATCAGATTCCCGCCGAAGCGCGTGTGGCCGATCTGCCGGACAAGACGCTGCGCCGCGTCGGCGAGGCGTTGTCGCGCTGGACGCTCACCCCCAACGGCACCGAAGGCTACCGCAAGGCCGAAGTTACGCGCGGGGGTATCGACACGCGCGACCTGTCGTCGGCGACGATGATGAGCGCCCGCACGCCGGGTTTGTACTTCATCGGCGAGGCGGTCGACGTGACCGGCTGGCTCGGCGGCTACAACTTTCAATGGGCGTGGGCCTCCGGCGTGGCGGCCGGCCAGGCGGCCGCGGAGTACGTTTTAGGGGGCTTGACGGCGCATTAGCTTTGTGAGAAAGCTCTGCTATACTCCTGAACCTTTACAAAGTTCCGTTATTGAAAAATGACGACCATCCGCGTAAAAGACCACGAGCCGCTTGAAGTTGCCATGCGCCGCTTCAAGCGCACGATGGAGAAAAACGGGTTGCTGACGGAACTTCGCGCCCGCGAGTTTTACGAAAAGCCTACGGCTGAGCGCAAGCGCAAGAAGGCGGCTGCGGTTAAGCGTCATTTCAAGCGTCTGCGTGGCCAGATGCTGCCAAAGAAGTTCTACTGATTCTGGCGTTGCCGCGGTTCCCGTCGAACGGAGCGGCGACATCCAACTGGTGAGGGCACAAGCAGGTGCCGTCACGGAAAACACGGCCCTTCGGGCCAGCCGGCAGGGTCGCATCCACTACGCAAAATCGCGCCAACCCGCTTGAGGAAGCAGTCCCAAGCGGGCGTTTGTGTTGGATACGGCGTGTTGATGCAGGGTATGGGTGCGGTTAGCCGGCCGGTTTTTAAATTTCAACGCATTCAGGTGAGTGATGAGTCTCAAGGACCAGATCAACGACGATATGAAAGCTGCCATGCGGGCGCGTGAGACTGAGCGTCTCGGCACGATCCGCTTGCTGCTCGCCGCCGTCAAGCAGCGCGAAGTCGACGAACGCGTCACCCTTGACGACGCGGCGATCACCGCCGTCATCGACAAGATGATCAAGCAGCGCAAAGACTCGATCAGCCAGTTCGAAGCCGCTGGCCGCACGGATCTCGCCGACAAGGAAAAGGCCGAGTTGGTCATCCTGTCCGCCTATATGCCGGCGCAGATGTCCGAAGCGGAGATCCTTGCCGAAGTTCAGGCCGCGGTCGCGCAAACTGGCGCTGCCGGCCCGCAAGACATGGGCAAGGTGATGGGCGTGCTCAAGCCGAAGCTGGCCGGCCGCGCCGACATGACCGCTGTCTCGGCGCAAGTCAAAGCCGCGCTCGCGAAGTAATTCCCGTATTTCCGGTCTGCGCGCGCCGTTGCTCGACGGCGCGCGCAGCCTTGGGCCTTTTAGGTAGCGTCATTCACTGTGATTCCACCGTCATTCCTGCAGGACCTGCTCAACCGCGTCGATATCGTCGACGTGGTCGGCCGGTATGTGCAGTTGAAAAAGGGCGGCGCGAACTTCATGGGGCTGTGCCCGTTTCACAACGAGAAAAGCCCCTCGTTTACGGTTAGTCCGACTAAACAGTTCTATCACTGCTTCGGCTGTGGCGCACATGGTACGGCTATTGGCTTCCTGATGGAGCACGTCGGCTCCACGTTTCCAGAGGCGGTCAACGAACTCGCGCAATCGGTCGGGTTGACCGTGCCGAACGAGCCTTCGCCGGGATATGGCGGCGGTGGCGGTTCCGGCGGGTATTCGCCCGCTGCGTCCAAGGCAGTCACCACGGCGCTATCCGATGTCATGCAGACCGCCTGCGATTTCTACCGCAAACAGCTGCGCGGCGCGCCGGTCGCGATCCAGTATCTGAAGAAACGCGGGCTGACCGGCGAGATCGCCGCCCGCTTCGGCCTCGGCTACGCACCAGACGGCTGGCAGAACCTCGAGCCCGCATTCCCCAACTATCGGGACGATTCGCTGGTCGAATCGGGTCTTGTGATCGTCAGCGAAAAGGCCGATGCGCAAGGTCAGAATCGCCGATACGACCGCTTTCGCGAGCGGATCATGTTCCCGATACGCAATGTGAAAGGGCAGGTGATCGGCTTCGGCGGGCGCGTGCTGGACGGCGGCGAACCGAAATATTTGAATTCGCCGGAAACGCCTTTATTTAACAAGGGCAGCGAGCTGTACGGGCTGTTCGAGGCACGTTTGGCCATCCGCGAACAGCATTACGTGTTGGTGGTCGAAGGCTATATGGACGTGGTCGCGCTGGCCCAATTGGGATTCCAGAACGCGGTGGCCACGCTCGGCACGGCCTGCACGCCGATTCATGTGCAGAAACTGATGCGCCAGACCGATACGGTCATCTTCAGCTTCGACGGCGATTCGGCGGGGCGCCGCGCCGCGCGCCGTGCGCTGGATGCCTGCCTGCCCCACGCGGCGGATAACCGGACCATCCGGTTCCTGTTTTTGCCGTCCGAGCATGATCCGGACAGCTACGTGCGCGAATTCGGCACGGAGGCGTTCGCCGAGCAGGTCGAGCGCGCCATGCCGCTGTCGCAGTTCATGCTGAACGAGGTGCTGACCGGCAAGGAACTGGACCAGCCGGAAGGCCGGGCTCGCGCGCTGTTCGACGCGAAACCGCTGCTGCAGCAGCTGCCGGCCAATGCGCTGCGCGCTCAGATCATGCATATGTTCGCCGACCGGCTCGACGTGCCGTTCGACGAAGTGGCCGCCTTATGCGAAGTCGACGCCCGGATCGCGGCAGCTGCCCGTTTGGCGCCGGCCCGCAAGGACCGGCGCAGTGTGACCGGGATCGAAGAAAAAACGCTGCGCAATCTGGTGATGTATCCGCGGACGGTGGCGGTGCTCGACGAGGAAGCCGAGCAGGCGCTTCTGAGCGTCACGCGGCACGGCGAGCTGTTCGAAGAAGTGGCGACGCATGCGCGCGCGCTGGGCGATTCGGCGGAGTTCCAGTTGCTGTCCGACC
Organism: Paraburkholderia sp. GAS348; assembly: GCF_050434205.1. NCBI lineage: Bacteria > Pseudomonadati > Pseudomonadota > Betaproteobacteria > Burkholderiales > Burkholderiaceae > Paraburkholderia > Paraburkholderia sp. GAS348. The sequence continues at coordinate 97,335 of NZ_JBNPVT010000023.1, forward strand.
TATTGCGAAACGGCGCGAATGCCCCAACTTTCGAGGAAATCTTTCGCAAAATTCTAGACTATGATGAAAACGTCCGGGATTTACTGCTGAAGGACCCGGAGGATGCGACCGTCATCGAGGAACGGCGCGAGCAGGAAAGGATTGTCGGAGAGGAACTGAAAGCGGCGATTCTGAAGATGCGATACGACGCTTACTGCGATCGTCTAGAGCAGCTTTCGCGGCAATCCCGGCACACGCCGGAGGAGTTTGCGGAGCTGACGGACCTGAATCAGAAGCGGGCTGAGATGAAGCGCCAGCTTGGGTTGTAAGCGAGATGGCAGAAACCTGGGTGCTATAATAAAAGGTTTCCAGCGGTTTGTTTTTTCAATGGTTTTCCTAGCAAAGGCGAAAAGGCGATTGCGATGGCAAAGACACCAGGCGGAAAAATAGCAACAGGCACGGGTTCGAATGAGCCGACCAGAAAGGTCACCGAGGCCAAGTTAGCTTCTTCCCCCAGAAAAACGTCTGCCGCAAGCGTCACACCTGCTGCCGGGAAGAAATCCTCGACCAGTTCCGCTGCGCGAGCGGAGCCGGACAGGGCGGCGAAAGCTGTACCACCACCGGCCGCAGAGCGGCCGGATGTCAGAAGCGCAAGGGAAGCGCCTGCCGCGCAGGACGATGCGGTAGAGCGCGAGACTCCAGTATCCACGGTTCAACCGGCTGTTGTCCAACAGCCGCGAGTCGAGACTACAGCCGGTACGACGAACTCCATGACGAAAAAGCTGAACGAAACACCCGTTGATGACGACGCAACCCAAAGCGAAGAAACCCCTGCGGCCGTTCCCGGCAAAGTGGAAAAGGTCAAGGCTCGCGATCGTCGTGCAAAGGAAAAAGCGCTGCTGAAAGACGCGTTTGCGTCGTCGCAGCCGGGCACCGTCGAGGAACTCGAAGAGCGCCGCTCCAAACTGCGCGCGCTGATCAAGCTCGGCAAGGAGCGCGGCTTCCTCACGTACGCGGAAATCAACGACCACCTGCCGGACAACTTCACCGAGACCGAGGCGATCGAAGGCATCATCAGCACGTTCAACGACATGGGCGTGGCGGTGTATGAGCAGGCGCCGGATGCTGAAACGCTGCTGTTGAACGACAACGCACCGGCTGCTTCGTCGGACGACGAAGTGGAGGAGGAAGCGGAAGTCGCGCTCTCCACCGTCGACTCCGAATTCGGCCGCACCACCGACCCGGTCCGCATGTATATGCGCGAAATGGGTACGGTCGAGCTGCTCACGCGCGAAGGCGAAATCGAGATCGCCAAACGGATCGAAGACGGCCTCAAGCACATGGTGATGGCGATCTCCGCGTGCCCGACCACGATCGCCGACATTCTGGCGATGGCTGAGCGCGTCGCGAACGAGGAAATCCGCATCGACGAACTGGTCGACGGCCTGATCGACGCCAACGCGGAAGATGCGGACGGCTTCTCGGTGCAAGAAGCGGAAGCGATCGAAAGCGAAGACGAGGAAGTCGAGGAAGAAGACGCGGACGAGGAGGAGGAAGACGACGGCGCGGCGCAAGCCACGGCCAACGCAGCGCAGATGGAAGCGCTCAAGCGTGCGTCCCTCGAGAAGTTCGCCATGATCAGCGAATGGTTCGACAAGATGCGTCGCGCGTTCGAAAAGGAAGGCTACAAGTCCAAGTCGTATCTGAAGGCGCAGGAAACCATCCAGAACGAACTGATGACGATCCGCTTTACCGCGCGTACCGTCGAGCGTCTGTGCGACACGTTGCGCGCGCAAGTAGACGAAGTGCGTCAGGTCGAGCGTCAGATCCTGCATACGGTGGTCGACAAGTGCGGCATGCCGCGTGCCGAGTTCATCGCACGTTTCCCGGGCAGCGAAACGGATCTGGAATGGGCCGACAAGATCGTCGGCGAAGGTCACGCGTATAGCGCGATCCTCACGCGTAACATTCCGGCCATTCGCGAACAGCAGCAACGTCTGCTCGATTTGCAGGCGCGTGTCGTTTTGCCGCTGAAGGACCTGAAGGAAACCAACCGCCAGATGGCGGCCGGAGAGCTGAAAGCGCGTCAGGCAAAGCGCGAAATGACCGAGGCGAACTTGCGTCTCGTGATCTCGATCGCGAAGAAGTACACGAACCGTGGTCTGCAGTTTCTCGACCTGATTCAGGAAGGCAACATCGGCCTGATGAAGGCGGTGGACAAGTTCGAATACCGTCGCGGCTACAAGTTCTCCACGTATGCAACATGGTGGATCCGTCAGGCCATCACGCGTTCGATCGCGGACCAGGCGCGTACGATCCGGATTCCGGTTCATATGATCGAAACGATCAACAAGATGAACCGCATCTCGCGCCAGATCTTGCAGGAAACCGGTCTCGAGCCGGATCCCGCAACGCTGGCCGAGAAGATGGAGATGCCGGAAGACAAGATCCGCAAGATCATGAAGATCGCGAAGGAGCCGATCTCGATGGAAACGCCGATCGGTGACGACGACGACTCGCATCTGGGCGACTTCATCGAGGACAACAACACGGTCGCGCCGGCCGACGCCGCACTGCACGCCAGCATGCGCGATGTCGTGAAGGACGTGCTCGACTCGCTGACGCCGCGTGAAGCGAAGGTGCTGCGCATGCGTTTCGGTATCGAGATGAGCACCGATCACACGCTCGAAGAAGTCGGCAAGCAGTTCGATGTGACGCGTGAGCGGATCCGCCAGATCGAGGCGAAGGCGCTGCGCAAGCTGCGTCACCCGAGCCGTTCGGACAAGCTGAAGTCGTTCCTCGAAGGGAATTGATCGAAGTTGGCGGTCGTGGGAAATGATGTAGCGGTTTGAAGGGGCCTCCCGGTTGTTTCGCTTGGGCGAAGCGGTTACGGAGGCCCTTTTTTCGTGTAGTATGTCGGCCAATCGATGAATTGGCCCGGCCTTCATGACCGGGTCTTTTTCTTGGGCCGGACGCCGTGCTGGTTGCAGGCAGCGGACTCATAATCCGCCTCCGAAAGGACATCGTCGGTTCGACTCCGACCCGGCCCACCATTTGCTATTCCAGCATGTTCCAAGACGTTCTGTCTGAATCTACCAAATCCTTGTTGGGAAGGTAGTTCCGCTCATTCGTCATGCTCAAAACGGCCGCTTGGTTCCGTTGACTTCTATCGTTCTGAGGGGGTAACTCGACGCCGCAAAGAGGAGTTACCCCCATGCCCCTTTCAGACGCTGCAATTCGCAAGGCTAAGGCTGGCTCTAGGCCGACGAAGTTGTCGGATGGTGGCGGCCTCTTCCTGTTGCTCAATCCGAACGGTTCACGTTGGTGGCGGTTTAAATATCGTTTCGGGGGCAAGCTCACACTAGGTTGTTCTGTGTCATGGCCCAGTTGCGCTGCGCTTTCTCGCGTGCCGCAGAGTCGGACCGCCCGCTGGTCGTGATTGCGTGAAGGCAGGCCGATCAGGTAGGGTGGCGACATCGCAACCACAACGAGGAATCAACAATGAACAAGCAGGAACTGGTGGATGCGGTCGCGGCGGTAACCGATGAAAGCAAGGTCGCGACCGGCGAGATGATCGACGCAGTGATCGCTACGATCACCGGCGCGGTGACGAAGGGCGACACCGTCCAGCTGATTGGCTTCGGCTCGTTTTCCACGGGTGCGCGCGCCGCACGGGTCGGCCGCAATCCGGCGACCGGCGCCGAAATCCAGATCCCCGCGGCGAAGACGGTCAAGTTCACGGCGGGCAAGGCGTTCAAGGATGCCGTCAACGCGTCATGACGAAGGTGGCAATCGCGCCCGGCGACTACGCCGGGCTGCACAAGGAAGTGGTCAGTGTCGTCGAATCGGCGCGACGCACGGCGGCACGCAACGTCAATGCCGTGATGACCGCCGCCTACTGGGAGATCGGGCGGCGGATCGTCGCCAGCGAGCAGGGCGGGCAGGCGCACGCCGGCTACGGACAGGCGCTGATCGCCCGGCTCGCGGACGACCTGACGCGCCGTTTCGGACGCGGATTCGGCCGGGCGAATCTGGCCAGCATGCGCGCGTTTTATTCCGCCTGGCCGGCGGGGGAGATTTTCCAGACAGTGTCTGGAAAATCGGCAGCCCCCGGAAATGTCCAGACGCCGTCTGGAAAATCTCCGCCGGCGAAAGACGTCGTCGACGCCATGGCAACGGCGCCCGATTACATGGCATTAGCCACCCGTTTTACGCTGCCGTGGTCCGCCTATGTGCGCCTGCTTTCAGTGAAGACGTCGGCCGCCCGCGCTTTCTATGAAAACAGAGGCGTTGCGCGAAGGCTGGTCGGTGCGCCAGCTCGACCGCCAGATCAGTAGCCAGCTTTACGAGCGGCTGGCGCTGTCGCGCAACAAGGCGGCCCTGCTCAGGAAAGCCGCCGATGTCCAGCCGGGTGATCTCCTCACGCCAGAGGAGGCGATTCGCGACCCGTTCGTCCTCGAGTTTCTCGACATCAAGGACGAGTACTCGGAGTCCGACCTTGAGGAAGCGCTGATCCAACATCTGGCGGATTTCCTGCTGGAGCTCGGTGACGACTTTGCTTTCGTCGGCCGGCAGCGCCGCCTGAGAATCGACGACACGTGGTTCAGGGTCGATCTGGCGTTTTTCCATCGACGTTTGAGATGCCTGGTCATCATCGATCTCAAGGTCGGTCGCTTCAGCTATGCGGACGCCGGGCAGATGCATCTCTATCTGAACTACGCGCGCGAGCACTGGATGAAGCCTGGGGAGAATCCACCTGTCGGTCTGATCCTTTGCGCCGAAAAAGGTGCAGCGGAAGCACATTACGCGCTGGACAACCTGCCGAACAAGATTCTCGCGGCGGAATACCAGACGGTGTTGCCAGATGAGGCGATGATCGTGCAGGAGCTTGAGCGCACGACCGCGGAACTGGAGCGGCGTACCGGGCCTGCGTAAGGGTTGGTCCCGACGCCCGGCGGATCCCGCTTACCTGAAGGTGAGGCCGCGAGTCGGTACCGCATCATCATGTGAGGTTAGACGGTGGAGCACCGTTGGCGCGGCATAGCGGAATCTTGATGTTGCTGCCCTCGGCGCGTTCCCAGTACAGCTGCGCGAATTCCCGGATGCTCATGTGTGCGCCAAACACCCTGACGTACTCGCGGTAGTCCGCCTGGATCTGGGCCGAATAGCACATGATCGCTCTCCCTGGACGAGGCGTACCGGCGCGCGAGTCGATTTGCCTTCGACAGCCGAATCCCAGTTACTGAGCGTGACATCGACGGGCAGCACCTTTACGCCGTGGCGCCTTGCGTCCTGGACAAGCTGCGAGGGGGAATAGAATCCCATCGGCTGGCTGTTTAGCATCGCGACGAGAAACGCGACAGGCTCATGACACTTCAGCCATGCACTTGCGTAGACCAGCAGCGCGAAGCTCGCCGCGTGACTCTCCGGAAAACCATATTCGCCGAAGCCCTGGATCTGCGCAAAGATGGCCTCGGCAAACTCGCAGTCGTAACCGCGCTCGAGCATCCCGTTCACGATGCGGTCGTAGTAGGCTTCGAGTCCGCGCCTTGCGGCGCCATGCGGCCATCGCGCGACGCAGCTGGTCGGCCTCGCCGGCGGTGAATCCGGCAGCGAGCATCGCGCCTGCATCACCTGCTCCTGAAAGATCGGCACGCCGAGCGTGCGCGAGAGCGCCTGCTTCATCTGCGGGCTCGGATAGGTGACGGGCTCCTTACCTTGCCGCCGGCGCAGGTAGGCGATGCCTTGCCGCGGTTAATGAAGATCGCCCGTGAAGCTGGCCTGGCGCTGCGCGGCACCATCGTCAGCCTGGACGGTGCCTACGACTGTCGGATCAACCGCAAGGCCATCTTCAATCGCGGCATGGTGCCTAACATCAACCCGAACCGGCGCGGCAGAAAAAACCCAAACGCGGCGCGCAAGGCGCTGTTCGATCCGGCCATTTTTAAAGAGCGTTTCAACACCATCGAGCGATTGTTCGGTTGGGAAGACAAGTTCCGTCGCCTGCTGCTGCGTTTCGAGCGGCTCAGTCATCTGCACTACGCGTTCAAGACGCTCGTGTACACGATGATCAATCTACGGCACTACTGCAGCAGCTGATCGAGCGATCAGGCTGGCGTTTCCCGTTCCGACGCAGTGCGTCGTGATCTGCCTCGTGCGCACATTGCCCTGTTTGTCTTGACAGCGTCCGTCCATCCTTCATTCAAGCATCAACCATATATTTTGCATTCCTATTGATGAAAAAATCACCATTAGTGATCCGAACAAAACCTGCAACCAGTAGTCTATCAGGTCAAACACCGGATGCTCGATGACTTCCTCCGCCAGCGGTTCAAAAATCCCACCGTTCGGATGAAATTTGCGTAAGTCCTGGATTCAACTCAGCAGCCCAAAAAAATAATTTTTCAAATGTGCTTGACGGGGGTGGCGGTGGACCCTCATAATTCGCCTCCCGTTTGATGACGGACGCGAAGAAAGCAGAGCTTCCAAGCGAGTGATCTTTAAAAATTAACAGCCGATAAGTGTGGGCGCTTGATGCGCGACGCGCCGGTGGGTTCTTCGGAGTCTGCCGGGAAGCGAAAGTATCAAGT
>NZ_JBNPVT010000024.1:0-93919 GCF_050434205.1 Paraburkholderia sp. GAS348
GCGGCACTGGAGTCGGGTGACAGCGTCGGCTCTACCGCGCTCAGCGATCTCTTGACCACTCAGGTGGCGGCGCTGACGGCGACCCAGTTGAAAGCCCTGTCGACCAGCGCGGTCGCGGCAATGCAGTATTCGCAGGTTCAGTCCCTGACGAACGTGCAGGTCGGCGCGCTGAGTACCGCCCAGCTTGGCGTGACCATCGGCAGCAGCATGGCTATCGCCGACCTCACGACAACTCAGATGGCTGGCCTGACGACGACCCAGCTGAAGGCGTTGACAAGCGGCCAGGTTCAAGCGCTGTCGACGCAGCAAGCGAACGCTTTGGTGACAGCACAGGTCCAGGCGTTGGGATCAAACGTTCAATATCTGGCATGACGGGTAGTTGACGGCGCGCTGTTTTCGGCCGGATCGTTTGGGGGCACTCAACCTGGTGTTTCCGGCGATCGGGTCGAAGCAGCGATAATATGAAGATGGATGACTGCAGCTTCCGTCGCGAAACCTGCAGTCATCCGGAGAGGCCGGCTCGACACGTATCCAACGATGCCTTGCCGATTGGGCAAGTTGGGCGTAAGCAGACGTACTACGTACGTGTAATACGCCCGTATGATGATTTATCTTTTGGGTGACCGGTAACAGGCCGGGGCAACATGGGCGAACAAACTAACTTGACGGACGTACTGCTCGACCAGATCAATCGGGGGGAGAGAGATAGCGCCTTGGAACAGATCGCTGTTCTGTTGAGTCAGCAGCCCAATCACCCTGGGCTGCTGACCCTGAAGGCTGAGGCACTGCGGCTTTCGGCGCGTACCGTAGAGGCGATCGACGCATACCGCCGCGCGGGTTCCGTCGGTGGCGGCGCGCGCAACTGGTTGCTAGCGGGACTGCTCTGTGGTGAGCATGGGCGCCCCCATGAGGCGCTCACCTTTCTGGCCTACGCCGTTGCCGAAGACCCGGCAGATGAGAAGGCGCTGGAGGCGCTGGTTAACGCATTGCTTGAGCAGATCAACCGACGGGAGGTCGTGCCCGCGTTGGAGCAGATCGACAATCTGCTCGGCCGGTTTCCGGCTCACCTTGGCTTGCTGACACTGAGGGCTGAAGCGTTGCGTTTCGCTGGACGTGTCAACGAAGCCGTCGAGGCATACCGAAAGGTGGCTGTCGCAGGTGGAGGCTCGCGTAACTGGCTTGCTGCGGGCCTGCTGCTTAGCGACGAACGACGCGTCGACGAAGCGCTCGAATATCTGACTCATGCGATCGCCGACGAGCCGGGCAACGAAGAAGTGCTGCATGCGCTTGTCACCACGTCGTTCAACGCCAATCGTTCCGCGGAGGGGACGCCGTTCGCGCTCCGTCTGTTGGCCATTAGCCGGAATTCGCAGTTCCTGTCGGACGCGGCGTTGTTGTTGCAGACCGGCGGACGATACGACGAAGCGGCTGCTGTTTTCAAAAAGATCCTCGCGATGGGAGAAGATCATCCCGCCCGGCTGGGCGCGGCTCTGGTCCCGTCGCGGTACACCTGCGAATGGGACTGGATCGAGTCCCTTCAGGCGCGCATGAGCGCTTACTATGCCCGGGGTCAATATGGAGCGCCGGCAGAGTATCCACTAACTCACGTGACTTGGTGCACCAACGAGGCTTATAACCTGGAAGTCACCAAAGCCTTCACCGCATCGCGGATGATGGCCGACGTCCGTCCGCTGGCGGTGCCGGCACGCATGAGCGATACCGGCGGGCGCATTCGCGTGGGCTATCTGTCATGCGACTTCTGCAATCACGCGACCATGCACCTGATGGCCGGCGTATTCGAGAATCATGATCGGGACCGGTTCGAGGTATTCGCCTACGATTACAGCTCGCCGGATGATTCCGAGTACCGGCGACGGTTTCTCGATGCGGTCGAACATCACGTCGACATCACCGCTCTGACGGACGCCGAAGCTGCCGCACGCATTGCGCAAGACCAGCTCGATATCGTGTTCGACCTCAAGGGGCACACCGGCTGGGCACGCCCCGCCATCCTCGCGTACCGCCCCGCCCCGGTTCAGGTCGCTTATCTGGGCTACCCCGGTAGCAGCAGTACGTCGTACATCGATTATCTGGTCGGCGACCGCTTTGTGACGCCTGACAGCAGTGCGCCGTTCTATGTAGAGAAGTTCTGTCGTCTGCCGCATTCATACCAATGCAACGACCGCAAGCGCCGCCGTGCCGACGATCCGGGCACGCGTGCGTCGCACGGGTTGCCGGAAGACGTGGTGGTCTTTTGCACCTTCAATCAGGCTTATAAGATTGATCGCAACAGCTTCAACGTCTGGATGCGCGTGCTCAATGAAGTGCCTGACAGCGTGCTGTGGCTGTTGGGGCAAGGCGAGGCTGCCGAGCGCAACCTGCGTCGAAGCGCGGAAGCGGCCGGCGTGCACCCGGACAGATTGATCTTTGCTGGCTTTGCGCAACCTGAGCAGCATATCGCCCGCGTGGGTCTCGCCGACGCGGCGCTCGACGCGCTCGTCTGCAACGGACATACAACCACGTCGGATGCGCTATGGGCCGGCACGCCTGTCATCACGGCGCGCGGCAGCCACTTTGCTTCCCGCGTGAGCGAGAGTCTGCTGAATGCGATGGGTCTGGCTGAGCTGGTCGGGCGCGACGCCGATGAGATGGTCCAAATCGCGGCCCGTGTAGGGCGCGACGTCGAGTACCGCATTGCGTTGCGCTCCAAGGTCGCTTCAGGCATCGCCAATGCGCCGCTGTTCGATACTGAGCGCTTCACACGAAACTTCGAAAAAGCCGTCTGTATGATGATTGAGGCGAGCAGGAGAGGCGAGCCGCTTGCTCATCTTGATGTATCGGGTGTCGCGACATCGGTAACGCATGAGGCCGTCGAGCGTATCGCACCCGCCTCAAATGGGTGAATTTCATCAGCCGGTCGACGCGCGGAAGTCAGCGCAGGGCACCGCGTGCGGTGGTCCTGTTTAACCCGGCCTGACTACCGGCACAGGCAAGTGCGGAAGGAGGGGCGTGGATGGCCGTGCGCCGCAATCAGCATAACGAAAGAAGCCTCGATGCTTTGCGACCGACGAGGCTCTTTGTTTTGATGACGTTCAACGCCGATGTCTCTAATCGAATATCGGTGCGCAGTGACCGCGCGATGTCTACAGCGCTTCTTGCGGTGGATGTTTTGACGCAATCATCAGAAGCGAGATATTGTTGAAGAAATACATCCCTCTCACGTGCCACGACGTGTACTTTCGCACGACGTTCAGCAGCGTGTATGGCGTGAACCAGTAGTTGTGGTCGGGGTGCACGATCTCCACGAACGTATCATCCCTGTCTGCGAAATCGAAATGCCTTGGGTAACACTGTACTGCATCGGGTACTGTGATAACGACGGTTCCGAAATCAATGCGATCAATCTGCTCGAGAAACGTTGCGACATTGCCTACGTGCTCGATCACTTCTGGCTGTGAACGGCGGTCAGGAAGCGCGTTCAAATGGCGGGCAATATCGGCTCTCGCGGAAACGGTACAGCAAGTTGCCACCTTTTCAGAAATGGCGACATCGATACACCGGTGCCATCAATATGATGCTGCGTCTTGTGCAAGGAGCATGGCCGCTTCCGGATCCACCACGCACCGCGCTCGAAGTCTTTCATCGCGATATCGCTCCATCTTCAGGTGAGCCACGGATCGTTGATCCGTGTGCTCGACCTACTACCATGGGTGACGCCTCATTCGAGGGCACTCCCGATCGACGGAATTGGGACCTCTTTGCACCTTATCTCGACCCTTTGGGATGGCGATTTACTCAGATAATCCCATTGTGCCGACGTTTCTCCCGGCAAGCACGCCTCCCGCACCGTTCATGACTCGCTTGAATAACCTCTTTACGCCGACATTGAGCTTCTGAATGAAATTCGCCGTGACTGTGATTTCGCCGCCTGGATACATTCATTCCGCGGCGTTCTTCGAAATTGCTGAAAGCCTGCACTACGGCTTATTGCTGCTCGGTCACGATAGCGTCTTGACGAGCGAGGGACAGTTACCTGGCAGGCAGCACATCGTGCTGGGAGCGAATCTTCTGCCGCATTACGCGCTACCGCTTGCGCCCGACGCCATTCTCTACAACCTTGAACAGATTCAGTGCGGTTCGTCTTGGATATCTCCGGCGCTGATTGAAATTTATCGGCGCCATACGCTGTGGGACTATAGTCCCACGAATGCGGCAGCGCTAGCCAGTCTAGGTGTCGGCGTCTCCAGGATTTTGCCTATTGGTTACGCCAGCGAGCTTACTCGAATCAGACGGCCGACCGAGCCGGACATCGACGTGCTGTTCATTGGCTCGATGTGTCCTAGGCGGCAGCACGTCATTGACCTGATGCGCTCCCGCGGGCTTAAAGTAGAAGCGGTCTTTGGCGTTTACGGACAACAGCGTGATGCTCTTGTGGGTCGCGCAAGGCTTCTCATCAATATTCACTATTATGAGGCGAAAGTACTGGAGATGGTGCGCATCTCCTACCTGTTGGCGAACCACTGTACAGTACTAAGCGAACGCAGCTCGGATGCAGCCGAAGACGATGCACTTGCGCAAGCGATCGCCTTTTCCGACTACGACGAACTTCCGCGGCGTGCCCAAGAACTGATCGAATCGCCAGATGAGCTTGCGCGCTTTTCCCGTAGCGGCTTTGAACTTATGCGGTCACGCCCCGCTGCTGAGTATCTTCGCGCAGCTTTGTCGTGAGATAGATCGTGATTTATAAATGATGAAGAGGAATGCATGGAAACCATGCTATCGCTACCCAAGAAGCTGAATTTTGGATCTGGAAAGAGCTGGAAGGAGGACATGTTCAATGTCGACGTCCTGCCCGAGCGCGGACCGGACCTGCTTTTCGATTTTAACCATCCCTTCCCATTCAATACGCCGCTTCTTACCGGCAGGTTTGGGGAGGTGTCAATTCAGCGTAATTACTTTGACCATATCCTGTCGGACAACGTACTCGAGCACATTCCGGATCTGATCACTGCAATGACCAATTGCATCGAACTCCTCGATGTTGGGGGAATACTCGAAGCAATGGTTCCTTATGATTTATCGTACGGCGCGTGGCAAGATCCCACCCATGTTCGCGCGTTTAATGAGCGAAGCTGGCTTTATTATACGGATTGGTGCTGGTACGTCGGCTGGACCGATCATCGGTTCGACCTGATTGAGCAAATCTATAACATTACCGAATACGGCACCGAGTTGATGCAGCAGTACAACGACATCACCAAGGTCGCCCGTTTTCCGCGCGCGGTGGACACCCTGCACGTCAAGCTGAGAAAACGCGCCACTACTGCCGAAGAGAAGCTGAGCTACCAAGCTTTCAATAGAAGCGCTTGATTGTCGCTGCTTCGGCGGATGAAGCTTCAGGCGAAGCAGCGACAATCTTGGCGGGATGACGAAACGCAAGTCATACGCGAGTGACGTGTCGGACGCATTCATTTGCATGCTCCTTTCGAGAAACGAGTCTTTGAATCCCCGTTTTGCGCCAGGGGGCCTACCTCCACAGCCCTTCCTGAGAAACTCGCTCACGTCAGGTCGCTTTCGCTTGCAGGATGTACCGCAGCGATGCGGCGCGACGAGTAAGGTTGTTCAGGACCCGCTGCCGGTAGCGCTCTTCATAGTAGGCAGCACCGGGATCGACATATTCCATGCCGTATCGCAGCGTGTTGTAGAAGAGTACCGCGATCTTGCGCGCCGTCGCGGTCACCGCCTTGGCGTTGCCGTGAATCTGCGTCAGGTCGACGCTGAGCATGTCGTACAGTGCTGCGCGCCATCAAAGCTGAGACTGTTCGGCTGCTTCATTCGGCACCGTGGGGCGGGCAATGGTGTGGTGGTCGGTTCGACGCCGGTCTGCAGATGCCTGAGCGCCAGTTCGATACGCTCATCGCATTGCGCGACGTGGGTCTGGTAAAAATCGTACAGGGCTACTGCCTGGGTCAGTTCGAACACGTGCTCGGCCAGGCAGTTGCCGATCAGCGTATCGCCTCAGGTGATGCCTTGCACCGCACGTCGCGGTATTTGGCCAGTTCGCCGGCGTTGCGCTCGCCGGCGACGATGGCACGGATGATCTTCATGCCGGTGGCACCCGTCACGTCCTGCACAACGTGATGCAGTTGCGGATTCATCTGCATCAGCGCCTTCTGCATGTGCTGGATATGTGCGGCGGCGTATTCGAGCAGGCGTTCGCGCTGTCGCAGATAGGAACGCAGGGTCGCCGCGTCCTGCCGCGGGCGGAAGCTTCCTCGCAGCAGCCCGTACGAGTGCAGCTTCTGCAGCCATTGTGCATCGTTCACATCGGTCTTGCATTCCGGTACGTTCTTCACATCCCGTGCATTGACGAGGAGTACCTCGAAACCGTGTGCCTCCACGATCTCGAATACCGGAATCCAGTAGATGCCGGTCGACTCCATCGCCACGGTCGTGATTCCAGCCTGCTTGAGCCAGTCGGCGAGATCGTGCAGGTCTTTGGTGAAACTGCGGAATGTACGGACCAGTTGCGGGCCACGTTCGGGTCCCAGTGCGACCACGTGGAACTGCACGCCGATGTCAATGGTCGCCAGCAAGCTGGTGGACCATGGATATTTGCGCCGCGGCGCTGGCGCGTCGGAATCTTGTGGCCGGCATGTTGCCCTCCTTCATCCGGCTGCTCAGGTCGGAGGGCGGGACGGCGGTATCAATCACAGCGGGTAGAGGGTTGACCGTGTTGCATACCTCGCGCTGATCGGCAAGCGCAACAGAAACCGCCGCCCTCGTTGCTGTGCTGAGTTGCTCGTCGTGCGCCAGAAGAAAACGGCGGATCGCTTCGAACGCCCGGATGTCGCCCCGGAATTTGCCCGTCTCGAGGCCGTGCCGCGTCCACTTCGAGATGGCTTCGTCAGCAGCAGCCAGCGTGCAGTCTCCGGAACCCGCTGGCAGCCCGGCTTTCCCAGTGCACCAGCGAGGACAAGGTGCTGCGCGAGCAATACGAAGTGCTGTACGGTTCCGCATCCGCGATCGAGCCAGCGCAGTGCAAAGTGATACTCGAGCGCGGTGCGAGTGAGGTCGCGTTACGGCAGCGGCTGGCGATCGCGCGGACTTTGCCGCACGCGCGTGTGCGGAACAGGGACCGGAGGGACGAATTTCTTGTGCAGCATGACTATGGGCGGTAACCGTTTGCCGGTATAACGGCACCCTCCCGGCCAATCTGAACCGATTCTCGGACGCCGGCCCGCGGAAATCGGTCCCGAGCAGTAGAGGCGGACCGCTTCAACCTGGGTCCCTACCGCGCAACTCACGGCCTGAACCGCCCCTTACTGGACCGTCGCGTTATGTGACAGCTCAACCGCATTACCCTTTGGCCGATTGCTCACATTGAACTCCTTAACCGAGCGCAACGTCGCGCCCACCGGCGTCTTGCTGATCTTGCCGTTCCACGTGACCATCGGCCCAACGCCCACCGAGTGCTCCTGCGCGCCGCCCACAAGGTCTGCGAGACCGCCGGTGTGATGACCGAGCTGCTGGATATAGCCGCCCACCACGCCCACACCCCAATCTGCACCAAAGCACTTGAGCGCGAGCACATTGAGCACGCTGACCGGCGTGTTGTGATATCGCGTCTGGTTGTTGGTGGTATAGAACTCGACCCCGTAATTCAGCGACAACTCGATGTGTCCTTCGGCAGTAGCTTGGCGTCCGCGAAAATCGGCGTGAAGGTCCACGTATTCTACCCGGCGTTGGCGAGTCGGTCGGTGTTGTACGCACAGGTCGGAGTACAGATCTGCACGCTTAATGCGATGTGATCGGTCCTGGTCAGGTGATAGCGCGCCACCACAGGCGTAAAGAAGATATCGGCAAACTGCATGAGGCAACCGGTCAGCGCGAGTTGCAATTCTGATGAGTCAATGCGCTCGGGCAATGCTCTGTCGCAAGCCGTCACCCGCCTCGCACCCGGCAAGTGCATCAACAGTGCCGCTGATCTCGCGATATCGACTACGCTGCAAACGGCGGTCAACGGGCTGAACCAGGGCGTGTCGAACTTCAGGCAGTGAACGGGAAACTGCCGGGCTCTCCGAAGGCGCTTCCATTACATACGTGCCCCGCCACGCCGCAAAGACAGCAGGTCAGTGACGCAACACCGTAAGCGGCGCTCCGCGCGCGTTTAACCGTGTGCCGAAACGCCGTACATTTTATTTAGCGCGCGCGTATGGCGGCCGCTCTCCAGTAGCGCTGCCAGCCGCGCGAGACGCGGCGCGGCCAGTTCGCGCACCGCTGTCTCGTCTGCGAGGATCTTCCGGGTCAGGTCATGCTTGCGTACGCGCTGCGAGTCGTCGAGCGGGATGCTCGCGTCGACTGGCCGCAGGGTATCGACCAGTGCCGAATACCGCGCCTGCAATTCGATGACGGCATCCCAGTCGTCTTCGCGCGCTGTGCTCAGCATCCGTTCCACCACATGGAGAATGCTGTCATAGCGCATAAGTAACTGATCGGCGGTAGTGATCGCTTCCATATCGAATCAGGCGGTGGCGGTCAGTTGTGTCAAGCCGGCCGAACTCTTGAGCTCCGGCTTGATGCCGTTCCAGCCGTCTTCGATAGTCGCGAGCAGGCCATCGATTTCATCGAGCAGCGCCGGGTCGTTCTGCACATTCGCCTCGAGCAGGCGGCGCGTCATATAGTCGTACAGGGCATTCAGGCGCTGCGCGAGATCGCCGCCCTGCTCGAGGTTGAGTCCCTGCTGCAAGCCGCCGCCGACAATCATGATGGCTTGCGAAATCAACTTGCCTTTCTCGGGGATGTTGCCGTTTTGCATGTGCACGCGGCCCATACGGATCGCGCGGCGCGCGCCCTGGAAGAGCAGTGCGACCAGCTCATACGGGCTTGCGCTGTTCACGCTGGTTTCGAGGCCAATGCGTGCATAACTGTCTGCTCCAAACTTACTTGGCGAATACATGAATACTGTCCTCTTCTTGCGGGTGGGCCGGCGTACGGCTTGCCTTACGGCGTGGTTCCGTCAACCGCCGGATGAGGTGGGCGGGTTGAAGGTCAACTGCAGGAAGCTTGCGGTCGATTGCATCTGGACTACCAATGCGTTCATTGCCGAGAACTGGGCCTGGTACTGCTGCTGCACCTGCGTGATGTATTGCTGCAAATTCGTTTGCTGTGTCTGCAGCGACGTAATTTGCGTATTGAGCGTGTTCGTCGCATTCGTGATCGAACCGCTAGTCGAATTAGTCGCGCTCGCGACGATGCCGTTCAGCAGCGCAGCATAGCCCTGCGAGTAGTTGACCGAGCCAAGTGCGCCGGTGCTAGTCCCGGTCACCAGAATCTGCAGGCCGGCGGCCGGGCCGCTGTTGCCGACTGTCAGCGCCTGACCATTGCCAGTTGCCGCATAGCCGTCGATCGTGCCTTGCACATCGCGGCCGGTAGCAGACGTCGGCGAGCTGCCGAAGAGCTGCGTCGCACCTGTACCGACGATCGAGACCGAGGACTGCGAGCCGTAACTGGTCGATGTCACGTTGAGCTGGCCGTTGCTGTTCTGGGTCACGTCGACTGACACACCGGCCTGCTGCAGCGTGGTGTTGGTGTTGATGGCAGTCTGCAGTGCCGTTGCAAGCTGCGAGGGCGTATAGCTACCGGCCCCCAGCGTCACGTTTGCCATCACGCCGTCCACCGTCACGCCCAGCGGCAGACCGCCGGACGCGATTGTGGTCGTGTTGCTGACGTTGCCGCCGAAGAGCTGGGCCGAAGCGTCGGTGCCGCTGCCGTTAGTGGCAATCGAAATCGTCTGATTGGTGCCGCTCGCCGGTACCACGCTCAGCACGCCGTTGTTTTGGGTCACGGTGGCGGCGGAGCCGATTGCGCTTTGCAGCATGGTAGCGACAGCGGCGGGCGTAGCGTAAGGGCCTGCAGTCAGGTTCACGGTGGTCGGCGTGCCACCTATCGTCAGGGTGAGCGTGGCCCCCGACGCAATCGTGGTCGGGCTGCTGAGTGCGACGCTGCCGGTCGCGGCGTCGGGAAGTGCGGCCGAGCCGGTGAAGGTCCCCTGGGCCGCGGCCTGCGTGATGTTGACCGCATACGAACCGGGCTGCGTATTGGTGCCGCCAATCAGGTAGGTGACGTTGCTGTTGGTCGCGGAGCCAGCGGTGCCGAATAGCGCAGCGAACTGGTTCGGATTGCTTTGCAATGCCTGAGACAGCGTCGAATCGTTGACTGACAATGAGCCGTCGTTGTTGAGCGAGATGCCGACGGCGGACAGCGACGAATAGCCGCTGCCGGTGCCCGACAGCGCGCTTGCGACCACCTGTTGCAGCTGGTTCCGGATCTGCGTCGTGGTGGCGTCGCCGATCAGCGGGCCATTGGTGCCGCCGGGATTGTAGGCCGTCAGGTTGTTGATCGTGCTCTGCAGCGTGTTGTAGGCCGATACGAAACCATCGATATTGGTCTGGATCGCACTCGAATTGTTTGCGACCGTGAGCGTCGACTGGCCCGTCTGCAGGAGGTTCAGGGATATGCCGGGCAACGCGGTTGCGACGGCATTGGTCGAACTGGTGAGCGTGAGGCCGTTGACTGTCAGGTTGGCGTTCTGCGCCGGCGCGGTCTGGATCATTGCGCCGCTGGATGGGCCGCCGGTGCTGGGCGGGTAGGTCAGCAGGGAGCTGATGCCGGCATCGCCTTGCACCGAGATCTGCATGCTTTCGTTCGCGCCGGTTGTGTTCGACGTCAGCACGAGCCGGTATGGCGTGCTGCTTCCGTCGTTGACGATCGAGGCGGTGACGCCGAGGTTGGCGCTGTTGATTGCATCACGCAGACCGGCCAGCGTGTCGTTGCTGCTGTTGACCGTGATGCTGCCGCTGCTTTGCGACAGATTCGGTGTGAAAGTCGGATTGCTGGTCGAACCGCTTTGCGTGCCGAACGTAAACGTCACGATCGAACTGCCGCTGCCGCTCGAGAGTTGCGTGTTCAGGCTGGCTTGGCCGGCCGTCGCGAGCGACTGCGCCTGGGCCAGTTGCGTCGTGTTGATGGTGTATGTGCCAGTCTGGGCGCCGACCACCGCGCTCGCGGAGAGCGCCGACGTATTGCTGGAGGTCGCGCTGAGCGTTTGGAACGCGGTTGGCAGCGTCAGTTGCGTCAGCGATTGCTGAAACGTCGAGAGTGCCGAGCTGAGCTGGCCGTAAGCGGAAATCTCCGTCTGGACGCCGCCTACCTGGTTTTGCAGTTGCGTGAGCGGGATGCTCTCTATCTGCATCAGCCCCGTTAGCACCTGGCTGATTGGCAGTGTGGTGCCGAGGCCAAGGCCGACCGACGAGATGATCGACGAAGCAGACGGCGTCGACGAGCTGCTGCTGGACGAACTGCCGGTACTGGTCTTGACGCTGGTGGTGCCGGACGTCGCCGTGCTGCTGGTCGGAGAGATCGTTGTAGCCATGCTGAGCCTGTGCCTTCTGGAGCGGCGCATCGCGCCGGCCTTGCAGCGAATGTGGCGGTGTGTGAGCGAGGCTGCCAGCATCCGCCGCTTGTGTGTCGGTTTTGGAGGCGGCGCTGTAAGAGCGACGCCTCCAAAACCGGCCGGCGCATACGCGCCGGCCGTCTACTATCTGCTTACTGCGTTACGCCAGAAACGTTACTGCAACAGCTTCAGGACTTGCTGCGGCAACTGGTTCGCCTGCGCGACCATTGCCTGGGCGGCCTGCGACAGGACCTGCGCACGCGACAGCGCCGACGTTTCGCTGGCGTAGTTCGTGTCCTGAATCGACGATTGCGTCGACTGGGCGTTTTGCACCGACGAGCTCAGGTTCGAGATGACCGACGTGAAACGGTTCTGCACCGCGCCCAACTGACCTTGCAGCGTGCTGATCTGGCTCAGCGCAGCGTCGACGGTCTGGATGGTCTTTTGTGAGTCGGCAACCGTCAGCACGTCGACGTTCGCAAGCGAGCCGCCCGAAGAGGCGACGTAGCTGTTTTGCTGGACATTGGTGGCAAGACCCGTAGTAGCGCTGTCCGTGATCGTAAGGTTCTGGCCCGCCGTTGCTTGCGAGTCTTTCAGGACAAGTTGGCCTTGTGCGTTAACGCTTGCAGTTATCCCTGCCGCTTGCAGACCTGCGGTGTTGTTGATGTTTTGGGCAACCGTTGACGCTGTGTCAGTCGCGGCCACGGCAACAGTCACGGCGGCTGCGCCAACGTTGCCGCCAGAAAACGACAGGCTGCCGGCGCCACCTTG
This sequence comes from Paraburkholderia sp. GAS348, assembly GCF_050434205.1. Classification (NCBI taxonomy): domain Bacteria; kingdom Pseudomonadati; phylum Pseudomonadota; class Betaproteobacteria; order Burkholderiales; family Burkholderiaceae; genus Paraburkholderia; species Paraburkholderia sp. GAS348. The sequence goes on from NZ_JBNPVT010000024.1 coordinate 12,227, forward strand.
CGTGAAGGTACTGCCCGTGTACGTCTGGACCGTTTGCAGGTTGTCTGCGGAGTTCGTGGTGTTATCCGTTTGCTGCGCGATGTCGTCCGCGCCCGTGCCCGAGAGCGCCACCTGGCTGGCCGACGACAGCGTGACCGAACCATGCAGCGTGCCTGTCGACGTGCTGACGTCAGCCCCAGCAGTCAGCTGCGTGAGCTTGCCGACTACGCCGTTGATTGTCTGTGCTGTGTTGTCCAGGCCGCCGTTAAAGTCGGTACCGCCGGTCGTGCCTTGGGCGATCGTGATGTTGCTACCGTCCGCTGCGTTGAACGTGAAGGTTTTGCCATCCGCGCCGAGCGTTGCGGTCACGCCGGTCGTGCCCGATGCAGCGTTGATTGCGCTGAGCACGGTCGTGGCGCTCACGGTGGCGCCAGCGGCGACCGACAGGCCGCCCGACTGGCCGAATACGCTTTGGCCGTTGATCGACAGGTTGAAGGTCTCAGCCACCCCGCTCGCATTGGTATTAACAATGTTGGTGAATGTTGCGGTCTGCGTGTTCGAAGCGCTTGCGGTGAGGCCGGGGATGTTCGCGTTGGTGATCGCTTGCGCTGCGGCGTACGCGCTGTCCGCGCTCTGGCCAGGGGCGCTGCCCGCGACGGCAGCGCCGATCGTGACGGCAGGCGAGCCACCCACTGAGACGTCCAGCGATTCGACCGAGAGGCCGCCGCTGGCCAGGCCTTGAAGCGAGAACGTCGTATTCGACGTCTGGCCGATTTGCGACGTCTGTGCGCCCTGGGTCAGGTTGACCCCGATCGTCTGGCCGGCGTTCGCGCCGATCTGGAAATTCTGCGTGCCGAACGAACCGTCGAGCAGGCTCTGGCCGTTGAAGGCGGTCGTCGTCGCGATCGTGTTGATCTGTGCGAGCGACTGCTGGACTTCCTGGTTCAGCGCCGCGCGGTTCGCAGCCGTGTTCGATGCGTTCGATGCCTGCACGGCGAGCTGGCGGATCGTCTGCAGGTTGTTGGTGATTTGCGTCAGCGCGCTTTGGCCGGTTTGCGCCAGCGAAATGCCGTTATTCGCGTTCTGCTGCGCAACGGTCTGGCCGTTGATCTGCGCTTGCAGCGTCGTTGCGATCGCGAGGCCGGCGGGGTTGTCCGCTGCGCTGTTGATCGAGAGACCCGACGACAGCTGGGTGATCGCGTTGGTCACCGCAGCCTGGTTGTTCATCAAATTGTTCTGCGCGATCTGCGACGCAATGTTGGTATTGATAACCGTAGTCATTCCAGCACTCCTTTATTCAATAGTTAGCGCATTCCGGCAACTCCGCCGTAACGTTCGGCCGTGCACCGCACTGTCCATTTGCCGCCGTTAAATGGGTTATCGGATAGGCTCTGGAAATCTTTAGCCCCGATATCTGGTCAGTGCCGCAACATTCCACCTTTCTGACCGCACTGAAGGCAGGCTCACCAGTCAGTGGAACAGCCAGTCCGCATCATCAGCGCACGCTCGCGGCCAGTCGGGTGCCGCAGCGGGGCCGCCGCTCCCGCCGCTTGCCATCGCGCGATGCCCTTTCGGCCGCTTTGGCGTCGAGCCCCTGTATCTGCGCGAGAAGACGCCGTCCATCCGCCTCATAGTCTCGTTCGGCCCCGTCCGAACTGGCGCACGCCGGTCATTCGATGCTGCTACGCAACAAGTGGTGATTCCCCAAGTTAGCCCTAACTTAGCCCGCTGTTTCGACCTTTGTTGCCCGCCGACCTGATTAAGAATGGCGGCATTCACTTGTCAACACCCTTGCTTATGCTTATGTCGGACCCGCTTTGTCGAATGTGCGCCGGCCTGCATACCGGTCCGGAAATCGACGCATACGCCGAGGCGCATGCGAGCGCATCCGCATTGCTGCGGCTCGCCGCGATCCTCGATGCTCAATGCCGCCATGCGGACGCCGCCACTCTATTAAGGGCTGCACATATTGCCGTGCCGGCATTACCCGGCTTGCAGGCGCGCCTCGCGCTTTCGCTTTCGGCCGCCGGCGACCATGCCGCGGCGCGTGAACAGTTCGAAGCCGTTCTGGGGGGCGATGCATCGACCGATGCATCAAGCGCGGACAATCCCCCGATAGCGTCGCGACTCCAGCTTGCCTATTCGCGCACGCTCCTCGCGCTCGATGCGCCGGAAGAAGCGTTGGCGCAAGCGGACCATGCGGTCGCGGGCAATGCCGACGACGCCTGCGCCCACGCTGCGCGCGGCGACGCATTGGCGGCGCTGTGCCGGTTGCCGGATGCGCTCGCCGCCTATCAGCGCGCGGCCATGCTCGAACCGTCATCGGCATGGGCACACTATGGAATCGGCAAAACATTCATGGAGCTCGGCCGGGCCATGGCCGCGTTGCAGGGACTGTCGCGCGCCCTGGAGCTTTCGGAACGCACGCGGCAGGATGCTGACGCAGCGGCGCGGACTCTCACGCCACCGGCGCCGCTCAGCTATCCGTGTTTGCCGGTCCACGCTTTGCCCACCTCCGCTATCTGCGAGTCGATCGGCCTGGCGTTGGGCAAGGGCGGCCAACCCGGGGAGGCACTGCCCTGGTTCGAACGTGCGCTGGAACTCGAGCCGAACCGGGCGACGGCTCTGCGTCATATGGGTAACGCGCTGGCGATGATGCGTGCCGACGACGCGGCGCTGGCGTGCTTTCAGGCGGCCCGTCGCGTGCGTCCTGACTGGGACGAGGCCTGGCTCGACGAGGCGGGCCTGCTGCTGCGCCGAGGCGACTATGCGGGAGGCTGGCGCGCGTATGGCAAGCGCGAAGGGCAGCGGATGCTCGAAAGTCTGCCGTCGTGTTGGTCCGGCGAAGAGCCGCTCGCCGATAAGACGATTCTGCTGATTGCCGAACAGGGCCTCGGCGACACGATCCAGTTCGCGCGCTATGCGCCACAGGTAGCGGCTCTCGCGCAGCGCGTGATCCTCGAGGTTCAACCGCCGCTGCGGCCGTTGTTCGACGAAGTGAGCCGGGACTGGGGTGTCGAAATCGTTGCGCGCGGCGACGCGCGACCCGATGGTGACCATCAATGCTTGCTGCTCAGTCTGCCGCGCGCACTCCGGACGACGCCTGACACCGCCCCTGAGCCGAGCGGCTATCTTCGCGCGCCCGTGGAGCGGCGAGCGCTTTGGCGCGAGCGGCTCGCGGCTCGCAGCGCGACGGGACGATTGCGGGTTGGTCTCGCAACGGCCGGCAATCCGCAGTTCAAGAACGACGCGCTGCGCTCGATTCCGCTCGCTGCTTTCGAAGCCTGCTTTGACTTACCGGGTGTTGACTGGGTGATCCCGCAGCCAGAGATCCGCGACGCGGATCGCGCTGTGTTGGAGCGGCATGCCGGCGTAATCTCGTTTGGTGCCCAACTGGAGGACTTTGCCGATACGGCGGCACTGCTCGAACAACTCGACCTGGTGATCTCGGTCGACACCTCGATCGCCCATCTGGCCGGGGCACTGGCGCGCCCGGTGTGGATCCTGCTGCCGCACTTTCCGGATTGGCGCTGGATGCACGATCGCACCGACACGCCCTGGTACCCGAGTGCGCGGCTTTTTCGCCAGACGGGAGCGCATGACTGGGGCGGAGTGATCAAGCGCGTGCGCGACGAGCTTTCGTTACGAGTCGCGCGGTTCACGTGAATAGGCGGCCATTTCGTCCTCTGTTCCTTCTTTGAGTTCCGTCCGGTTCCAGTAATCTAAGCTGGGGGCGCGATTTGAAATCTTCGCGCAGGCAGCTTCGCGCCCCCGCTTGTACCGGATTTTTTTTCTACGAAAGGACATAGACATGTCACGCATCAACCGCCTGAAGCTGTCCTTGGTTGCCAGCACACTGACTCGTGTCCCGCCTCGCGCGAATCAGGAAGATGCAATGTCAACGGCGATGATGCCCGAAGGATGGTTTTGCGACGAGGTGGGTTATGTGGGCGAGACCACTGCGGACGCTCGTGTCCTTACGCTTGCCCGTCCACCGCGGCTTGACTGAAACCTGCGTAAGACAACGCATGCGAGGGTGACTCCTCTCACCCTGTATCACTTTATCGAAGCGTCCCATATCCATGAATCCTGTTCAAACACCGCTCGCTGTGGAGGCGGGGCATGCGCCGCCTTATCAGCCATTGGGTCTGGCCACTTTGCTCAGAGAAGCAACAGCGGGAAACGATCTCACGCCGCTTGGGGATCGCTTGCTCGCGCACAGCGAGCGCCATGAAGATCCGTACGCTCTGCTCGATTTGTCCCTGGTGCTGGAACTCAAATACCAGAAAGCGTCCGCACTCACCGTTCAAAACCTGGCAATTCAAATGCGCAGGCACTACCGGCTAAAGAGTGCGCATTCGGCCGAGGCGCCGGTAAAGGTGCTCGTGCTCAAATCGCCTGGCGATCTCATGGCGAATACGCCGTTCGAATGCCTGGTTGAGAACGCCGACCTTCAGGTCGACGTGTTGTACGTTGATGGAGATTTGCATCAGGACGCGAGTTTGCCGGAACACGATGTCATTCTCGTCGCCGCGTGCGCGTCGGATGAAAACGCTGAGCCACTCGCTCGAATCGCATCGCTGACCGGTCGCGCTGATTGTCGAGTGCTCAACCGGCCCGAGCGCATCTTGCACACGACGCGTGACGCCGCCTATGCGCTGCTGGGCAAAATCCACGGGATTTGTATGGCGCACACCGTGCGGCTGTCCCGCGAGCGGATTCTCGAAGCTGCGTCGGGCGCGTTCGATCTGTCAGATGTGCTGGACGAACACTACCCGTTGATTGTGAGGCCGGTGGGCTCGCACGCTGGACAAGGGCTGGTGAAAGTATCTGACGGGCTTGACCTTGCGCGTTATGTGAACGGCACGGACATTCAGGAATATTACGTCGCACCCTTTATCGACTACAGCAGCGCAGACGGCTTGTTCCGTAAGTACCGGATCGTGATGATCGAGGGAGCGCCTTTCGTGTGTCATATGGGGATTTCGCGCGAATGGATGGTCCACTATCCGTACGCCGAGATGATTGCGCACCCTGAGCGCCGGGAGGAGGAGGCGCGCCTGATGGCGAGCTTCGATTCCGACTTCGCGGTGCGTCACCGCGAAGCGCTTCGCATGATTGCTGAAACGACTGATCTGGATTACGTAGGATTTGACTGCGCCGAAACGAGCGATGGCCGCCTGCTCATCTTCGAGATTGCCACCGCGATGGTCGTGCATGACATGGACGATCCAGGCACGTTTCCTTATAAGGCGCCGCAAATGCATCGAGTCTTCGACGCATTTCACCAGATGCTGCGCCGCGCGGCTGCGGGCTCATGTTAATTCAACCGAAGGCTTGTCCACGAACCATGAAATCCAACACATTGAATTTTTCCGGTGGTCCCGGTGCGCTTCCGGAAACCGTGCTGGAGCAAACCCGTGAGGCCGTTGCGCGCCTGCCGGAGACGGGCATATCTGTGCTCGGCATGAGTCATCGATCAGACTGGTTCCGGTCGATACTGAATGAAGCAGAACAGAACCTGCGCTGCCTGCTCGGCATTTCCGATGACTACGCGGTCACATTTCTGCAGGGTGGCAGCAGTCTGCAGTTCGCGATGATTCCAATGAATTTCGCCGCGCAGGCCAGCGCACCGCCGGAATACGTGACGTCCGGCTATTGGAGCGGCCGGGCGACGTCGGAAGCGGCCAAAGTGAGCGCGAGAAAGGTCGCCTGGGATGGTCGCGCGACGGGCTATCGGCAACTGCCCGACCTTCGGGCGCTGGATGTGTCGAGGTCGGCCGCTTATCTGCACTACGTGTCGAACGAGACCGTGGAGGGCTTGCAATTTCCTGTTTGCGAAGATCAGATGCCGGTGCCGCTCATTGCGGATATGTCGTCCGATTTTCTGTCGAAGCCGTTCCGGCCAGATGTATTCTCGATGATGTATGCCCATGCACAGAAGAATCTGGGTCCTGCAGGGGTGACGGTTGCGATCATCAAACGGTCTCTTCTCGAACGGGTTCCGGATGGCCTGCCGGCCATTCTCGACTTTCGCACGCATGTGTCACATGGCTCGAACTACAACACGCCGCCCGTATTCGCGATCTATGTCATGACGTTGATTACGCGTTGGCTGCGCTTCGAGATTGGCGGTTTGCATTCGATGCAAAGCATCAACGAAAGAAAGGCGAAGCGGTTATACGAAACACTGGACGCTTTGGGCGATGCGGTGACGATCCACGCGGATCGCCCGTGGCGCTCGCAGATGAATGTGGCGTTTACGTTTGGCGATGCGCGACTCGACGATGCATTTATCGAGGCGGCGCGGGAACAGGGGATCGTCGGGCTGGAGGGCCATCGTTCGATTGGAGGGTTGCGGGCGTCGCTATATAACGCCGTTACGGAGGAGGCGGTCGATATCCTGACGAATGCCCTGACGGAATTTAGTCTGCAACGCGTGTGAGCGCCAACAAGGGGGCAGGCAGTCATGTCTCCCCCGATTCCTCGTATTCTGCAAATCCGAATTTCAATCGTGTACGACTTGATTAGGGCGCTCGACCGGGTCGCCGAGCGGCACGGCAGCACGCCGGCCCCCGTCGCACTGGCATGCCTGATCGCGCGAGGGACCTGGTGCAAACGCTAAACCCCTGGTAGGATGGTGAGTTTCCTGATATTATCGGGAGTGAATTGAGATCTTTGCCTGTTTCGTCAATATTTTTCATTGATGAAAGGTTGGCGAAACGGCAGCAGACGTGGCTTTGGCATTACGTCTGTCCGCGTTCCGCGGTGAACTCCCCACCTCTCTTTTCCGGCCTCCGTGGCCGTTATGCCTCTCGTTTCATTCGTGGTTTGGCCGGGTTCTGCCCGCGTTTGCCTGTTACTGGCCACGAATCGGAACGACCGGAGGGCCGGCGCGTGAGCGGTATCCCGCCACGCAATTTACCCCTATCAAGTGATTGAGTTAGGAATTACATGACGACGATTCTTCTGAAAGAAAACGAGCCGTTCGAAGTGGCGATTCGCCGCTTTCGTCGCGCAATCGAAAAGAATGGCCTGATCGCTGAACTGCGTGAGCGCCAATCGTACGAAAAGCCGACCACGGCACGTAAGCGCAAGAAGGCTGCTGCTGTGAAGCGCCTGCACAAGCGCCTGCGCAGCCAGATGCTGCCGAAAAAGCTGCACTAAGCAGCCTGTTTCGCACGCCGAACGGCGGTGTGAGCTTCGAAAGAAGCCACATCGCCGTTTTGCTTTTGGGGGCGCTGCTTTGCGCTGGGCTTGCACGGTTGAGTCGCCGGTTTGCTTTTTAAGCGGGCGCCGCGACAGGTGCTTTGCCGATGTAGCATGCCGGAAGCGCTTTCAATTCGCGGGCTTGGCTAGTTTGCCGTTTGTGCTGGTCTGGCGGCGCCGCCCGGTGCCCGCCGGCACATCAGCCCGCTTTACGATTGCGTCCCTTCTTGCCGAGCGCCGCGCATCGCGCACGGCACATACAGCTCGCCTCGTGGTCGTTCACCATGCCGACCGCCTGCATGAACGCGTAGCAGATCGTCGAGCCGACGAACTTGCAGCCATAGCGCTTCAGCCCCTTGCTGAGCGCGTCCGAAATTTCGGTGGATGCCGGCGCCTGTTTATACGATGCCCAATCGTTCTGGATTGGTGTCTGATCGACGAACGACCATACGAAGTTGGCGAGCGAGCCGTGTTCGGCCTGGATCTGCTGCACGGCGCGCGCGTTGGTAATGGCCGACTCGATCTTGCCGCGATGGCGCACAATACTTTCGTCCAGCACCAGCGCATCGACGTGTTTAGGCGTAAAGCGCGCGACCTTGCCGATATCGAAGTCGGCGAATGCGCGGCGATAGCCGGTCCGTTTGTTGAGAATCGTCGACCATGACAAACCCGCCTGCGCGCCTTCCAGCACCAGCATTTCGAACAGATGCTGATCGTCGCGCGAGGGCACGCCCCATTCGGTGTCATGGTAGTGTGCGAGCGCTTCGCTCGATACCCAGTTGCATCGCTGTGTCACTTTCGCGCTCCCGCGTTGTCATGTCGACCGTCAGCATAGCGGAAGCCGCGCGTGCCGCAAGCTGGCCATTCAGCCGATTGCCGGATTGAAACTGACCTGCCACGCTATGCGTTCTTCACCACCTGAATTCACTCGATTCGATGAATAAAGACCTCTTTCTGATCGGCATTGATGGCGGCGGCAGCGGTACGCGCGTCGTACTCGGCGACGCACAGCGCCGCGAACTGGCGCAGGCGGCGAGCGGGCCGTCGGGGCTGGGGCTCGGCGTGGAACGCGCGTGGCAGGCTATCGGGGCCGGCTGCGCCGACGCCTTTGCACGTGCCGGCGTACCGCTGGACTGGTCGCGCTGCGTACTCGGCTGCGGATTAGCAGGGGTCAATAATCGCGACTGGCTGGCCGCGTTTCGCGCGCAGGCGCCGGCGGTAGCCGGCCTCGCGGTGGAAAGCGATGTGTACACCACCTTGCTCGGTGCGCATGGCGGCGCGTCCGGCGTAGTCGTCGCGCTTGGCACCGGGAGTCAGGCGGCCGTGCTTGACGGCGATGGCGAATGCCGAACCGCCGGCGGCTTCGGTTACCCGTCGGGCGACGAAGCGAGCGGCGCATGGCTCGGGCTGCGGGCCATCGTGCACGCGCAGCAGGTGCTCGACGGGCGTGTGCCTAACGACGATCTGGCGCAGGCGCTGCTCGTCCACACCGGTGCACATGACCGCGACAGTCTCGTGGTCTGGCTGTGCGAAGCCAATCAGACCGCTTATGCGCGGCTTGCGCCGATCGTCATCGCGCATCGCACGCATCCGTTCGCAGCGCGTTTGCTCGGCGAGGCGGGCGTGGAAGTGGGCAAGATGATTGCCGCGCTCGACCCGTCGGCGACTCTGCCAGTCGCGCTGTGCGGCGGTCTCGGCGCACCTTTGCGCGAGTACGTGCCGCAGATCTATCAGGCCCGCTTGCGCGAGCCGTTGGCGGACTCGGCACACGGCGGTCTGCAGTTGGCGCAGCGCGAAGCGATTCGCCTCGCCGGTTGAGCATCGTCTGGCGCGCCGGTTGCGATCTCGCGGACGCGGCGCGCAACGGTAAAATGCGATCTTTGACGCTGCCCGGCTGCTCACACTATGTACAAAGTCATTGCCACGGATCTCGACGGCACGCTGCTCAACGCCGATCACCAGGTGGACCCGTTCACGATCGCTACCGTGCGCAAACTGGAAAGCGATGGGCTGCACTTCGTGATCGCTACGGGGCGCCACTACTGCGACGTCGCGAGCATTCGCGACCTGCTGGGTGTCAGCGCCTATCTGATCACGTCGAACGGTGCACGCATTCACGCGCCGGACAACTCGGTAATCCACGCCGACGACCTGCCTCCGGCCATCGTGCAGCGGCTGGTGCAGCCGGAAATCGCCGGCGCGCACGGCCGTGTGATCGTCAATCTGTTCGCCGACCAGGCGTGGCTGATCGATCGGGATGCGCCGGACCTGCTGAAATTCCACCAGGATTCCGGCTTCACCTACGAGGTCGCCGATCTGCCGAAGCACGACGGTGCCGACATCGCGAAGGTCCTCTACATCGGTGAGCCTGACGATCTCGCACACGTCTCGGCCAACCTCGCGCGTGAATTCGGTGACGCGCTGTACGTCACCTATTCGCTGCCGGACTGTCTGGAGGTGATGACGTCGAACGTATCGAAGGGGCGTGCTTTGCAGATCGTGCTTGAGCGCCTCGGCGTCGACGCCTCGCAATGCGTGGCATTCGGCGACAACATGAACGATATCGACCTGCTGGAGACAGCCGGCCATCCGTTCATGATGAACAACGCCAATCCCGATCTCGTCACACGTCTGCCGAACGTGCCGCGCATCGGCAACAACTTTGAAGCGGGCGTCGCGCAGCATCTGCGCAAGCTTTTCTCGCTCGACGACGAACTGACGTCCTGAAAACGGACCGGCCCGCATCCTCTTTCGGGGATGCGGGCCGCTTGTTCGCGTCCCTCCGCGACCCAACCCAACGCTACGATCAGCCGTGCCACCCGCCACGGCGATCGCCGCGGTCATCGTGACTCCGGTGGCGACCGCTACTTTATTAATCAGTTGAGCCCGCGGAAGCGCCCGCCGCAGCCGCAGAAGGAACACCCGGCAGCGCCGCGCATGGGCAATCCGCAGCGCGGCCGTTTAGCCCCTGGCGGTCAAGCTTGAACGTCGCGTGAGCCGTGCCGCTTTGCCAGTCGAGGCGAACAATATAGATACTGTCGAAGTCGTCGCTTTGCCAGTTGGGGACCTCGGCGGCATTGCCGCCATGCGTGCTCATCATCTTGCGCAACAGCTTCACGATCAGCTTGTGTTCCCACGCAACGACAATCAGCTTGTTGCTATTGGATGGATTGACGAGCGCCGTGCCGAGTTGGTCGATCTGGGCGAAACCGTACGGCGTTTGCACCGGCATCTGGAATTGGATGGCGGTCGGCTCGATGGTCGCAAGCGGCCGAATATAGTAATAGGGATGGCCGCTGTCGTCCTTTTGCTGGCCGGGATCGGGCGCGTAGATCGCATCCGGTTTGCCGAACTTGGCGGCGATCACGGCCGGCAACGCCAGCGCACGGTTGAGCCCCTGGCAATTGAGCTGGCCGTATCCCTTGGCGGGTTTCTCGCCGTGGCGCACGAATACGAGCGTTTCGGTATTGCTGTCCGCCGCATGGGCCGCGGGTAACGCTAGTACGCCCGCACACAAACTGCCGACGGAGAGTGCGACGCCATGCAGGAATCCGCGGAAACGGGTCATCGGTAGCACCTGTGCGAGCTTGGGAAGTCGCACGATTCTAGCAGCGGGGCATTGGCAGGCCACTGGGCTGCCCGCATTATGCGTACAAAAACGAAGCGGGCGCCGCAGCGCCCGCTTTGACTGTCTGGATACGCACAGCTGGCGCACGCGCTGATCAGTCGAGCGCCAGTTCCTGCGAATTGCCGCGGCGGCTTTCGGCGATGAGCGGGTACAGCACCCCTGCGATCACCGCGCCGAGAATCGGGGCGACCCAGAACATCCACAGTTGATCCACCGCCGCGCCACCGACGAACAGCGCCGGCCCGGTCGAGCGCGCCGGGTTGACCGACGTGTTGGTAACCGGAATCGAGATCAGGTGGATCAGCGTCAGGCACAGGCCAATGGCGATTGGCGCGAAACCCGCTGGCGCGCGCTTGTCGGTCGCGCCGAGGATGACGAAGAGGAAGAAGCCGGTCATCACCACTTCGCAAATGAACGCGGCCGCGAGCGCGTAATGGCCCGGCGAGCGCTCGCCGTAGCCGTTGCTGGCGAAACCGCTGGCGACGAGGTCGAACCCCGGCTTGCCCGACGCGATCAACGACAGCACCAGCGCACCGAGCACCGCGCCGATCACTTGCGCGACGATGTACGGCAGCAGGTCGCGAGCCGGAAAGCGGCCGGCGACGGTCAGGCCGACGCTCACCGCCGGATTCAGGTGACAGCCGGAGATGTGGCCGATTGCATAAGCCATTGTCAGGACAGTGAGGCCGAATGCGAGCGAAACGCCCACGAAGCCGATGCCCAGACCGTGGACCGGGCCGGCGAAATTGGCGGCGAGGACGGCGCTGCCGCAGCCCCCGAGCACGAGCCAGAAGGTGCCGAACAGCTCGGCGGCAAGACGTTTTGACAACTGCATGATTGGTAATCCTAAAATGTTTGACGCCTGGAGAGGCATGAATGCTAAGCGCAGATGCATGCCATTGAGCGCGCAATTTTAGGGAAAGACAGCCAGATTAGGTGTCAAGAATTGTCAATGTGGAGTCGCCTTTAGCTATTATTGCCTGGTAAAGACGTCGTTTTACAATTCATCGACGCTTAATAATTATCAGATGATTTCTTCCTAAATCGGTATTATTGTCCATTGCGAATTTTTATAATTGCAGCTAGTCTGCGAGCGAATGAGTTCTAAAAAAAGGGAGAACCGAAATGTCGCAATATGCAGACCTCAAGGCGCAGATTGCCAAATTGCAGGCACAGGCAGACGAAGCCCGGCGTACTGAAATCGACAATGTTGTCGCCGACATCCGCCAAAAGATCGCTGAATACGGTCTAACCGCGCAAGACCTCGGTTTCGCGGTTGCCGCACGGCGCGGACGCCCGCCGAAGAAGGCGCCGCTGCCGGCCAAGTACCAAGATCCGAAATCGGGCAATACCTGGAGCGGGCGCGGCAAACCGCCAAAGTGGATTGTCGGCAAGAATCGCGAACGCTTTCTGATTGGCGCGGCTTGAAATGCCTTACCGGTAGAGGCGCAAGCCAACTGAAGGTTGATCGTGCCGGGTTGTTAATTCGCGCCGCGCTAATCTGGGATGGAAGCGCCTCCATGCTTGTATTAAAAAAGCCGCCCTTGAGAGGCGGCTTTTCCGTAGTGGAAGCGGGTTAACTCCTGCAAACCGCTCACGCAAACGATTCAACAGGCAAATGTACTCATGATTGGCGTGCGAATCGGAAAGCGGCGTAAGCGGCAGAAGCACAGCTTAAGCGGTTGAGTGCATAAAAAGGTCAGCCGCTTAAGCACGTTGCTCAACCCACCGCTACCCGGCGCAACATCGGGCGGCGCGTCGCTTCGATCAGTGCCGAATAGCCGTCCACGTAATTCCTAGCCATCGTTTTCGAACTGAAGCGGCGTTCGAACTGCGCGCGAATCTCGCTGCGCGACAGTTCGTCCAGACGCTGCAGCGCGGCCACCGCACCTTGAACGTCCTCGACAATGTAGCCGGTCACGCCGTGGTCGATCACTTCCGGCACTGAACCGCGGTTAAACGCGATCACCGGCGTGCCGCACGCCATCGATTCGATCATCACCAGACCGAACGGCTCCGACCAGTCGATCGGGAACAGCAGCGCCTTGGCGCCTGAGAGGAACTCGGGCTTCTGCGCCTCGTTGATTTCGCCGACGAACTCCACGTGCGCCATGGAGAGCAGCGGTTCGATTTCCTTCTTGAAGTATTCCTGGTCGACCTTATCCACCTTGGCGGCGATCTTCAGCGGCAGACCGCTTTGTGCGGCGATCTTGATAGCTGTATCGACGCGCTTCTCCGGACAGATACGGCCGAGGAACGCCAGATACTCCGGCTTCTTGTGCGTCTGGGGTGTGAGCAACTGCTCGGGCAGGCCGTGGTAAATCGTGTTCAGCCAGTTGGCCTGCGGCAGTGGCGTGCGCTGCGAGTCCGAAATCGATACCACCGGCACGTTCGAGAACGCATCGAACACCGGTTGCAGTTCCGGCAGGTCCAGACGGCCATGAAGCGTCGTCACGAACGGCGTGTCCATGGTGGTGAAGAGCGGGAACGGCATGTAATCGAGGTGAAAGTGCAGCACGTCGAATTCATGCGCGACCTTGCGCACCTTTTCCATCATCAGGACATGCGGAGCCAACGCATCGCGGATGGTCGGGTCGAGGCGCAGCGCACGAGGCCAGCAGGCGTCGAGGTTCGCGGAGGTGACCGAATCGCCGCTCGCAAACAGCGTGACGTCGTGGCCGAGGTCGACCAGCGCTTCGGTCAGATACGAGACGACGCGTTCGGTGCCGCCGTAGAGTTTCGGTGGGACAGCTTCATACAACGGCGCAATTTGTGCGATTCGCATGCGTTTTCTCCTGTTTAAAACGGCTTCGCACAACGGCGCTCGAGTAGAGCGAGGAGCGAATGCCTGACGGACGGTTGGGCGCGGTAAGCCGCCGCCCGGGGTGCTCCGAACCTGCATCGGGTAATCCCCTAGGTGCATTATCGGGATCGGCCGAGCTAATTCGAGTTATTTTTCAAACACTTAATGTTGTTACAGCGCGAAACATGATGCGTTACAGGTCGGCAGGAGGGTTGGCCTGATACTCGGGGGGCATGAGTGATAGACATCCAGGTGCTGGGGGAACAGCAGCAAGAGACGGTCCCGGACCTGGAGCGGTCCCTACACTACGCGTGTTGCGCAGAAGTGAAAACGTCTTATAATTGTTCCTCACCGCAGCAAGGTGCGGACCTTGAGCCACTTATGACTCACCATTTGGTTCACCTTGCCGCTGAAAAATCATCCAAAGCGCATCGCGAATCTCAAGCTGCGCACCGCTTTCGCCTGCTGCAACCTTCTTTCTGCCCCCTCCGTGTAGGAAAAATTCCTACAAGAATGACGGATTAATCCGTCAGGCAGGCTGGGTGTCTGTCCGATTTTCGTCCGCTCCCCATTTCGACACAATGCTGGCAAGACCAGAAACGAGCCGATTCGTGCGGTTTAAGTGCGCGCGTTCGAGCAAACGTTTCCGTAACGGCCTGACCAGCCAGATACACCCCGGGGGAATCATGAGCGCAACAAGCGAAATGCTCAATGAGATCAGAGAAATCAACCTTTCTTATCTCCTGCTCGCCCAGCGTCTGCTGCGCGAAGACAAGCCGATGGGCATGTTTCGCATGGGGATTTCGGACCAGTTGGCCGACGTGCTCGCCAATCTGTCGTTGGCGCAGACCGTGAAGCTGGCGGCGTCCAATCAGGTGCTGTGCCGTTTCCGTTTCGATGACCATGCCGTGCTGTCCGCCCTTGCGGACAAAGGCAAATCCAGCGCCGTGGCCCAGGCGCATTCCGCGATCCTGATGGCAAGCCAGCCAGTCGAGCAACTCGGCTGATGGCAGCTTGTAGTTCAAAAAAAGCGATTGGTACACGCCCTATTGCACGACGACGAGCCCGTGCTCAGTCTCACGCGCGCCCGGACGCTGGTGCGCTTCTTCGACTCCGGAATGCTGCAAATGACCGCCTGCTCCCGGTGCGGCGGACATTTTCTCGCGCATGCACACGATCCGCAGCACGCCTTTGTCTGCGGGCTTTGCCAGCCGCCTTCGCGCGCGGGCAAGACCAGCAAACTTGCCGCCGCCCAGGCCCGCGAAAGCCTCGCTGAGCTCGGGGTTTGAGCCGCAGGGCCGCATCGGCCCGCGGCGCGCGACCCGGTACACGCGTCGACAACCGCCATTCGGCGTGCCTTCCGGCCCGATCGCCGGTGCCGGGCCCGGCTTCGCCGGTTTAAGCCGCCTCTGGTTTACACCGGAGCGACGCGCCGCTTTTCCGTCAAAGTTTTCTGCTCCGTTGCCGTAAACCAGATTAACGACGGTCACCGTCGCTTCTTTGTGAGGGCTCGGCAGTGCTGATTTTCGTGGGAACACTCGTGACGCTTTTGTCCGTTTTCGGCGGTTATGCGCTGGAAGGCGGCCATCTCGGCGCGCTGCTGCAGCCTGTCGAAGTGCTGATGATCGTCGGCGCCGGCGTCGGCGCGTTCATTCTCGGTAACGGGATGAAGACGATCAAGGCGACGGTGCGCGTCATTCCAACCCTGTTCAAGGGCGCGAAATACAACAAGGACGTCTACATGGAGCTGATGGCGCTCCTTTACGTCCTGCTGGCCAAGGCGCGCAAGGAAGGCACGCTGACGCTGGAAGCCGACATCGACGATCCGTCGAAGAGCCCGATCTTCACCCAGTATCCGAAGATACTCGCCGACAAGCACATCATCGAGTTCCTGACCGACTACCTGCGTCTGATGGTCGGCGGCAACATGAACGCGTTCGAGATCGAAAGCCTGATGGACGAGGAGATCGAGACACACCACCAGGAAGGCGAAGCGCCCGCGCACGCCCTGAACAAGGTCGGCGACGCCATGCCGGCGTTCGGGATCGTGGCCGCGGTGATGGGCGTGGTGCACACCATGGCCTCCGCCGACAAGCCGCCCGCGGTGCTCGGCGAGATGATCGCCCAGGCGCTGGTCGGCACCTTCCTCGGGATTCTGCTTTCGTACGGACTGATCGGACCGCTCGCGAGCGTCGCCGAACAGCGCGTGACCGAGTCGACCAAGATGTTCCAGTGCATCAAGGTGACGATTCTCGCCAGTCTGAATGGCTATGCGCCGGCGATTGCCGTCGAATTCGGCCGCAAGGTGCTCTTCTCGACTGAACGCCCGTCGTTCGCCGAGTTGGAAGAGCACGTGCGCCGCGTCAAAGCCAAGTAACGGGCGCCGGGAACCGATTCGATGAGCAAGGACAAAGACCGCGCCATTGTCGTCAAGCGCTCCGCACCGGCCAGGAAGGGCCATCACGGCGGGGCGTGGAAGCTCGCCTACGCGGACTTCATGACCGCGATGATGGCGTTCTTCCTGCTGATGTGGCTGCTGAGTTCGGCCTCCTCCGTGCAGCTGAGGGGCATCGCCGATTACTTCAACCAGCCGTTGAAGATCACCCTGTGGGGCGGCGATCGCAGCGCCGAGGACACGAGCATTCTGAAGGGCGGCGGCCGCGACATTTCGATCGATGCACAGGGTGTGACGCGCGCCACTGACGGCTCGACCGCGAGCGCCGAGCGCACCGCTTCACACAACAACGAAGACTCGGTCAAGCAGCTGCAGGGCGAGATGGAGCGCCGCGAACAGGTCCGTCTGCACGATTTGCAGGTCAAGCTGATGGCCGCGATCGAAGCGAACCCGGTGCTGCGCCAGTTCAAACAGCAGATCCGGATCGACTCGACACTGACCGGCCTGCGCATCGAAATCGTCGACTCGCAGAAACGGCCGATGTTCGCGACCGCGAAGGACGCGGTCGAACCGTACATGCGCGACATCCTGCGCGAAATCGGCCACACGCTGAACGACGTGCCGAACCGCATCATCGTGCAGGGTCACACTGACGCCGCGCAGTACGCGGGCGGCGAGAAGGGCTACAGCAACTGGGAACTGTCCGCGGACCGCGCCAATGCGTCGCGCCGCGAGCTGATCGCGGGCGGTATGGACGAAGCGAAGGTGATGCGCGTGCTCGGCCTCGCGTCGACGCAGAACCTGAACAAGGCGGACCCGATGGACCCGGAAAATCGCCGCATCAGCATCATCGTGCTGAACAGGAAGTCGGAGGAGGCGCTTGACCATGACGACTCCACCACGACCACCCTGTCGGATGACGCAGCCGGCTCCAAGCCGCTGCTGCAAAGACTTGCGCCACCGGTGACGGTTGCGCCGAAGGTGCCGGCGATAGCGCCGGCAGCCCAGTAACAGATAGCGGTCGGCTGGCTGGAGCCGGCGCCCATGTGGCGCGGCCAGCCCGGCGATCCATAGCGTAAGTGCAGCGAGGTTTTCATGATCAGGCACATTCTGGCAATCGACGATTCGGCATCGATGCGGCAAATCCTCGCCGCCACGCTGACGACGGCCGGCTATGAAGTGACGCTCGCGGCGGATGGCAATGAAGGGCTCGAAAACGCGCTCGCCATGTCGTTCGACCTCGTGCTGACGGACCAGCACATGCCGGGCAAGACCGGGCTCGATCTGATTACCGAGTTGCGCGGCAATCCGGCCTACCAGGCGACGCCCATCCTCGTCCTCACGACGGAATCGGGCGAGCCGTTCAAGGCGGCGGCGCGGGCCGCAGGGGCGACCGGCTGGATCGAAAAGCCGCTCGACCCCGACATGTTGACCGAGCTGGTGGCGGCGTTAGCCGAACCAGACCCGGCATGAACGCCTCATAAGCGCCACCCTTACACAAGTTATAGAAGCTCTCGACGCGGCGGCACGGCAGCCCAAGCCTAGACAGGAACTCTCGCGGTGACCCAGGCATGACACTCGACATCACTCAGTTCTATCAGACGTTCTTCGACGAAGCGGACGAATTGCTCGCGCAGATGGAGCAGTTGCTGCTCAATCTGGATATCGCGCATCCGGACCCCGAAGACCTCGCGGCGATTTTTCGCGCGGCGCATTCGATCAAGGGTGGCGCGGCGACCTTCGGCTTTACCGCACTGACGGAAACGACCCACATTCTCGAATCGCTGCTCGACCGCGCGCGCAATAACGAACTCGTGCTGCGCAAGGACATGATCGACACGTTCCTCGAAACCAAGGACGTGCTGTCGGGCCAGCTCGCCGACTATCGCGCGAGCGCCGAGCCGGATGCGGCGCTCGCCAAGGCGATCTGCGCGAAGCTCGAACAGTTGAATGCGGAAAGCCACTTCGGCGCCGAAGCGGCCGCGGCGCCGGCCGTACCGGTGGCAGCCGCAGCACCAGTGGCAGCACGACCAGCAGGTCAAGGCGGTACCCCGCCCGAGCACGTCGTCGAACAGGCGGTGCAGGCGGCGGGTGAATGGACTGACGGCGAACCGGCACAGACCGGGCAAGCCGCGGGCGCCGGCGATGAAGCCGGCCCCCATCTGAAAATTACGCTACGGGGCGTAGGTGAGAAGGACCAGGAACTGCTGGCCGAAGAGCTCGGCAACCTGGGCAGCATAGTCGGAAGGGTCAAAAGCGGCGGCGAATTGACGCTGTGGCTCCAGACCGATGTGACCTCCGACGACATCATCGCCGTGTGCTGTTTCGTGATCGACGAAAGTCAGATCTCGATCGGCCGCGGCACCGCACCGGCGGACGAGACGCAGCAAGGCGAACCTGGAACGCCGGACGCTGCCGACTCGACCCTGGCGCAAGCAGCACAGACGGCACTAGCAGCAGGGGCGGAGCAGGCAGCATCGTCGGCACGGGCGGCCTACACCGCTGCGCCCGCTCAAGCCGCCGTCACGCACGGACTGTTCGACGCTTCGGCGTCGCCAGCGGCTACCCCGGCGCTCGCCGCGGCTGCACCCGCAGCCGCGAGCAACGCGCCGGCGGCAAGCGCGGCGGCGGCCGCCGAACAGGACCGCAAGGCAGCGGCGCGTCCGGCCGCGGCGGCAGGCGGCGCGGAGGGCAGCTCGATTCGCGTCGGCGTCGAGAAGGTCGATCAGCTGATCAACCTGGTCGGCGAACTGGTGATCACGCAGGCGATGCTGGCCGAGACCACCAGCACGTTCGATCCGGCCTTGCACGACCGGCTCTTCAACGGCATGGCGCAGCTGGAGCGCAACGCGCGCGATCTGCAGGAAGCGGTGATGTCGATCCGCATGATGCCCATGGATTACGTGTTCAGCCGCTTCCCGCGTCTGGTGCGCGATCTGGCGGCGAAACTCGGCAAGGAAGTGGAACTCGTCACCTTCGGTCAGGCGACCGAACTCGACAAGAGCCTCATCGAACGGATCATCGATCCGTTGACCCACCTCGTGCGCAACAGTCTCGACCACGGCATCGAAACCGTGGAAGTGCGGCGCGCGGCGGGTAAGGATGCGACCGGCCAGCTGGTGCTGTCGGCCGCGCATCACGGCGGCAACATCGTCATTGAAGTGAGCGACGACGGCGCCGGTTTGCGCCGCGACAAGATTCTCGCGAAGGCCGTGAAGCAGGGCATGCAGGTCAGCGAAACGATGTCCGACGAAGAAGTCTGGAACCTGATTTTCCTGCCGGGCTTCTCGACGGCGGAGCAGGTCACGGACGTCTCGGGCCGCGGCGTCGGCATGGACGTGGTGAAGCGGAACATCCAGTCGATGGGTGGTCACGTGGAAATCACCTCGCATGCGGGCAAGGGCAGCACCACGCGCATCGTTCTGCCGCTCACGCTGGCGATTCTCGACGGCATGTCGGTCAAGGTCGGCAACGAGATCTTCATTCTGCCGCTGAACTTCGTGATGGAGTCGCTGCAACCGCGTGCCGAGGACATCTACACGGTGGCCAACGGCGAACGCGTGGTGCGCGTGCGCGGCGAATATCTGCCGCTCGTCGCGCTGCATGAAGTATTCGCCGTCGAAGACGCCAAGCAGGAACCGACCCAGGGCATCGTCACCATCATGCAAACCGAAGGGCGCCGCTTTGCGATGCTGATCGACGAGCTGGTGGGGCAGCAGCAGGTGGTCGTGAAGAATCTGGAAACGAATTACCGCAAGGTGCACGGCATTTCCGCCGCAACCATTCTCGGCGACGGCAGTGTCGCGCTGATCGTGGACGTGGCGGCGCTGAACCGCGAAACGCGCCACGCGCACGGCGCGATGAGTCTCGCATGACATCCGTAATGGCATCCGCGACGCGGGCAGTTTTCGCAACACTCATTCAATTCATTTCATCCCAACCGTTTGGGGGCTAACGTGGCAGAAGTCCAATCCATCAATTCGAGCGTCGCGAACGCGAGCAGTACGAATGGCCGCCGCGACGCGCAGCAGGCAGACGCCGGCGGTCAGGAATTCCTCGTCTTCACGCTCGGCGCCGAAGAGTACGGCATCGACATTCTCAAGGTGCAGGAAATCCGCGGCTACGACAACGTGACGCGGATCGCCAATGCGCCTGAGTTCATCAAAGGCGTGATCAATCTGCGCGGCATCATCGTGCCGATCGTGGACATGCGCATCAAGTTCCATCTGGGCCGTGTCGAGTACGACCATCAGACCGTCGTGATCATCCTGAACGTCGCGCACCGCGTGGTCGGGATGGTGGTGGACGGTGTGTCGGACGTGCTGACGCTCGCCACCGACCAGATCATGCCGGCGCCGGAATTCGGCGCGACGCTGACGACCGAGTACCTGACGGGACTCGGCACCGTCGACGGCCGCATGCTGATCCTGATGGACATCGAGAAGCTGATGACCAGCCGCGAAATGGCACTGATCGAAACGCTCAGCGCTTAAACGTTACTGCGCGTCACTGCGCATCAATATGTGTCAGTACGAAAGACAGATCGAACAGGGAGCGCCAAGATGTTGAGCAGGTGGTCGATTCGCACGTCGTTGACGATGGTGGGGATCATTCTGGTTGCGCTGACCGTCGTGGTCGGCGCGCTTGGTCTAACCGCGTTGAACGGCGCGAGCCAGTCGCTCGACCGTATCGCGCGCGGCGATCTGGTCGCCATTCACGCACTCGACGATGCGTCGTCGTACCTGTTGCGTTCGCGTATCGCGGCGGACCGCTTCAACGCGCTGTCGGCCGCGGGCAACGCGGACGAAGCGAAGAAAGCGATCGATCGTGCGCAGGAACTGCTGAGCCGAGGCAATCGGAGTTGGCAGATCTATCTCGATACGCCGAAGAAAGGCATCGACCAGGCGCTCCTCGACGACGTGGTCGCCAAGCGTACGAGCGTAATGCGTGACGGCGTCGATCGGGTGTTCGCGGCCCTGAATGCGAACGACATGGCTGCCTATCACGCGATCGACGATACGAAGATCAGCCCGATGTTCATCGCCTACGACGGCGCCGCATCGGCGGTGATCAAGGCGTTGCAGCAAAGTGCAATGGGTCAGCAGACTGCCGCGCAAGCGAACATCTCCCTGATGACCACGCTGATCCTCGGCGTCACCGTGTTCGCGCTGCTGCTCGTAGTGGGCATTCGCTTCGCACTGCGCGGCCTGATCGTGCAGCCGCTGAACGACGCGACGGCGTGTTTCGAACGGATCGCCTCGGGCGATCTGTCCGAAAACATCGAAGTGTTCAGCCGTAACGAAATCGGCCGCCTGTTCGCCGGCATCAAGCGGATGCAGGACAGCATGGCGACGATGGTGAGGTCGGTTCACAGCAGCACCGAATCGATCGACACCGGCGCGCACGAAATCGCGATGGGCAACACCGATCTCTCGCAACGCACCGAGCAGCAGGCTGCCTCGCTGCAGGAAACCGCCTCGAGCATGGAGCAGCTGACTGGCACGGTGCGCCAGAACGCAGAGAACGCGCGCCAGGCGAGCCAGTTGGCGGTCAATGCGTCGGATATCGCGACGCGCGGCGGCGACGTGGTGAGCCAGGTTGTCACGACGATGCAGGACATTGCGACCAGTTCGAACAAGGTCGTCGACATCATCGGCGTGATCGAAGGCATTGCCTTCCAGACCAATATTCTCGCGCTGAACGCCGCGGTCGAAGCCGCGCGGGCAGGCGAACAGGGCCGCGGTTTCGCGGTGGTCGCAGGCGAGGTACGCAGCCTCGCGCAGCGCAGCGCCAGCGCCGCGAAGGAAATCAAGGAACTGATCGGCGACTCGGTCGACAAGGTGCAAAGCGGCTCGGCGCTGGTCGGCCGTGCGGGCAGCACGATGGACGAGATCGTGCAGGCGGTGCGCCGCGTGACCGACATCATGGGCGAAATCAGCGCGGCTTCCGAAGAGCAGTCGGGCGGCATCGAACAGGTCAATCGCGCCGTCGTGCAGATGGACGAGGTGACGCAGCAGAACGCCGCGCTGGTCGAACAGGCCGCGGCGGCGGCGGCGTCGCTCGAAGAGCAGACGCGTCAGTTGCAAGCGGTGGTGAACGGCTGGAAAGTAGCCGGCGGCCAGGCGCGCAGCAGTATGACGGCGGCCCGTCCGCAAGCTGCCGCAGGTCCGAACGGCAGCAGGAGCGTCAGCCAGCACGCGCAGTCGGCAAAGGCAGCGCCGCAAGCGTCCGCCCACACCGCAGCGCACCTGACAGCAGGTAAGGCGACAAGCACGGCAACGCATGCAGCACCGGCTTCGGTCACTCAGGGTGCCGACACCCCACGTGTCGAACCAGCTCTCAAACCGAAGACGGCCCGCGCCGCATCCGAATCCGCAGTACGTCTGGCCCCAGCAGGCGGCGCGGCGGCCGGATCGGACGCGGACTGGGAAACGTTCTAGGAAGTGGCACAAAGACATGCGGTCATTCGGCATCTCGCTCCTTGAGGGGCGAAACTTCGAAGCACGCTTACAAAGCGTGTCGCGGGCCGACTGTGTGTTGGCAGAACTCGCGGGCGGGCGCGACCCCGCGAACACAATCCCGTTCGGCAGAAGCAATCCTTCTGGCGAACAGTGGGATGGCTCGTATTGCAGGCAGGAACTCTCATGATGGCAACGCGCGCACAACAACGTCCGCAAGTGGCACTTCCGCAAGCGGCACCTCTGCAACCGGTACGTCCCGAGCGGGCGGAACCGGCTAGAGCCGGCGAGCACGGACGGGATTTCGAATTCACGTCGGCGGATTTCGCCCGGATTCGCGATCTGATTCATCGCGGCGCGGGCATTTCGCTGTCGGATCACAAGCGGGATATGGCATACAGCCGTCTGGCGCGCCGCTTGCGCGCCCGTGGCCTCGAGACCTTCAAACAGTATCTCGATCTGCTTGAAGCGGAAAACGATCCGGCCGAGTGGGAAGCGTTCACCAATGCGCTGACCACCAACCTGACCGCGTTCTTTCGCGAAGCGCATCATTTTCCGATCCTCGCCGAATTCGTGCCGCGCCGCGCGCAGCCGGTTTCGGTGTGGTGCTCGGCGGCCTCGACCGGCGAGGAGCCGTATTCGATCGCGATGACGCTGATCGAAGCGCTCGGCGACAGCGGCGCGCGTCAGGCCACCGTGCTCGCCACCGACATCGACACGCAAGTGCTGGCGAAAGCCGAAGCCGGCATGTATCAGTTCGACCAGGTGAAGCACCTGTCGCCCGAGCGGCTCAAGCGCTTCTTCCTGAAGGGTACCGGCGCGCACGCGGGCATGGTCAAGGTGCGCCCGGAAGTGCGCGCACTGGTGCGTTTCGAACAACTGAATCTGACCGATCGCGATTACCAGTTGCGCTCGCAGTTCGACGCGATTTTCTGCCGCAACGTGATGATCTATTTCGACAAGCCGACGCAGGCGCAGGTGCTCGCGCGCTTCGAGCCGCTGGTGAAATCGGGTGGTTTGCTGTTTGCCGGCCACTCGGAAAACTTCACGTATGTGACGCAGGCGTTCAAGCTGCGCGGCCAGACCGTCTATGAACTGACGCGTGACGCAGGCGCTGCCGCACGCGCCGCGAGCCATGCCGGCAGCGCAACGACTAACAGGGTGGCCGCATGAGCAGCACCCTGCCGATCGCCAACAATCTGTACTTCGACAACCACTTCCAGCGCCCCGGCGTGAAGCTGTTGCCGAATGAGTTTTACACGACGAGCGAAGACATGGTGCTCGTCACCGTGCTCGGCTCGTGTGTCGCGGCCTGCATTCAGGACCGCACTGCCGGCATCGGCGGTATGAATCACTTCATGCTGCCCGACGACGGCACGGATGTCGCGCAAGCCGCGTCGGATTCGATGCGTTACGGCGCGTATGCGATGGAAGTGCTGATCAACGAACTGATCAAGGCCGGCGGCCGGCGCGAGCGCTTCGAAGCCAAGGTGTTCGGCGGCGGCGCGGTGCTGGCCGGCATGACGACGATGAACATCGGCGATCGCAATTCGGAATTCGTGCGCCGCTATCTGGCGCTCGAAAAAATCCGCATCGTCGCAGAGGATTTGCAGGGCAATCATCCACGCAAGGTCGCCTTCATGCCGCGCACCGGCCAGGTGATGGTGAAGAAGTTGCGCCTGCAGCAGGAAGCCGGCGTGGCCGAGCGCGAACAGGCGCTCGTGCGGCAAAGCGCCGAAGCGCGTGCCGAGCGGCTCGCGGCGGCGCGCAAACGGGTCGAGCTGTTCTCGACGCCGGCTGCCACGCGGCCCAAGGTCGAACTATTCGGCACCGCAGCGGGCGGTGCGGGTGCCGGCGCATCGAAGCCGCGCATCGAGCTGTTCGGCGCAAGCCCGCGCCCGATTAATTCAAACAACGCCAGAACTACAGAGGAGGCGTGAGCGCTGTGCAAAAGATCAAAGTACTGTGCGTCGACGATTCGGCGCTGATCCGCAGCCTGATGACGGAAATCATCAACGGCCAGCCGGACATGACCGTCGTGGCGACCGCACCCGATCCGCTGGTCGCGCGCGATCTCATCAAGCAGCACAATCCGGACGTGCTGACGCTCGACGTCGAAATGCCGCGCATGGACGGTCTCGACTTCCTCGAAAAGCTGATGCGTCTGCGGCCGATGCCGGTCGTGATGGTGTCGTCGCTGACCGAGCGCGGCAATGAAATTACGCTGCGCGCGCTGGAGCTGGGCGCGGTCGACTTCGTCACCAAGCCGAAGGTCGGCATTCGCGATGGCATGCTCGAGTACTCGGAAAAGCTCGCCGACAAGATTCGCGCAGCGGCCCGCGCCCGGGTGCGCCAGGCCGCGCCGGTGCAGCCTGCGGCTGCTCATGCCGCGCATGCGCCCGCCGCCGCCGCCGCCGCGCCGCTTTTCAACAATCCGCTGCTCAGTACCGAGAAGCTGATCATCGTCGGCGCATCGACGGGCGGCACCGAAGCGATCCGCGAAGTGCTGGTGCCGCTGCCGCCGGATGCGCCCGCCGTGCTGATCGCGCAGCATATGCCGCCGGGCTTCACAAAATCTTTTGCGCAACGCCTTAATGGTTTGTGCCGCATTACCGTTAAAGAGGCAGAGCACGGCGAACGCGTGCTGCCGGGACATGCGTATATCGCGCCCGGCCACGCTCACCTGTTGCTGGCCCGCAGCGGGGCGAATTATATTGCTCACCTGTCGGACGAACCGCCGGTGAACCGGCATCGGCCGTCGGTCGACGTGCTGTTTCGTTCGGCCGCGCAGCACGCGGGCAAGAACGCGGTCGGCGTGATCCTGACCGGGATGGGGCGCGACGGCGCCGCCGGACTGCTGGAGATGAAAAAGGCGGGGGCGTACACCCTCGCACAGGATGAAGCGAGCTGTATCGTGTTCGGCATGCCGCGCGAAGCCATTGCGCTCGGCGCCGCGGACGAAATTGCGTCGCTGCCGGAGATGAGCCGCCGCGTGATGGCGCGTCTGTCGTCGATGGGGGACCGCGTACAGCGGGTATGATGCGCGCCATGTGGATTGAACTGGCGGTCATGCACCGCATCATGGATCAAGCAAAGGGAATGAAATGGATAAGGGAATGAAGATTCTGGTGGTTGACGACTTTCCGACGATGCGCCGGATCGTTCGCAACCTGCTCAAAGAGCTCGGCTACTCGAACGTCGACGAGGCGGAAGATGGTCAGGCCGGCCTCGCGCGTTTGCGCGGCGGGTCGTATGACTTCGTGATCTCCGACTGGAACATGCCGAACCTCGACGGTCTGGCCATGCTCAAGGAAATCCGCGCCGACGCCAGCCTCACGCATCTGCCGGTGCTGATGGTGACGGCCGAGTCGAAGAAGGAAAACATCATCGCGGCGGCGCAAGCCGGCGCGAGCGGTTATGTCGTCAAGCCGTTCACGGCCGCGACGCTCGACGAGAAGCTCAACAAGATTCTCGAGAAGATGGCGAAAGCCGGGAGCTGATGTGACTCTGCCGACCAACGCGCAAGGCGCCGACGCGGTGATGGAAAGCGGCGACTTCGCGTCCGACCGCATCCTCGCCCGGATCGGACAACTGACGCGCACGCTGCGCGACTCGATGCGTGAGCTCGGGCTCGACAAGCATGTCGAGCGGGCGGCGGAAGCCGTGCCCGATGCCCGCGACCGTCTGAAGTACATCGCGAACATGACCGAGCAGGCTGCCGAGCGCGTGCTGTCCGCGATTGACGTCGCCAAGCCGATCCAGACGCAACTGCAGCAGGACGCGGGCGAGCTCGACTCGCGCTGGGAGCAGTGGTACGCGGCGCCGATCGAGCGCGAAGAAGTGCGCGCCTTGATGAACGACACGCGGACCTTTCTGCGCGGCGTGCCCGAAGCGACCAGCGCGACCAACGCGCAGCTGATGGAGATCATGCTGGCGCAGGACTTCCAGGATCTGACCGGCCAGGTCATCAAGAAGATCACGGACGTCGTCTACCTGATCGAGCAGCAGCTGCTCGGCGTGCTGGTCGAGAACATCGCGCTCGAGCGGCGCGAGCAGTTCGCGGCGAATGCGGCCGCCCTGGCGGCTGAGCCGTCGTCCACCGGCAGCCCCGAACATCTGCTGAATGGTCCGCAGATCAATCCGGAAGGCAAGACGGACGTGGTGCAGGACCAGTCGCAGGTTGACGATCTGCTGGCGAGTCTCGGCTTCTGAGCGGCCGGCTGCCCGCAAGGGCGTAGGGGCGGGCCGCCGGATCGCCGGATCGCCGGATCGCCGGATCGCCGGATCGCCGGACCGCCGGACCGCCGGGCCGGTATGGGTGGCAAGCTACGCTCCCGAGTGCGCTAGCTGTCTGCCGATACAATCCACAGGCATACTGCGAACTCGAGCAGCGGCACGGCTTTCTGGTGAGAAATAGTCACCGGGCGGTGGCACGGTGAAGCATTCCTTCAGAGTGCGACCGCAGTCGTGCCGTATGATCTGCATACATGCAGCCGGTTCGTACGAGGTGCGAGCCGAGCGGCAGCAGTTCGGGAGGAGCCTTGTCATGTGGAGTCATGTCCGTCGCGCCGGGTTCGTTATGGCGCTAGCTTTGCCCTGTTCGCTGTCAGCCGTGCGGTCCGCCTATGCGGGACTGGGCGGCGCCCCGATGACGCCCCCTGCGGATGCGCTGGTTTCTTCCCGCACCGTTGAACCCGGCACCAGTTCGGCAACGGCGGCTCAAAGCGTCATGCGTTCTGCCTCCAGCGCGGCCGCTTCTACCTCAGCCCCCACCTCGGCTTCCGCGTCTTACACCGTGCGTGAAACTACGCTCGGCAACGGCACGGTGGTGCGCGAATACCTCGCCGCGGACGGTTCGGTCTTCGGCATCGCGTGGCGCGGTCCGCAAATGCCGGATCTCAGCGATCTGCTCGGCAGCTATTTCCCGCAATATGTCGCCGGCGTAAAAGCCGTGCGCGCGGCGAGCGGAGGCGCTCGTGGCCCCGTTGCGGTCGACCAGGGCAACCTCGTGGTGCGCTCCGGCGGCCACATGGGCGCGTTCAACGGTCAGGCCTGGTTGCCGCCGGCGTTGCCCGCCGGCGTTAGCGGTTCCGACATCCAGTAAGGGCGAGGACGAGCGATGCGAACCATGCAAAGTGCTGTGAAGCTCAAGGGCTGGATGCAGGCAGTCGTGGCCGTGGTGTTGGTGGCGGTGGTGGCCGCATGCGGTGGCGGCGGCTCCGGTTCCAATAATAATTCGTCGAACGCGTTGAACGGCGGCTCGTTGCCGCCCAGTCCAACCCAGCAACCGATCGCGGCGAACGCGGCGAACACCGTGCCGATCACGGTCGGCGCGGGCGTGAAGGGCGTGATCAATATTCCGACGGTTAGCGTGACCGTCTGCCCGCCAGGTACGACATCCAATTGTCAGACGATAAAAAACATCCAGGTCGATACCGGTTCGTTCGGGCTGCGTCTGGTCAGTTCGGTGGTAAATACTTCGTTGTTGCCGATCAGTACCCTGTCCAGCGGTGCGCAGCTCGCCGAGTGCGCGACCTTCGCCGACGGCTACACGTGGGGCACGGTGCGTACCGCGACCGTGCAGATCGGCGGAGAGACGACGGCCGGGGCCATCCCGATACAGATCATCGGCGATCCGGCCGCAGGTACGATACCGGCGAAGGGCTGCGGCGGCGGTCCGGCGGAAAACACCGCTAGCGATCTCGGCGCCAACGGTATTCTCGGCATCGGCACGGCGCCCACCGATTGCGGCGCAATCTGCCAGAACGCGACGACTGCCGCTAACTACAGCAATTATTTCGCGTGCCCGGGCGGTACCTCTTGCGCCCGTACCGCGGTGCCGCTTAACCAGCAGGTCGCCAATCCGGCCGCCAACTTTGCCGGCGACAACAACGGCGTGATCGTGCAGATGCCGCCGGTGTCGAACACAGGCGCACCGTTGGCAACCGGCACGCTGGTGTTCGGGATCGGCACGCAGTCGAACAATGCGCTGGCGGCCGCACAGACCTTCACCACCGATCCCTTCGGCGACATGAACAACAGCGTCTATAACGGCACGACCGTGCAGGCGTTCCTGGATTCGGGTTCGAACGCGTACTTCTTCGCCGATAACTCGCTCGCGCTGTGCACTAATTTCGCCAGTTTCTATTGTCCGTCGTCCGCGCAGACCCGGTCGATCACCCTGGCCGGCCTGAACGGCACGAAAGCTAGCGTCAGCATCGGCATCCTGAGCGCGGCCACGCTGTTCGGCAACAGCAGCAACTATGCGTTCAACGATCTGGCCGGCCAGATCGGCGGCAGCAGCAGCTTCGATCTCGGTTTGCCGTTCTTTTATGGCCGTTACGTGTATTACGGCTTCGATCAGACGTTGAACGGCGGTCAGGCGCCTTACGTCGGCTTCTGAGCCGCATGACGCACGCGTAAGAACCGCTTGGCCACCCGCGCGAAATCGCGCGGGTGGCCGCTGGCCGCAGTGGCTGTTTCATCCCTCGAAATACCCCCCTTTCTCCGCCCTTATCCGCCGATCGGTGCTTGCGTCGAGCGGGAATAATCGCTCTCACTGGAAAGAGGCGCCGTGCCTCAGCCGACTGGAGAGCGTTTGTGGCAGAGGATAGCGACCTCGAAAAAACCGAATCAGCCACTCCCCGGCGCCTGCAAAAGGCGCGCGAGGAAGGGCAGATCGTGCGTTCGCGGGAGCTGTCGACGTTTGCGCTGCTGGCAGCGGGCTTCTTCGGCGTATGGGGCATGTCCGGCAGCATCGGCGAGCATCTGCAGGGCATGCTGCGCTCGGCCTTCACGTTCGACCATGCCACGGTGTTCGAAACCCGCCGCATGATGATCGGCGCGGGCGCTGCGGGCCGCGAAGGCCTGTATGCGCTGCTGCCGGTTCTGGCGTTCACCGGCGCGGCCGCTTTGCTCGCGCCCATGGCGCTGGGCGGCTGGCAGCTGTCTTCGAAAGGCCTCGAGCCCAAGTTCAACCGGCTCAATCCGATCGCGGGGCTCGGCAAGATATTCTCGATCAACGGGCCGGTTCAGCTCGGCATGTCGCTCGCGAAGACGCTCGTCGTGGGCGGTATCGGCGGCACGGCGATCTGGAATCGCCGCGAGGAAATTCTCGCGCTGGCGACCCAGCCGCTGCACCTTGCGCTCGCCAGCGCCATGCATCTGATCGCGGTGTGCTGCGGCATGACGGTGGCGGGCATGTTCGTCGTGGCCGCGCTCGATGTGCCGTATCAACTCTGGCAGTTCCATAAGAAACTGCGCATGACGAAGGAAGAAGTGAAGCGCGAACACCGCGAAAGCGAAGGCGATCCGCACGTCAAAGGCCGGATTCGCCAGCAACAGCGCGCCATGGCCCGCCGCCGCATGATGACCCAGGTGCCGAAGGCCGACGTGGTGGTGACCAACCCGACGCACTTCGCGGTCGCACTGCAGTACACCGATGGCGAGATGGGCGCGCCGAAGGTGGTCGCCAAGGGCGTGAATCTGGTGGCCGCGCGGATTCGCGAAATCGCCGCCGAAAACAACGTGCCGCTGCTGGAAGCGCCACCGCTTGCGCGTGCGCTGTATCACAACGTCGAACTGAACCGTGAAATTCCCGGCCCGCTATATGGCGCGGTCGCCGAAGTGCTCGCGTGGGTGTATCAGTTGCGGCGTTTCAACACCGAAGGCGGCGTCGCGCCGGTCGCACCGACCGAGTTCGACGTGCCGCCGGAGCTCGACAAAGGCGGCGTTTCGGACGATGAAGCCGAGCAGGAAGCCGCCGACGCGCTTGATTTAGCCAATAAGTCAGATAACCACAACGCTTCAGGAGCCTCCGCATGAACGCTCGCGCCGGATTCCTGTCCCGACGGCCGGATGCCTTGAGCGGCACCAATTTGCGCGCCCTCGCCGGGCCGGTGCTGATCTGCATGATCCTCGGCATGATGATTCTGCCGTTGCCGCCGTTTCTGCTGGATCTGCTGTTCACCTTCAATATCGCGCTTTCCGTGATGGTGCTGCTCGTCAGCATGTACACGATGAAACCGCTCGACTTCGCCGCTTTCCCAAGCGTGCTGCTGTTTTCGACCTTGCTGCGCCTGTCGCTGAACGTGGCGTCCACGCGCGTCGTGCTGCTCGAAGGCCATACCGGACCGGACGCGGCGGGCCAGGTGATCGAGTCGTTCGGCCACTTTCTCGTGGGCGGCAACTTCGCGGTCGGTATCGTCGTTTTTATCATTTTGATGGTCATCAACTTCATGGTGATCACCAAGGGCGCGGGGCGGATCGCGGAAGTGTCCGCGCGCTTCACGCTCGATGCGATGCCCGGCAAGCAGATGGCAATCGACGCCGATCTGAACGCCGGCCTCATCAACGAAGATCAGGCCCGCAAGCGCCGCCAGGAAGTCTCCCAGGAAGCCGAGTTCTACGGGTCCATGGACGGCGCCAGCAAGTTCGTGCGCGGCGATGCGATCGCCGGCTTGCTGATCATGGTGATCAACATCGTCGGCGGCCTGATCGTCGGGATGGTGCAGCACGGCATGGACTTCGCGTCCGCGGGCAAGACCTACACGCTGCTGACAATCGGCGACGGCCTCGTCGCACAGATCCCGTCGCTCGTGATTTCGACGGCGGCCGGTGTGATCGTCTCGCGCGTCGCGACCAACGAAGACATCGGTACGCAGTTGACCGGCCAGCTGTTCACGAACCCGCGCGTGCTGGTGATCACCGGCTGCATTCTCGTGTTGATGGGCCTGATTCCGGGCATGCCGCACTTCGCGTTTCTGATCCTCGGCGGCGGTCTGATTCAACTCGGCCGCACGATGAAAAAGCGCAGCGAGGAACGCAAGAGCGGCGCGACGCTCGTCGACGTCGCGCCGGCCGCGATGACTCCGGTGGAAAACGCCGAAGCCAGCTGGGACGACGTAACGATGATCGACACGCTCGGGCTCGAAGTGGGCTACCGGCTGATTCCGCTCGTCGACAAGAATTCGGACGGCGAACTCCTCAAGCGGATCAAGAGCATCCGCAAGAAGTTCGCGCAGGAAATCGGCTTCCTGCCGCCGGTGATCCATATCCGCGACAACCTCGAATTGCGGCCGAACGGCTACCGGATTGCGCTCAAAGGCGTCGAAGTGGGCGTCGGCGAGGCGTATCCGGGGCAGTGGCTGGCGATTAACCCGGGGCAGGTGTCCGCCGCGCTGCCGGGCACGCCGACGCAAGATCCGGCGTTCGGCTTGCCGGCGATCTGGATCGACACGAATCTGCGCGAACAGGCCCAGGTGTACGGCTACACGGTGGTCGATTCGAGCACGGTGGTGGCGACGCACCTGAATCACCTGGTGGTCACGCACGCATCCGAACTGCTCGGCCGCCGCGAAGTGCAGGCGCTGCTGGAGCGGATGCAAAAAGACACGCCGTCGCTGGTCGACGATCTGGTGCCGAAGTCGCTGTCGCTCACCACCCTGCAAAAGGTGCTGCAAAACCTGCTGGAAGAAGGCGTGCCGATCCGCGACATGCGCACGATTCTCGAAGCCCTGTCCGAACACACGCCGAAGGTCACCGACGCGCATGATCTCACCGCCGCCGTGCGCCTCGCGCTGGGCCGCGCGATTACGCAGCAGTGGTTCCCGGGTGCGGGCGACATGCAGGTGATGGGCCTCGATTCGAATCTGGAGCGGGTGTTGTCGCAGGCGCTTTCCACGGGCGCCAATCCGGGTCTCGAACCGGGCCTCGCGCATACGCTGCTGAACGAAACGCAGAAGGCGATGACGCGTCAGCAGAACCTTGGGATCGCGCCGGTGCTGCTGGTGCAGCACGCGCTACGGCCGATGCTCGCGCGGTTTCTGCGCCGCAGCCTGCCGCAGTTGAAGGTGCTGTCGTACGCGGAAGTGCCGGATACGCGGAATATCAAGGTGGTGAATCTGATCGGGGCACACGGTTAAACCCCGTGCGTGCGAATCGAAGCACGTTCCATCGCCCGAATTGCCTGCCTTTAGCGGTCTTTATCCATCGATCGTGGCTCGACGGGTTTCGCAATAATGATCTCAATGGGAAGCGGTATGTTGCCGGTCCGTAAGTCCGTATACCTCATCGGGGGTCCAGCTTGAACATTCGTAAATTTGTCGGTGCTACCAGTCGCGATGCTTTGCGTCTCGTGCGCGAAGCCTTGGGTCCGGATGCCGTCGTTTTGTCCAATCGCACGATGGACGACGGCCGCGTCGAGATCGTCGCGGTGGCCGACAGCGACCTCGCCGCCATCACGCCGAAGGCGCCACGCGGCAGCGCCGGCGCACCGATGAATGCGATGGCCGGACAGCAGCCCGCGCTTGCCGCACCGCGCGCCAATCCGACGATGCAAGCGAATCCGTATGCGAGCGGCATGCCCGACGTGTTCTCGTCCGTATTCGGCGCAAGCCCGGAAGCGGGCGCCGAGAATATGACGCCGAACGTCGCTAGCGCTGCTGCAAGCTCGGCCGCGAAGGCCACCGGTTCCGCCGCGCCGAAGCCGGCACTGCCAAACACGCCTAAAGCACCGCTGGCCGCGCCCGCGGCGGCGTCGCTCTCGCAATCGATCAGCATCGGGCAACCCGGCGCCGGCGTTGCGGCGACGCGTCTTTCCGAAGACATCAGTGCGGCTCTGCACAAAGCCGCCGGTGTGCCGGCAGCCGATGCGCAGCGCACGATGGCCGAATCGAATCCCTGGCTGATCGACCACGCGCGCCGCGTCGCGGCCGAACAACAGCAGCAAGGCGCATACAGCGCGCGCCCCGCAGCGATGACTCCGGCTGCCGCAATAGCCAAGGGCCTCGGCGCCGCGGTCGAACCCGCCGCGCAAGGGGGTTCACAGCCGGCCTCGCGGCAGGCCGCTGTCCAACCGGCCGTATCGCAAGTCACCGATTCGCCCGAGTGGGCCCGCGAAGGCGCGCAAGTCGCCGCGCGCCGCGCCGCTCAGAAAGTTGCACCGCCGCTGCCCACCGGCGACGACGCCCGCACCCCTGCTTCAGTTGCCGAAGCGATCAAGGCGCGCATGGAGCAGGTCGTCAACGACACCGTGATGAACGAACTGTCGTCGATGCGCGGCATGATGGAAGAACACTTCGCCGGCCTGCTGTGGGGCGATCGCCAGCGCCGCAGCCCGGCGCGCGCCGCGCTCACCAAGCACCTGTTCGCCGCCGGATTCTCCGCGCAGCTTGTGCAGATGATGGTCGACAACCTGCCCGACGACGTCGACAACGTGGAAGGCGGCATGGACTGGGTGCGTTCGGTGCTCGAATCGAACCTGCCGGTGATGGAAGACGAAGACGCGCTGATGGAGCGCGGCGGCGTGTTCGCGCTGATGGGCCCGACGGGCGTCGGCAAGACCACGACTACCGCCAAGCTCGCCGCGCGCTGCGTGATGCGCTTCGGCGCCAGCAAGGTGGCGCTCCTCACCACCGACAGCTACCGGATTGGCGGCCACGAACAACTGCGCATCTTCGGCAAGATTCTCGGCGTGTCGGTACACGCGGTAAAAGACGGCGCCGATCTGCAACTCGCGCTCTCCGAGTTGCGCAACAAGCACATTGTGCTGATCGACACGATCGGCATGAGCCAGCGCGACCGCCTGGTTTCCGACCAGATCGCGATGCTGTGCCGCGCCGGCCAGCCGGTGCAGCGTCTGCTTCTGCTCAACGCGACGAGCCACGGCGATACGTTGAACGAAGTGGTGCAGGCCTATCAGCGCGCACCCGATCAACAGCCGCTTGCCGGCTGCATCCTGACCAAGCTCGACGAAGCCACCAATCTGGGCGGCGTGCTCGATACCGTGATTCGCTACAAGCTGCCGGTGCACTACGTGTCGACCGGTCAGAAGGTGCCGGAAAACCTGTACGTCGGGACGAAGAAATTCCTCATCAAGAGCACGTTCTGCATTCCGCGCGACAACTCCCCGTTCGTGCCGCACGACGACGACATTCCGGCGCTGCTGTCCGCGCTGTCCGCACGCTCGACGGCCGAACTGCACGAGGTCCGCTTTGGATAAATTCTTCTCGGATCAAGCCGAAGGATTGCGGCGCTTGTTGGCGAGAAGCGGCTCGCGCGTGATTGCCGTGACGGGTGGATCGGCCGGCGTCGGCTCGACGACGACCGTGGTGAACCTCGCCGCGGCGCTCGCGCAGCAGGGCAAGGACGTGCTGGTGATCGACGAATGTCTCGGCGACAAGTCGGTGAGCGCAATGCTCGGCGGCGTGCGCGGCGCGGGCAATTTTGCGGCGGTGATGAAGGGCGAGATGACGCTCGACGACGCCACCGCACGGCACGCACTCGGGTTCTCGGTGCTGGCTGCCTCGCGCAACAACCGCGAAGGCCACACGGCCGAGCAGTTGGGCGCCGTGCTGCACGGTCCCGCCGACATCGTGCTGATCGACGCACAACTCGATCAGCAAGGCCACCTGTCGCCGCTCGCGATGCAGGCGCACGACCTGATGATCGTCACGCGCGTGGCTGCGCAGGCGATCACCGACGCGTATGCGTGCATGAAGCGCCTGCACTACGCCCACGCCACCGCGCAGTTTCGCGTGCTGGTGAACCACGTGCAGAGCGTGGCCGACGCGCATACCGCTTTTGCAAACCTGGCCGGCGTGGCCGGACGCTACCTGACGGTGGCGCTGCAAGACGCCGGTTGCATTGCCGCCGATGCGCGGATGGCGCGAGCCCAGGAGTTGTCGCGGTGTGTCGTCGATGCCTTCCCATCGACACCGGCTGCGCGCGATTTCCGGCATCTTGCCGCCGAATTGCAGTACTGGCCGATGCGGCCAGCGATGTCGTCGCAAACGCCCTGGATGGCGCCTGCGACAGTTACAGCGGCGCAACTCGCCGACCAACCGTCCGTGCAGCACGCCTGAGAGGCGGCACACGGACAAGGGGAGCACGATGTATAACGCTCAGGGAAAGATTTCCCAAGCCGATGTTCTGACGAAGTACGCGCCCCTGGTGCGTCGCCTCGGCTTGCAGCTCGTTGCCAAGATGCCGGCGAGTGTCGATCTCGACGACCTGATCCAGGCCGGCATGATCGGACTGCTGGACGCGGCGAGCCGCTACAAGGAAGACCAGGGCGCGCAGTTCGAGACCTATGCCAGCCAGCGGATTCGCGGCGCGATGCTCGACGAATTGCGCAGCAACGACTGGTTGCCGCGCAGCTTGCGGCGTACGTCGCGCGAAGTGGAGTCCGCCGTGCACAAGGTTGAACAGAATCTGGGCCGTTCGGCGAGCGAAACGGAGATCGCCGAGCATTTGCAAATGCCGCTCGACGAGTACCAGTCGATGCTCCAGGACCTGCACGGCAGCCAGCTGATCTATTACGAAGACTTCGACCGTTCCGCGGACGACGAGCCGTTTCTTGACCGTTACTGCGTCGATCATTCGGACCCGCTGTCGGCGTTGCTGGACGACAGCCTGCGCTCGGCGCTGATCGAGGCGATCGACCGCCTGCCGGAACGTGAGAAGTTGCTGATGTCGCTGTACTACGAACGCGGCATGAACCTGCGCGAAATTGGCGCGGTGATGGAAGTCAGTGAGTCGCGGGTGTGCCAGTTGCACAGCCAGGCCGTGGCGCGTTTGCGCACGCGCCTGCGCGAGATGGCCTGGGCGAACGCCGAGGCGACCTGAGTTTGATGGATTGAGGTTTGACCGGCGGTGCACGAAACGTCCGCCTTCTCTTCGCTCCGGTTACGCGTCCGCCATTTCATGCTCCGCGGCCAGCGCGAGAAACGCTGAGCGCGACATGCCGCGCGCCTCTGCGTAAGCGTCGATATCATGAACCAGCGCCTCGGGCAGCGAGATATTGATGCGCACCGCCTTTTTCAGCGCCGGAATATTCCGCGTGGTGACAAAACCCCAAGTAAAACCCGCGTAGTCCGGATTGCGCCGATGCTCGTCCAGCGTCAGCCGGTTGGGAATCGGCAAGCCTTCGTCGAGCAGCGTGTCCAGATGCGCCTCGATCGCTGCTTTCGCGTTGGCGTAGGCTTCTTCCAGCGAATCACCCGCCGAATGACAACCCGGAATGTCGGGGACGACCACGCCGAACGCATGGTGCGTGTCACCAGGCTCGATCGCGATCGGGAAAATCAGGTTCTTCATTTCAGGCCTGCCTGTTTCAAGATGCTGTTCAGTGTGCCGGGCGGAAGATCTTTCCTCGGATGCGGGATGGTCACGAGACCGGCTTTTACCGCGTGCCGGAAATGATGGTGGCTGCCCGATGTTCGGACCAGCCGCCAGCCATCCGCTTGAATCACTTTGACGACCTCGGCACTGTTCATATTGCACTCCTCGAATCATACACACGATTACACAACCTCGCTAGTGGATAACGCTCCGCGTGGCTCGTCCGGCGCAGCGTCGACAAGCTGCTCGTGACGGCGGAGAACCTCAGTGGGGGAACTCGTGATTTCAGCGTGGCGGAGGATTCCGCGCTACCTGGCCGGATGGCCAACGCGCGGTGGAGGAGGGCTTAGGCGCCCTGTGCCGGAGGGGAAAACCAAAAGGGCCCGTCAAAGACGAGCCCTTTTGGTTCAAAGCAATCTACTGAAGTGCGTCAGCGCGTGAAACGCGCCGCGCGAGCGAAATTTTCAAGCTGCCGGACGCGCCGGAATCCGCCCATCGGGTCCGTAGAAACCGGCCTTCTGCGGCACGGCCACCTGCAGCGCCGTCAGCGCGCGCTGGTTGTATTCCATCCGCACGCGGATCAGCTCACCGTTGCTTGTATTGAAGCGCCGCGCCCGCTCGGCGGCTTTTTGCAGCAGCGCCCATTGCTCGGCGAGCCGTGTATCCGCGCTGGCCGCCAGTTCCATGCCGGGCCAGCCGGCCGGAAAGCCCATTTCCGCGAGCAGTGCGTCGCGCGCGGCTTCGAGCCTGGCGAGCGTGCCGATCAATTCGGTTTTCTTCTCGACGATCGGCGGCAGCAGTTCCAGCGGCGACAAGGCAGTCAGCGCCTTGGTCTCGAGCGTCAGAATCGAGGCGAACGCCTCGACGGCCGAATATTCTTCGATGAGGGTGGCAAGCAGGGCGTCTTTCATCTCAACAACTCGCTGAACACGGCGGCTCGCGCATGATTCGCGAGCCGGGTTTGTCGAATGCCGCCCGGCAATTCACCATACTTCGATGCGTCGATTAGTTGCCGGTCGACGAGGTTTTGCTTTGCAACAGTTCGCGCGCGGTATTCAGCACGCCGTCGGCGATCTTGCTCGAATCGATCGTCAGCGAGCCGTCCTTGATGGCTGCCTTGATCGACTCGACACTCGCCGTGTCGATATCGGCCGAACCGGACGCCGCGAGGCTGCGCAGATGCTGCGACAGACCCGACAGGCTGACGCTGGCGTCGCCCGAACCGCTGGTGGTGGGCTGCGAGGCCGTGCCCGCACTCTGCGCGTTGCTGTTCGCGCTCGCCGCGTCGCTTTGCTGCGAGCGGGACAAGGCGTCTTTCAACGACGACAGATTCGACTTGGTTGTGGAATCGACTTTCACGATTGGCTTCCTGAACGATTTGATTCTGATAACGGCAACCCGTGATCAAAACTTTAACGCAATCGCTCCAGGCTTTGCCTTTCCTTTCAAGACGATCCGACCCCGCGACGGGTTCGATACCCGCTCTGCCCACCGCACCAGCCGCCGCACTAGCCGCTGCGTCTGCATCCGCGCCGGCGCGCAGGCGGCCGGACTTGCCGCCGCGCCGTCTCACAACTGGATCTCCACCGTCGAACCATCTTTGACGATGCCGGAAATGATCTGGCCGTTAGCCGTCTTCACCCGTATCTGCTGGCCCGGCGACGCATTGTTCATTGCGCTGCCTTCGGCTGAAATCGCGAAACCAATGCCTGCCGCGACAACCCGCACCGTTTGCCCGATCGACACCGCCGACGCGCTTTTCAGCATGTCGCGGCGCAGCGGCATGCCGCCGGCGATGCGCTCGAGCGACACCGAGCCGACTGCCTGCGACGGGTCCGTGACGATTGCCTGCGGCAAACCGGTCAGGTCGCCATCGCGCGCGACGAGGTCGGCGGCGGTGAGCACTTCGCCCGGCGCCATCGCGCGGGCGGCCAGATAGTAGGTGGCGCGCAGCGAAATGTGCGCTTGCAGATAGATGGTCCACGGCCGTTCGCCGGCGCAGCGCACGCCGACGGTCATGCGGCCCCACAGGCGCGCGCCGCTTGGCATGAAGGGCTCGAGCGTCGTGCAGGCCGCGAGCCCGCGCGGAAACGCCGGCGCGACGGTGATGTCGACCTTGCCCGGCAAGCCTGCCGATTGCTGCTGCAAGAAGGCGAGCGCGGCGCTGCGAATCGCCTCGGCGTCTTGCTGGCCAGCCAGCGGCACAGGTTGCGCCAGCGCTGCGGGCCGCAGAGTCTGTTGCGCGACCGCCGGCGCGGCCTGCCGCATCGACGGCGTGCGTGCGATGGTGGCCGGCGGCATCGGCATCGGCATTGGCATCGTCGCGGGGGCCGCCGTGGTAACAACGGGCCTGCCATTCGCGCCCAACTGTGGCGGCTCGCCGCGCGAGGCAAGGCTGTCGAAGGTGGCGGACGATGCGCTTGCCGGCACGGGAATCGTCACGACCCCGTTCGCGTCGGGCTTGAAACTGGTGCGGATCATCTGCGGCGCGGCAGCCGGCTCGCCCGCGCCCGGAATGACGATTGAGCCGCTCGCGTTGGCGGCGCGCGTGAATGGATCGGCGTCGCGCGCGACTGGCTCCGGCGTCAGCGACTGCGCGGTAGCCGCGGCGAGCGTCGCCGCGGACCCGGTGCGTTTCGCGGGCGTTGCCTGTATCTGCGCGGCCAGATCGGCGAGGGCAGCCGGATTCTTTTCACCCGGGCCAGGAATCACGATGGGGCCGCCGGCGTCCTGAGCCTGCTGAGCTTGGGTCGTGGCCGGCAACAGCACGATGCCGCCGGCGACCCATACCGCCAGGTTCACGACGAGGCGGGTCAGGAGACCGGCTGCACCGCGCGAAGCACGCCGCAGCGCGCCTGCACCCACGCGATGCGCCGCCGCGCAGCTTGCGCGGGGCGTCAGATCGAAGTTGGGTTGGTCCATCGGGTTGCTCCGTCGAATGCATCGGTACGCTTTGCATTCTAGTGAGCGCCCCCATTGCGCAAACGTTGAATAGAAGCCCCCTTTCCCGGTTATTCGTCCGATTGCCACTTGCGTTCGGCCCATAAGATGCACCTCATGCAAAAAGGTCTTCCCGGCCGACGCAGGTCTCATGCGAGACAAGCCCGGGAAGCCTCGGGAACGTTCTCCGGAGATTTCAATGCTGGACAAGCTCGATGCCGAATTCGCCTTTGGCCGCCAGGCGCTCGATGTGCGCGCTTACCGGCAGGAACTGCTGTCGTCGAATATCGCCAACGCCGATACCCCCGGGTACAAGGCGCGCGACGTCGACTTCGCTTCGTCGCTGGCCGGCGCGCTGAAGAAGACCGCTGGCGGCTCGGGCACGGGCGCCTCGAACAACTCGACGCTTGCCATGACGCAGCCCGCCGGGGTGACGAGCGGCATGTCGATGGCGTCGACCGCGCCGGGCCACATGTCCGGCCGCGCGACGCTGACGCCGACCGGCGGCACGCCTGACGACTACGGCAATCTGCAATACCGCATCCCGACGCAACCCGCGCTCGACGGCAACACGGTCGACATCGATACGGAGCGGGTGCAGTTCGCGGACAACACGTTGCACTTCGAATCGGGCATGACGGTGCTGTCGGGCCAGATCAAGGCAATGCTCGCGGCAATCCAGTCGGGCTCGTAATAACGGGCGCCGCACAGATACACGCAGCACGCAGGAACAATCGCTACGGGATTTAACTTGAAGCCGGGTCGAACCGGGTGCAACGGCGTTGCATGGGAGGGGGAAAAACATGCCATCTTTAATGAACATTTTCGGTGTTGCAGGCTCCGCGATGTCAGCGCAGTCGCAGCGGCTCAACGTGACGGCGTCGAATCTCGCCAACGCGGACAGCACGACCGGCCCGGACGGCCAGCCGTACAAGGCCAAGCAGGTCGTGTTCGCGGTCAGCCCGATCGGTGGCGCGCGCACGGGCTCCGGCCAGCAGATCGGCGGCGTGCAGGTCACCGGCGTGGTCGACGACCCGACGCCGATGAAGACCGCCTACGACCCCGGCAACCCGGCGGCCAACGCGGACGGTTACGTCACGCTGCCCAACGTCGACCCGGTGCAGGAAATGGTCAACATGATCTCGGCCTCGCGCTCGTACCAGGCCAACGTCGAGACCCTGAACACCGCCAAGACACTGATGCTGAAAACGCTCACGATCGGAACCTGAGGAGAATTCCTTGACCACCAATACCACCATCGGCAGCAACGGCACGACCGTGTCGCAGACGCTGCTCGATACGATGAACGGCACGAACAGTGCCTCGAGCGCGAACAGTTCCACCAGCTCGACCGGCAGCACGTCGGGCACCTCGGCGACCGATCTGCAGAACACCTTCCTGCAACTGCTCGTCGCGCAGTTGAAGAACCAGGATCCGACCAATCCGATGGACAGCTCG
The DNA here is from genome assembly GCF_050434205.1 of Paraburkholderia sp. GAS348. Taxonomy (NCBI): domain Bacteria; kingdom Pseudomonadati; phylum Pseudomonadota; class Betaproteobacteria; order Burkholderiales; family Burkholderiaceae; genus Paraburkholderia; species Paraburkholderia sp. GAS348. The sequence goes on from NZ_JBNPVT010000024.1 coordinate 53,218, forward strand.
CAGATGACCTCGCAGCTGGCGCAGATCAACACGGTGTCGGGCATCAGCCAGCTGAACACGACGCTCAGCTCGCTCGCCACGCAGATGTCGGCAGGCCAGCAGTCGCAAGCCGCGCTGCTGATCGGCTCGAGCGTGCTCGCTCCGGGCAGCTCCATTACCGTGGCGAGCGGCAAGACCACCGAATTCGGCGTGCAATTGGCGAACGCTGCGTCCGACATGCAGGTGGCCGTCAAGAACTCCGCCGGCAAGATCGTCAAAACGATCGATCTGGGGCCCCAGGCTGCCGGCACCGTCCCGGTCTCGTGGAACCCGGTCGACTCCACGGGGGCCGCCTTGCCCGACGGCACTTACACGATCAGCGCGACGGGCACCGTGAACGGCGCCCCCGGCGCCGGCACCACGCTGACTCAGGCGACCGTCCAGAGCGTCGTGCAGGGCGCGGGTGGCGCGCCTGGCCTCGTGCTTTCGAATGGCAATACGGTTGCCCTGACTTCGGTCGCGGCGATCCTCTAACCAGTTCAATTCAAACGATTTCAGACATTTTCCGGAACGGAGACCGTCATGGGTTATCAGCAAGGTTTGAGCGGCCTGTCGGCTGCGTCAAGCGATCTCGACGTGATCGGCAATAACATTGCCAACGCGAACACGATTGGCTTCAAGAGCGGCACAGCGGTGTTCGCCGATCTGTACGCGAACTCGGTGGCCACGGCCGTCAACAACCAGATCGGTATCGGCACGCAGCTCGCGGCCGTGCAACAGCAGTTCTCGCAAGGCACGATCAACTCGACCGGAACGGCGCTGGACGTCGCGATCAACGGCAACGGCTTCTTCCAGATGTCGAACAACGGCGCGGTCACCTATTCGCGCAACGGCGTGTTTCAACTCAACAGCAGCGGCCAGATCGTGAATGCGGAGGGGCTGCAGGTGATGGGCTACGCGGCGAACGCAGGCGGCATCATCAATAGCGCGCAGACCGTGCCGCTCACCGTGCCGACGACGAATATCGCGCCCTCGGCGACCACCAGCATTACGGCACAGTTCAATCTGAATGCGCAGGACGCGCTGATGTTGGGGACGCCGACGGCGATTTCTTCCGACGCTGCCGTGACGGCCAACGCGACGATCACGACGGCCTCGGCCGGCACGAACAACGATACTTACACGGTTACATTCGACGGTGCAGGGGGCTACACGATCAGCGCCGTTACGCCGGCAGGTGCCAATGTCCCCGCGCTAGCCAGTGCGGGGGCCTACACGCTTGGTCAGGCTATTCCGCCTATTACGTTAGGCAACGGTCAAACAGTTACGGTGACTGGTGCGCCGGTCGCCAACGATACCGTCACGGTTAGCCCGGCGCCGATCGCATTCAACCAGAACAGCCCGTCGACCTATAACTACACCTCTTCGGTTCCGTCGTACGATACGCTCGGCGGCTCGCAGACGGTCAATATGTATTTCGCCAAGACGGATTCCAATACATGGAACGTCTATGCGGGCGTGGCGGGTGGTGCTGCCCAGATCATCGGCCAGGCGCAGTTCAGCACGTCCGGCACGTTGTCGTCTTTCCAGCAGGCGACTATTGTCCCAGGCCCCCCTGCGACGGTTACGTATGCTCCACCCGCGGCGCCCGGCACCGTCACGTTCCAGATCCCGAACAGCGACGGCTCGTCTGCGCCGCAGACGCTCTCACTGAATCTCACCGGCACGACCCAGTACGGCAGCACGGACGGCACCAACAACCTGTCGCAGAACGGCTACGCGGCCGGCCAACTGACGAACTTTTCCATTGGCACGACGGGTGTTCTGACTGGCAACTACTCGAACGGTCAGACGGCAGCGCTGGGCCAGATCGTGCTCGCGAACTTCAACAACCCGAACGGCCTGGTGGACCTCGGCAACAACGAGTACCAGCAGACCGCACAATCGGGCGTCGCGCAGATCTCCACGCCGGGCAGCACCAATCACGGCACGCTGCAGGGCGGCGCTGTCGAAGAGTCGAACGTGGATCTGACCAACGAACTGGTGAACCTGATCACCGCGCAACGCAACTATCAAGCGAACGCGCAGACGATCAAGACCCAGCAGACCGTCGACCAGACCCTGATCAACCTGTAAGCGACCGGGACTCCCCATCATGGATCGGCTGATCTACACCGCGATGTCGGGCAGCACGCAAGCGCTCGAACAGCAGGCTATCGTTGCCAACAACCTGGCGAACGCCTCGACCACCGGCTTTCGCGCCCAGCTTGCGACTTTCCGCGCCGTGCCGATGGCGTTCGGCGACGGCAGTTCGATCAACGACGACACCACGCGCACCTTCGTGCTGTCGTCGACGCCGGGCGCCGACTACACGCCGGGGCCGATCCAGCAGACGGGCAACCCGCTCGACGTGGCGATTCAGGGGCCGGGCTGGCTGGCGGTGCAAACCGCCGACGGCGGCGAGGCTTACACGCGCGCCGGCAATCTGCACATTGACGAGAACGGTCAGCTGGTGAACGCCATGAACCAGACGGTGCTCGGCAACGGCGGCCCGGTATCGGTGCCGCCGGGTGCGGAAATCACCATCGGCAAGGACGGCACGATATCCGCACTGACGCCGGGCGATCCGCCGACCGCGGTGGTGACCGTCGATCAGCTGAAGCTGGTCAATCCGGATCCGCAGACCATGACACGTGGCGATGACGGTCTCTTTCGCACCGGCGATGGCAACCCTGCCGATGCCGATCCGGCCGTCACGCTGGCGCCGGCTTCGCTCGAAGGCAGCAATGTGAATCCGGTCAGCGCGATGGTCGCGATGATCACCAACGCCCGCCAGTTCCAGATGCAGACCAAGCTGCTGGAAAACGCGGATAAGAACGACCAGTCAGCTAACCAGCTGCTCAGCTTTAGCTAACGGGATGGGACCGGAGTGAGTGCCGAAGCACTAACTCCGGTCGACAGCTTTGCATGGGATCGGAGTAAGTGCTGAAGCACTAACTCCGGTCGACAGCTTTGCATGGGACCGGAGTAAGTGCTGAAGCACTAACTCCGGTCGACACAGGAGAAGAATAGTGAATCGCTCGCTCTATATCGCCGCTACCGGCATGAATGCGCAACAGTCGCAGATGGACGTGATTTCGAATAACCTCGCGAACGTCAGCACCAACGGCTTCAAGGGCTCGCGCGCAGTGTTCGAGGATCTGCTGTATCAGACCATCCGCCAGCCGGGTGCAAACTCGACGCAACAAACCGAACTGCCGTCCGGCATCCAGCTCGGCACCGGCGTGCAACAGGTCGCCACCGAGCGCCTGTACACGCAGGGCAATCTGCAGCAGACCGGCAACTCGAAAGACGTCGCCATCAACGGCCAGGGCTTTTTCCAGGTGCAGATGCCTGACGGCACCACCGCGTACACCCGCGACGGCTCGTTCCAGACCAACGCGCAAGGCCAGCTCGTCACGTCGAGCGGTTATCAGGTGATTCCGGCGATCACGATTCCGAACAACGCGACCTCGCTGACCATCGGCAGCGACGGCGTGGTATCGATCACCGTGGCGGGCTCCACCAACAGCCAGCAACTCGGCTCGATGCAGATCGCGACCTTCATCAACCCGGCCGGTCTGGATGCGAAGGGTGAGAACCTGTTCGCGGAAACCGCGTCGTCGGGCGCGCCGAACATCGCACAACCGGGCCTGAATGGCGCCGGCACGCTGAATCAGGGTTACGTGGAAGCATCGAACGTGAACGTGGTGCAGGAACTGGTGAACATGATTCAGACGCAGCGCGCTTACGAAATCAACAGCAAGGCCGTGACGACCTCCGACCAGATGCTGCAGACCCTCAGCCAGATGCAGGTTTAAGGCTTAGGGACTGGGAAATAAGAGCGCCCCCGAACCTGTCGCTTTGCGCCAGGCCCCCCCGAGGGGGGACAAGAAAACTTGGGGCGGCCCGGCGTTGTCTCGAAAGGCGTTAACCAAGATGTCGCACCTCACTCGTAATCCGGTTCATTCGCGCACCGCTCAGGCGCTCGTGCAGCTCACGCTGCTCGCGGCGCTGGGTGGCTGCGGCCTCGTGCCGAAGCAGCCGATCACGCAGCAGCCGATGACGGCGCTGCCGCCGATGCCGCCGCAAGCGCAGTCGCCGGGCTCGATCTACAACCCGGGTTACGCGGGCCGGCCATTGTTCGAAGACCAGCGGCCGCGCAATGTGGGCGATATCCTGACGATCGTGATTCAGGAAAATGTCAACGCGACGAAGTCGTCGGGCGCCAACGCGAACCGCACAGGCAGCACCAACTTTAGCGTGCCGACGGCGGGCTTCCTGGGTGGACTGTTCGGCAAGACCAACCTGAGCGCCAACGGCGCGAACGTGTTCGCCGGCACCGGCGGCGCGAATGCGTCGAATACGTTTAACGGCACGATCACCGTGACGGTGACCGGCGTGCTGCCGAACGGCAACCTGATGGTGAGCGGCGAAAAGCAGATGCTGATCAACCAGGGCAACGAGTTCGTACGCTTTTCCGGGGTCGTGAATCCGAACACGATTTCGAGCCTCAACGCTGTGTATTCGACCCAGGTGGCCGACGCGAAAATCGAATACTCCGCGAAGGGCTATCTCGACGAAGCCGAGAACATGGGCTGGCTGCAGCGCTTCTTCCTCAACGTGTCGCCGTGGTGATCATGCGTACCGTATTCTCCCGCCTTGGCCGCGTCGCGCAGCTCGCCCGGTTCGCCCGGTTCGGCCGCATTGGCGTCGTTGGCCGCGCGCTCGCTTTCGCGGCGCTCGCTTGCGCGGCGCTGCCGGCCGCTACGCCCGCCCATGCCGAACGTCTGAAGGACCTCGTGCAGATCCAGGGCGTGCGCGACAACCCGCTGATCGGCTACGGCCTCGTCGTCGGTCTCGACGGCACGGGCGACCAGACCACGCAGACGCCGTTCACCACGCAGACCCTCGCCAACATGCTGGCGAACCTCGGCATCTCGATCAACAATCAGGCGGCGGGCTCGAGCAACTCGCAGTCGTCGCTGTCGAACATCCAGTTGAAGAACGTCGCCGCCGTGATGGTGACGGCGGTGTTACCGCCATTCGCACGTCCTGGCGAAGCGATCGACGTGACGGTGTCCTCGCTCGGTAACGCCAAGAGCCTGCGCGGCGGCACGCTGCTGCTCACGCCGCTCAAGGGCGCCGACGGCCAGGTGTACGCGCTCGGCCAGGGCAACCTCGCGGTCGGCGGCGCCGGCGCGAGCGCGAACGGCAGCAAGGTGCAGGTGAATACGCTGGCCGCGGGCCGCATCGCCGGCGGTGCGATCGTCGAGCGCGCGGTGCCGACCTCGGTATCGCAAGCGGGCACGATGCAACTCGACCTGAACGAGATGGACTACGACACCACGCAACGCGTCGTGGCCGCAGTGAACAATGCGTTCGGCAGCGGCACGGCTATGGCGCTCGACGGCCGCACGATTCAACTGCGCGCGCCGTCCGATCCGGAGCAGCAAGTCGCCTTCATGGCGCAATTGCAGAACCTCGACGTCAAGCCGGCGCAAGCCGCCGCGAAGGTGATCCTGAACGCGCGCACCGGCTCGATCGTGATGAACCAGATGGTCACGCTGCAAAACTGCGCGGTGGCGCACGGCAATCTGTCGGTGGTGATCAATACGCAGCCGGTGGTGAGTCAGCCGGGCGCATTCTCCAACGGCCAGACAGTGGTGGCCAAGCAGTCGCAGATTCAGATGAAGCAGGACAACGGCGCACTGAAGCTGGTGACCGCCGGCGCCAACCTCGCCGAAGTGGTGAAGGCGCTCAACGCGCTGGGTGCGACGCCCGCGGATCTGATGTCGATCCTGCAGGCCATGAAGGCGGCGGGCGCTCTGCGCGCCGACCTGGAAATCATCTAAGGAAGACACAGGATGAATTCGGATACGACCAATTCCGCCAATGCGGCGAACGACCTGACCCAGCGCTTCGCGCTCGACGTGCAGGGCTTCGGCAAATTGAGTGCGCAGGCCAAGGCTTCGCCGCAAGCCGGCATGAAGATGGCCGCGCAGCAGTTCGACGCGGTGTTCACGCAGATGATGCTCAAGAGCATGCGCGATGCGACGCCACAGGATGGCCCGTTCGATTCGCACGACAGCGCCACCTTCACGTCGATGATGGATCAGCAGTTGTCGCAACAGCTGTCGCAGAAGGGCATCGGCGTGGCTGACGCGATGCTCAAGCAGATGATGCGCAATCAGGGCATGCAGGTGGGCGGCGCGAACGGCACACGTGGCGCAAGCGGTGGCCTTGCCGGCATGGCCAATGCGCTGGGCGGCGGCAGCGGTGGCGACGAAGGCCAGACCGCGGCGCTGAACGCGCTCGCGAAGGCCTACGGCAATGCGCAGGCCAACGGCCAACTGGCGATGGGCAAGGGCTACTCGGCCAATAGTGCGTTGACTCCGCCGATCAGAGGCGATGGCAGCTCGCCGAAGGTCGACGCTTTCGTCGATAAGCTGGCCGAACCGGCGCAAGCCGCCAGTGCGGCAACCGGCATTCCGGCGCGCTTCATCATCGGCCAGGCCGCGCTCGAATCGGGCTGGGGCAAGAGCGAGATCAAGAAGGCGGACGGCTCGACCAGCCACAACGTGTTCGGCATCAAGGCGACCAAGGACTGGACCGGCAAGACCGTCTCGACGGTCACGACCGAATATGTGAATGGCAAGCCACAGCGCACGGTCGAAAAATTCCGCGCGTACGACTCGTACCAGGAAGCGATGACCGACTACGCGAGCCTGCTCAAGGGCAACCCGCGTTATGCGCAGGTGATCAATTCCGCGCATGACGTGAATGGTTTTGCCACCGGCATGCAGCGCGCCGGTTACGCGACCGATCCGCATTACGCGAAAAAACTGATGTCCATCATGCAGAAAATGGGCTGATTGCCGTTAATGCAGGTGTGCGGCATGTGCGCGATTGCACTCGACTGTGCAGCCGATCGGTTTATGCAGTCCGATTTTCTCGAATAAAGTATGCACGCGACGGGGCCAGGTGCATAACAAGACGGACGAGGCCGGCCGCCTGCGGGTGGCCGGTCCACCCGCATAAACGGCGTGATTGCCGCCGGTATTCGATGTCCCCGGATTTCGCTGGTGGCATATCGACGTTTTAACGTTTGCGGCAAATATTTCATGACACGCCCCTAAATTTTGGCTGAACGCTGCCGCTAATCAGTTAGACCCGATACCGGAAAGCGTTGTAATGTCCGGTTGAATGCGCGTGCTGCGGCTTCGATGAAGACCGCGCAAGAGCCCCGGCAGGAGCCTTGGCACGCGCCCGCAAGAACATGCATACCGGCAAGCCCATGGATACGAATCAGTCGCACGGCCAGACCGACGCACCCGGCCAGTCGCACGCCCCGCTAGACGAAAGCATTCCCGATTTCGGCCGTCGCAATCCGCTTGAGATCGGCGTTCAGTTACGCAACCTCGTCAATCGAGGCGATTTCCTCACCGTTGAATATGCGGGCGGTCAACTCGTGACGCGCCTGCTCGATGTCGACGTGCGCGGGCGCACCTTCACTTTCGACTGGGGCGCGCTCTCCGAACAGAACAAAGGTTTATTGGGTGCGCCGCGCTGCCAGTTCCATGCTTCGCCCGACGGCGTGCGCGTCGAGTTCTCGACCGCCACGCCGCGCGAGACTCGCTACGAAGGACTGCCCGCCTTCGAGGCCGACTTCCCCGAGGTACTGTTCTACGTGCAGCGCCGCGAGTATTTCCGCGTCGATGCACCGATTCTCGATCCGTATATGTGTACCGGCCGTTTTTCCGAAGGCGACACGTTCCGCTTCGAAGTACACGATCTGTCGCTCGGCGGTGTCGGCATGCGCACCGCGGATGAGCGTGTGGCCGAATTGCCGATGGGCACGCAGCTGCTGAATTGCGAACTGTCGCTCGGCTCGCTCGGCCGGCTTTCGCTCGATCTGCAACTGGTGTCGCACCGCTCTACCGCGTTGCCGAACGGCACCCAGCGCTATCAACTCGGCTTCCGTTTCCTGACGCTGCCGGGCAGCGCCGAAAACACGCTGCAACGTCTGATTACGCAGCTCGAAATGAAGCGCCGCTCGCTGGTGCGTTGATGCTGAATGGCCCTCAATTTTTCCCTGTAAGGGCCGTTAAACAGGACATTCAAGTAACGCGGCGGCATGTGGTCGGTGTCGCCCTTCAGGATGACGCATGTCAGATCTCATCAGTATCGGCCTCAGCGGACTGAACGCAGCCCAGTGGGGGCTCACGACGACCGGCCAGAACATCAGCAATGCGTCCACGCCGGGCTACACGATCGAAACGCCGGTCTACGCGGAAAGCGGCGGCCAGTACACGGGCTCCGGCTATCTGCCGAGTGGCGTCTCGACGGCCACCGTGACGCGCCAGTACAGCCAGTATCTGACCACTGCGCTGAACAACGCGCAGTCGTCGGGCAGTTCGCTGTCGGCGTACAACACGATGATCTCGCAACTGAACAATCTGATCGGCAGCCCGACCGCGGGGATTGCCAGCGCGATCACCGGCTATTTCACGGGTTTGCAGAACGTCTCGAATAGCGCCTCCACGCTGTCCACCCGCCAGACCGCGATGAGCGGCGCGCAGACGCTCGTCGATCAGATCAACGCCGCGGGTCAGCAATATGACTCGCTGCGTCAGAGCGTCAACATGCAGCTCCCCAGCACCGTTTCGCAGATCAACAGCTACACGCAGCAGATCGCGCAGTTGAACGGACAGATCGCCGCGACCAGCACGCAAGGCCAGCCGCCGAACCAGCTGATGGATCAGCGCGATCAAGCCGTGTCGAGTCTGTCGCAACTGATTGGCGTGAACGTAGTGACCAGCAGCAACGGCAACTACAGCGTGTTCATGAGTAACGGCCAACCGCTCGTGTCCGCCGGCAACAGCTACAACCTCGGCACGGCGCCTGCTACGGGCGACACCAGCGAACTCTCGGTGCAGTACCTCGGCCAGGCCGGCGCGAACCCGGCCGCCGCGCCGCAAAATCTGCCCGACAGCAAGGTGACGGGCGGTACGCTCGGTGGCCTCCTCGCGTTCCGCAGCCAGACGCTCGACCCGGCCGAAGCGCAGCTCGGCGCGATTGCCGTGAGCTTCACCGCGCAGGTCAACGCGCAGAACGCGCTTGGCATTACGCTCACCGGCGCCCAGGGCGGCGCGCTGTTTTCGGTGGGCGGCCCGACGGTCTACGCGAACGCGCAGAACACCGGCAATGCGTCGCTGGGCGTTGTCTTCGCGAATGCCGCGCAGCCGACCACCGGCGACTACACGCTCGCCTATAACGGCACCACCTACACGCTGACCGACAATTCGAACGGCGCCGTAGTGGGCTCGGCAACCTCCCTGGGCCAGCCGATCAACGGTTTGCAATTCTCGACCACCGGCACGATGAACCCCGGTGACTCGTTCACAGTGGAGCCGACTCGCGGCGCGCTGAGCAGCTTCGCCACCGCGACTACGGCCGCTTCGGCGATTGCGGCTGCGTCCCCCGTGCTTGGCTCGGCCGCGGTGACCAACACCGGCACCGGCACGATTTCACCTGGCACGGTGACAGCGAGCTACACCATGCCCAACGCGACCACCAAGCTGACGTACGACGGCACGGGACTGTCCGGGTTCCCGGTCGGCTCGATGGTGACGGTGACGGCTGGCACGCCGCCGGCCACAGCCACCTACGACACCAGCATTACGCCCGATGTGCCGTATTCGGCGGCCTCCGGAGCGACGCTGACGATCAACAACGCTACGGCCGGCGCTATGAACGGCGTGACGGTAATGATCAGCGGTGCACCGGCCGCTGGCGACACATTCTCCATCGGCCCGAATACCGGTGCGACTAACGACGGCAGCAACGCGCTGGCGTTGTCGAATCTGTCGAGCGCAAAGTCGATGGCGGGTGGCACGCTCACGCTGGTGGGCGCGTATGCGAACTATGTCAACCAGGTCGGTAACCAGACCAACCAGATTCAGACTTCGAGCACGGCCCAGACCGCGGTGGTGACGCAGATCACCACCGCGCAACAGTCGGTCTCCGGCGTGAACCTTAACGAGGAAGCAGCCAACCTGCTTCAGTATCAGCAGCTCTATCAGGCCAACAGCAAGGTCATTCAGACCGCGCAGACCCTGTTCCAGACGTTGATCGGCATCTTCCAGTGAGGCGTTGAACATGCGCATCTCCAGTTCGCAGTACTTCAACATGGGCGTGGCGACGATGAGCGATCAGCAGGCTCAGTTGTCGCAGTTGTATGCCGAGATTTCGAGTGGCGTGAGCCTCTCCACTCCGTCGGACAATCCGCTCGGCGCCGCGCAAGCGGTGCAATTGAGTTCGACGGCGACGAACCTGTCGCAATACACGACCAACCAGACCACCGCGCTTGCATCGCTGCAACAGGAAGACTCCACGCTCGGCAGCGTCAATACCGTCTTGCAGAGCATTCACGCGCTGGTGCTGCGCGCCGGCGACGGTTCGCTGAACAACGGCAACCGCGGCGCGATCGCTACGCAGTTGCAGGGCTTGACCAGCCAGTTGATGACGCTGGCCAACTCGACCGACCCGCAGGGCAACTACCTGTTCGCCGGCTTTCAAGGCACTGCGCAGCCGTACACCACCAATTCGGCCGGTGCAGTGATCTATTCGGGCGACACCGGCACGCGCACCATGCAGATCACCGACGCGCGCACCGTCCAGACGGCCGACAGCGGCCTCGCGATCTTCGGCAGCGTTGCGCCCATCGGCACGAGCGCGGTGCCGGCAGCGACGGCTGGCAACACGGGCAGCGGCGTGATCGGCAGCGTCAGCCTGACGAGTCCGACCAATCCGGCCAATGCGGACACGTACACCATCACGTTCCAGTCGGCGACCACCTACACGGTGAGCCAGACCAATCCGGCCACGCCGGGCACGCCAGGCACGCCGGGCGCGCCGCAGACGTTCACGGCCGGCTCGGCCATCACGCTCGGCGGCCAGTCGGTGAGCATCACCGGTGCACCGAACGCAGGCGACAGCTTCACGGTGACGCCGGCCACGCAAGGCAGCATGGACGTGTTTGCGAATCTGAATCAGTTGATTACCACGCTGCAAACGCCGGTCTCGGGCGCGGCCTCGACGGCCAGTTTCCAGAGCGCGCTGACCACCAGCATGACCCAGCTCGAGAACACGATCAACAACGTGGTCACCGCGCAGGCGAGCGTAGGTGGCCGCGAGCAGGAAGTGCAGGCGTTGCAGACGGTGACGCAGAGCAACACGTTGCAGACGTCGACCAATCTGACCAATCTGACGCAAACCGACATGGTCAAGACGATCGGCCAGTACACACTGACGCAAACCGCACTGCAGGCGGCTCAGCAGGCGTTCGTGAAGATTCAGAACGTTTCTCTGTTCCAGTACCTGAACTAAGCGGGCGAATAGTCTGACATGCAGAAGGGCGGAAACCGGTGTGAGCCGGTTCCGCCCTTCCTTGTTTTGCGTAGCGCAGGCGAAGAGGGCGCGATCAGCGCTCAGTCTTGCCGCGCCGATGCGGCGAGGCGATTGAGTTCGGCCTGAGTGGGCAACGGGTCGGGTTTCACGCGCGTTGACGCTGGAACGCAAAAACGATGGTTGGCGAAATCGAATGCCGCCTTGTCAAGTTTGTACAGAAAACCGATACCGAGGGTCGAGCGGCCGTCGGCTTCGTCAAATGCCAGACCGTCGACACGAATACCCGCCAACGACATCGATTTCGGCTTTAGCAACGCGTGGCGCCATGACTGTCCGGAGGGTGCCGGAGGCGAAAACATGACTTCCGCCGCGACACCATGGCCGGAGCGGAGGGCAGACACCAGAGTGCGGCTCAGATTGCCGCTTAGCCGGCCGTCGGCGCTCGTATCAAGGACAAACCATTCACGCTGGCCGCCGACTTCGAGTTGGATGGCGGGTTTGCCTCCCTCGATCATTTCCATTGCGGTACAGACAAGGGCGTCGCGCGCCTGCGAGAAGAATTGGGAATCGTAGCGGTAGCCGCTCATCGTGCCCGCGCCACGGTTCCATAACCAGTTCAGCGTCGTGATCGCCGGTAGTCCGAGCAAGCCGTCGATCTGGCCGTATTGCGCTGCGATCTGCCGGTAGTCGAAGGCGGCCGCGGCGGAATCTTCGGGAAGTGCCCATTGACCGCTTTTTAGTGGAGGCAGCCAGTAATACTCGGGTGATGCGCCGGCTTGCATGGACGAATCGTTTGCACAATCCTGTGCCTTGCATTCGGACTGCGTAAGTTGCTTCAGGTCGCGCTTCGCCATGGTGGTATCGACGATCATGGTCAGCGCGTTTGTAGAAAACACAAAGCGATAAGTATGCGGACCCGACACGAGCTTCGCGAACAACAGGCTGCTCGGTGCCGGATCGATGGGAATGACAGTGAGCGCGTCGTTCCCCGGCGTGCAGGCGCTCGCTGCGATGCTGAAAATAGCGATCGTGAGCAGATTCGCGGCGGTATTCGCGCGGCAACACCAATTGACTTTACGTTCAGGCAACATAGATTTCCTCATATTCGATGACGACCAGGAAGTCGAATGTGGGTGGTTTCGTCTGCACCTGGGGATGCGCCTGCTACGACAGGCGCACGGCGCAGCGGAAAATCTTGCGTCTCGAAGATGCCTGCCGCTTCATTCGCGGACGGCAGGCGCAGCCAGTTCGGCACGGGTAGGGAGCGTGTCCGGCATGGTCCGTATCGGCGGAGCGAAGCAGAAGCGGTTCGCCTCGAAATCGAACGCAACGCGCTCGAACCGGTTGATGAAACCCATGCCGAGGCGCGCCGACGAGAGTGCAATCTGCTCGAAGACAAGACGGTCGAACGTGAGGTGTTCGAGACGCGCTGCCCCCACCTGCACAAACGTGTCGGATTCACGTGTTGCCGGATCGGCGCTTTGCCCGTTGCTGGCTGTCACCTCGCCGCTCAGCGCTTTCATATGACGCAGCACAGCGACATCGGCGATTGACAGTGAACCGCTGTAATTGGTGACGAAGCCCGTGTCGATAACGAACCATGTGGCGCCCCACGGCGGCAGATCCAGGGTGATCGCGGGTAGGCCGTTGGGTTGAATACTGATGGCGGTGCAGGCCATGTCGTGGAGCAGGGGGGCGAAGTTTTTCGAGCCGAAGCGATAACCTTCGAGCCGGCCGGCATGGCGATCCCATATCCAGTTCAAGGCGGCAATCGAGCGCATGCCGAGTACGCCGTCCAAAGGCGTGCCGGCGCTTTGCGAAAGACGCGTCAGTTCGGGGGCATCGACAGCGGGAATCAGACCGGAGGACGGTATCGTCCAGCCTCCATAGCGCACCGACGACGCCCGGTAATACTGGATCGCGGCGGCGGCACCGCCCAGCAGACTGGTGGAGCGGGGCAACGGCTCCTGATAGCGTTCCCACTGGCGCATCTGTTCCTCGCTCATGCGTCCAAGATGCCGCGCGGCGATACGCGGATCGATCAAATTTGTGGTCGCTCCGGTGTCGAAGACGAACTGATATCGATTCGCGCCGATGTTCACTGTCAGGACTGGCGCCATACCGCCAGGCTCGAGCGGTACAACGGCTACGGGTTCGTTGTGCCTTGAACAGGCGCCCAGCGTGACCGTCATCAAAGCAATACCAAGAAGACGGTTCAACGCAATTTTGCTGACATGCGAGGAAGGCTGCGCGGACACGCGCGCGGGGATAGACCGATTTAACATGAGCGCTCCCTGAAAGCGACAGGATCGGATGGTTCCGCTGATGGGAACCGGCGGTCCGCGCAGGCCTGCCGGGTTTCCGGAAATCTCCGGGTTCAGGGTTCATCGGACGCAGCGGTCCAGAGCAGATGGCGGATGAGTTACGCTACCGGCGTCATTGATTGACGCGAATCAGACGATGCTTAAAAAAAATCAAGAGAGTGAGGGCGAAGCACGCAGTGCCGCCGCGCTACTTCAACCCCGCTGCCACCCGCCCCATCTGATCGATGCCGACATCGAACAGGCGCATGAAGAACGGAATCATGTTCGGGATCATCAGCTGCAGAAGCAGTATGCCGAACAGCATCGTTATCGGAAAGCCGATCTGGAATACGCCGATTTGTGGCGCGGCGCGGTTCAGGATGCCGAGCGAGATGTTGGTGATCAGGAGTGCGACGACCACCGGCAGCGACAGCAGCAGCCCCGCCGAAAACACCGTGCTGCCGAAATTCGCCAGTGTGCGCCAGCCGGGCGCGCCCAGAATATTCGCCGACACCGGCACGGACTGGAACGTGGTCAGCAGCGCGCTGATCATCTGCAGATGACCGTCGATCACCAGAAACACCAGCATCGCGATCGTGGTCATGTAGCTCGACATTACCTGGCTCGAACTGCTCGCCTGCGCATCGAAGAAGGTCGCGAAGCCGAGACCCATGCCCAGGCCGACAAAATCGCCGGTGGCGCCGATCGCCTGAAACACGATTTGCATCGTCATGCCGAGCGCGATGCCGATCAGAAACTGGTTGACGATGATCCACACGCCTTCGGCGGAAAACACCGTGACCTGAGGCAGCGCGCCGAGCGTGGGCGCGACGATGATCGTGATGAAGGCCGCGAGGCCAATCTTCACGCGCGTCGGCAACGAGCGGTTGCCGAGCACCGGCGCGGTCGCCACCAGCGCGAGAATCCGCACGAACGGCCACAGGAACGCCGTGAGCCAGACGTTCAGTTGTGCGTAGGTGACGGAAAACATGGCGGTGGGAGAGGGGGTAAGCGCCGGGCGGAGGCCGGGGCCGCGCTCAGTTGACGAGCGACGGGATGTTGGTGAGCGTCTGGCGCAGGTAGTCGAGCATGGTCGTCAACATCCACGGACCGGCGATCACCATGGTGATGGCGATCGCAAGCAGCTTCGGAATGAACGACAGTGTGGTTTCGTTGATCTGCGTAGCGGCCTGGAACAGGCTCACCACCAGACCGACCACCAGCGCGACCAGCAAGAGCGGCGCGGCAAGCAACAGGCCGACATACATGGCCTGGTGCGCGAGCGTCATGACGGATTCTTGATTCATGGCGTTTTCGACCGGAAGCGTGAAGGGTTGAGTGAGGTAGCTAAGTGACTCAGCTAAGTGACTCAGCTAAGTGACCCGGTTAAACAAAGCTCTGCGCGAGCGAGCCGAGCAGCAATTGCCAACCGTCGACCAGCACGAACAGCATCAGCTTGAACGGCAGCGAGATGGTAGCGGGCGACACCATCATCATCCCCATCGACATCAGCACGCTCGCCACCACCATGTCGATGATCAGGAACGGGATGAAAATCGTGAAACCGATCTGGAAGCCCGTCTTCAGTTCACTCGTCACGAACGACGGCACCAGCAGCGACAACGGCACGTCTTCCGGACCTTGCATCGGCGCGGCGTGCGAGATGCGGGCGAACAGTGCGAGATCGCTTTCACGGGTCTGACGCAGCATGAACGTCTTGAACGGCGCGAGGCCGCGGCTGACGGCGGTCTCCATCGGCATCGAGCCTTCGGAGAACGGTTTGTAGCCGTCGTTATAGGCCTTGTCGAGCACCGGCGACATCACGAACAGCGTGAGGAACAGCGCGAGACCGACCAGCACCTGGTTAGGCGGCGTGGTGGTCGTGCCGAGCGCCTGGCGCAGCAGCGACAACACGATAATGATGCGCGTGAAGCTCGTCATCATCAACACCATCGCCGGCAGGAACGACAGCATCGTGAGCAGCAGCATCGTCTGCACGCTCAGCGAGTAGGTCGTGCCGCCGTTCGGGCCCGGACTCGTATTGAAGGCCGGCAAGCCGGCGGTTTGTGCGAACGACAGCGTCGGCAGCGCCAGCATCAGCGCCGGCAACACGGCCGGCACGATACGGCGTAGGACGGGAATGACTTTCGAGGCGACGCAGGACATGCGAGTGGCGTGCGCGTGACGTACCGATTGCGCTGATTGAAAACTGAACTGCATTAGCGATCCCCGCTGCCTTGCCCATTGAAACGTTTGCCCAGTTCGCCTTTTAACGCGTCGCGAAAGCGTTGGCCGAAGGTGCCGGGCAACGCTGCTCCTTTACCCGACGCAGCCGAGGCGCCCGGTTGCGTGCCTGTGGCCGGATCGATCGCGGCTGCGCCTGCGGGCATCGTATGCAGCAGACGCACATTGCCGGGCGCCGTGCCGAGCACGAGCCACGTATCGCCGATCTCCACCACTGCAACCCGCTCCTTGCCACCGAGCGAGGCGCCGCCGATCGTCTTGACGAGGCCGCCGCGATTGGCCGGCTGCAAGCCGAAGCGGCGCGCGAGCCATGCACAGGCGAACACCAGGCCGATCACGACTAGCAGGCCGACGATGGTTTGCAGCACCGCGCCGACGCCGAGCGCCGGAACGGCCGTGCCTGCACCCACACCCGACGCGATTTTCGCGGCGTTATTGACCGCGTTCATGTCGGCTGCGTGCGCGGCCGAGGGTGCGAATGCCGCCACCGAGGTCAGCGTGAACATCAGCGCCGAGGTGGCCGCTGCCGTCGTTGCCATTGCTGTCGTTATTGCGGACGCAGCGCGATTGAGAACATTGCGCGACGCATGCAGCATGGCGCGACCGGCAACGCGGTTCATCGATTCAGTTTCCGGATGCGTTCGGACGGCGTGATGATGTCGGTCAGACGGATGCCGAACTTGTCGTTCACGACCACCACTTCGCCCTGGGCGATCAGGCAGCCGTTGACCAGCACGTCCATCGGTTCACCCGCCATGCCGTCCAGTTCCACGACCGAGCCCTGCGCGAGTTGCAGCAGGTTGCGGATCGCGATCTTGGTGCGGCCGAGTTCGACTGTCATCTGGACCGGAATGTCCAGGATCATGTCGATGTCGTTGCGCGTCGAGGTCGGTTCGACCTTCGAGAGCGGCTGGAACACGCCTGCCGTGGTCGCGCTGACTTCCGTGTTGTCGTTCTGCTCGGCCAGCGCGCTGGCCCAGTCGGCCATCGCCGCGTCGTCTTCGGCGCTGGCTGCGTCGGCGGCCAGCTGCGGCTCGCCGCCGGCCAGTTCGGCCTCAGTCTTTGCGTTCAGGTCACTCATATCCACCTTCCTTCATCGTGTCGGCTGCGCTGATCATTTTCTGGACCCGCAGCGCGTACTGACCATTGAAAATTCCGTAGCCGCATTCCATCACCGGTACGCCATCGACTTTCGCCGTGATGTGTTCCGGGATGTTGATCGGCAGAACATCGCCACGGCGCATGTTCAGGATCTGTTCGAACGTGACCGGCACCTCGGCCAGGTCGGCGGTCAGCTCCACTTCCGCTGCCTGGACCTGTTGCGACAGCACGCGGATCCAGCGGCGGTCGACTTCCAGCGCCTCGCCCTGGATCGGCGACGAGAGAATGTCGCGGATCGGTTCGATCATCGAATACGGCATGCAGATGTGCAGCGTGCCGCCCGTCGTGCCGAACTCGATCGAGAACTGCGTGACGATGACGATTTCGTTCGGCGTCGCCACGTTGGCGAACTGCGTGTGCATTTCCGAGCGCACGAATTCGAACTGCAGCGGGCGCACGCTTTTCCACGAGGCCGCGTAGTGCTCGAACGTGAGATTGAGCAGCTTCATGATGATGCGCTGCTCGGTTGCCGTGAAATCGCGGCCTTCGACGCGGGTATGGAAACGCCCGTCGCCGCCGAACAGGTTATCGACGACGAAGAACACCAGATTCGGATCGAACACGAACAGCGACGTGCCGCGCAACGGCTTCACGTGGACCAGGTTCAGGTTGGTCGGGATCGGCAGGTTGCGGGTGAACTCGCTGTACTTCAACACCTTCACCGGGCCGACGGAGATTTCCGCCGAACGCCGCATGAAGTTGAAGATACCGACGCGCAACAGACGCGCGAAGCGGTCGTTGATGATTTCGAGGCCGGGCATCCGACCGCGGACGATGCGTTCCTGCGTCGCGATGTTGTACGGGCGTACCCCGGAACGATCGGTCTGCTCGGCGACCGAGTCGGACTCGCCGGTGACGCCCTTGAGGAGGGCATCGACCTCCTCCTGGGACATGAACTCTTCGTGGCCCATTCCTTATTCCTCGTGCGTCCGGCGGTTAATGATGGCAGCGTGAAACAAGTTCACTGCACGACGAATTCGGTGAACAGGACGTCCTGGACGTGGACTGGCGAGGCGCCTTTATCGGTCGGCTGTTCGATCAGCGTCTGGAGTTCGGTGGCCAGCGCGCGTTTGCCTTCGAGCGGCGCGAGTTCTTCCGGGTGTTTGTTCGACAGTGCGAGGAGGATGCGGCTGCGCACTTCCGGCATATGGTCGGCGAGTTCCTGCTGGATTTTCGGGTCGTCGAGCTTGAGCGTCAGGCCGATACGCAGGAAGTGCTGCTGACCGTCGTCCGATTGCAGGTTGACTGTCATCGATTCGAGCGGGAAGAAGAGCGGCACGGCCAATGGCGCCGGCGCGCTGGCGGTTTCCGCTGAAGCGGGGGCTGGGCTGCGCTTGGACATGAAGAACCACACGCCCGCGCCGGCAGCGCCTGCGGCGATGATCGCGATGAGGACGATCAGGATGATGCGCTTCAAGGGGCCCGGGGAAGCGGGCGCGGCTTGCTGGTTTGCGGTCGTGGTTGCCATGAGGTTTGCTTTGCTTGCCTTTAGTGCTGGTGAGGGTGATTGTTGTTTATTTGCCTGCGGCGCGATGGGTCGAAAAGAAGGGTTATTGAGGGCTATCTCTGGTTTTTGCCTTTCAGGCGGGGGATTGGGGTTTTTTGCCTTCGGCGGGTTGGGGTTTTTTTGCCTGTTTGGCGTTTGCTTTTCTGTTTACCTGCGGCGGTGGTCTTTCCTTGCTTTTTTGCCTCTTCGGAGCTTTTTGTTTGTGCGCTTATGGTTTTGGCCTTTCCTTGATCTGGGTTCTTGGCCTTTCCTTGAATTGTTCGTGGTTTATTAGCGTTGCCCCTGTGCGGGGCGGCACTCACTTTCTTTGCCGCCGCAAAGAAAGTAAGCAAAGAAAGCGGCTCAAACCGCTAATGCTAAGCGGGTCCCGTAGTTCGCAAGCGGTAGTGGTGCATCTGGAATCCGTGTTCGTGCACCTGCATGCGCTAGTGACAAGGGAGTCATACCTCCGGCGGCGCTGCGCGCGCCGAAGCGTAGTTCATAAAACCGATTGCCGCGTTTTCGTGTGCGCCCTTCATTCGGCGCTTCGCCAAGGCGAAGCCGATGGCCTCCGCAGACTTGAACCGAAGCCCCTGGTTTCCCATGCAGACCCGTCCGCGACGCGCAGGCAAACAAACCCCGCCAAAGGCAACAAACCCAAAAGCCGCGCCGCCAGGCAATCCCCCGCCCGAACGGGCAAAAAAACCATCAAGCAAACGTATCCACCAGCCCCACAGTCCGCCGCACGGCAACATTAGCCGCTACAGAGTCAGAATCCGACCCAGCGCCGCCGGCAAACCCCGCCGCGCTCCCACCGCGCCCCCCCGAACGCCCCGAACCAGCACTCTGCTGCTGCCCGCCCTGCCGGGCAAACCCATCGCTAACACTAGCGCTCCCCAACCCAATCCCATTGGATTCCATCGCCTCGCGAAGCTTCGGCAGCGCAGCCTCCACAGCCTCCCGCACCTGCTGGTGCTGCGAAACAAACAACGCATGTGCATGGTTATCGGCAACCTGCAAAACAACCTGTAGCGGTCCCAAATCCTTCGGATTCAACGTCAACTCGGCGCTCTGCGAATGCGCATTCGACAAAAACACCACCTTCTGACTCAACGCGTCTTCCCAGTCCGCCGTGCCCACCTGCGGCGACAACGCATTCGCCACTTCCGCAGCCCCCGCGTTACCCGTCGTCTGCACAGCCGCCGTCGCACTCGCGGCGCCCGCCGCGGCCTGGCCAGCTGCCAGCGCCGCCGTCGCAGTATCGGCCGCACTCTTGAAGGAGGCCAGATCGTCAGCCTGCGCACCGCCAGCAACCGTCGCAATCAGCGCGTCCGCCGCAGCCTTGGCCGACGCCGATGGATCCGCCACCGTCGTGGCCGCCGCCGTCAACGCGCTCTTGACTGCGCTCGAGCCCTTGCCGTCGCCAAACAAACCGGCCGCAAGCGTCTTGCCGTCGGACGATCCATTGAGTCCATTGAGTCCATTGAGTCCATTGAATCCGTTGCTCGCGCCAGCACCCAGGCCGCCTGCCGCCGTCGCAGCGTTCGCCGCCGCGCCGCTTGCCAGCGCCTGCGCCGGAACCACACCCTGGCCGCTCGCCAGCGCGGCCAGCGCCGCCTGCAACGCGTCCTGCGCCAACTTCGGATCGGTCGCGCCAGTTTTTTTACCCGTGGCGGTGCCCGTCGTGGTGTCCGTGCCGGGCTGCGTGGCCACGGCGTCAGTCAGTGCCGTGGCAGGGTCCGCGATCGCCGGATCGATGGCGTTATTCGCAATCGCCTGAGCCTGCGCGGCGGCGGCGGCGGCTGCCGTGCCCGCGTCGGTCTGCGTGGTCAGATTAGACTTCGGCGGCGTCGCGTTGGCCTTGGTCGAGGCCTGCTGCGTATTGGACGAAAAAACGGACGAAGAAGCCGACGAAGAAGCGGACGAAGAAGCGGACGAAGGAGCAGACGAAGGAGCAGACGAAGGAGCAGACGAAGGAGCGGACAAAGAAGCTGACGAAGAAGCTGACGAAGAAGCCGACGAAGAAGCTGACGAAGAAGCTGACGAAGAAGCTGCCGAAGAAGCTGCCGAAGAAGCTGCCGACGAGCCGGATGAGGACGTACCCGCCGAGTTGCTGTTGTCCGTGTTGCTGCTCGCGGTATCCGGGTTCTTCGTCGAAGGATCGGGCGGCGGCGCGCCATCCACGCTCGACGAAGATGCCGAGGACGACGGGGAAGCAGACGAAGACGAAGAGGACGACGAAGCCGGCGGCTTGCTCGCGCTCTGCGCGGCCGCGTTGTTTTGCATGTCGATGCTCTGCTGCAGGGTTTGCGAGAACGGTTTGGCGTTCGCCGCAGCGGCCGTGGCCGCGCTGGCGGACGTACTGCTGGCAGAGCCGAGCAGTGACCCGATCTGTGAAAGAAACGACATAGGGAATCCTGTCAATCCGTCAAACGAGGTGTTCGGTCAATCGAGGCGACGCCCGGGCGCATCAGACGCCCTCGGCACGCATCCTCAGAATTCGGGAGGCGTGTTCGTCGGCATCGCGCTGGTCGCGCCGCGCCATGGTTTTCGCTTCGGCGGCTTCGCCACGCGCCTGCAGCACTTCATACGAGCCGAGCTTCTGCTTCTGGCGCTGCCAGTCGGGCTTGGCGGCCTCGACGCGCGCATTGGCCGTCACCAGCAGCTTGCGCTGCTGTTCGATGGCGGTGTCGAGCGTGTCGATGAACGCCTGGAAATTGCGCATGTTGCCGGCGGCCATGCCGGTCTGGGCGGTTGCCGTGAAGCGCGCGTGATATTCGTCGCGGTACTGCACCAGCGAATCAAGTTGCGACTGCACGTCGTTGCGCTCGCGCTGCGCGCGGCCCAGACGTTGTGCGGCAGCATCCACATCGTCCTGAGCCAGGCCAATAAGGGTCTTGATCGGAAAGTGTTTCGCCATCGTTAGCCTCCTTAGGCAAACAGAGCGTTCAGCATATCGATACTCGGTTCAAAGTTCGCGCATTCACGAAAACCTTGCTGCAAAAATGCTTCCATCCGCGGATACAGCGCAATCGCACGGTCGAGCAGCGCGTCGCGCCCGCTCGAATAGGCGCCGACGTTGATCAGATCGCGGTTGCGCTGATAGCGCGACAGCATCTGCTTGAACATACGCGTCTTCTCGAGATGGCTATCGTCGATCAGCGCGGTCATTGCCCGGCTAATCGACGCTTCGATGTCGATCGCCGGATAGTGGCCGGCCTCGGCGAGCGAGCGCGACAGCACGATGTGGCCGTCAAGAATCGCCCGCGCGGAGTCGGCGATCGGGTCCTGCTGGTCGTCGCCTTCGGTCAGCACGGTGTAGAACGCGGTGATCGAACCGCCGCCCGCCGGGCCGTTGCCGGTGCGCTCGACGAGCGCCGGCAGCTTGGCGAACACCGAAGGCGGATAGCCCTTGGTGGCAGGCGGCTCGCCCACGGCCAGCGCGATCTCGCGCTGCGCCATCGCGTAACGGGTCAGCGAATCCATCAGCAGCAGCACGTGCTTGCCCTGATCGCGAAAATATTCGGCGAGCGAGGTCGAGTACGACGCAGCCTGCATCCGCAAGAGCGGGGAGACGTCGGCCGGCGCGGCGATCACAACCGAGCGCGCGAGACCTTCCTCGCCGAGAATCTGCTCGATGAATTCCTTCACTTCGCGGCCGCGTTCGCCGATCAGGCCGATCACGATCACCTCGGCGCTGGTGTAGCGCGCCATCGTGCCGAGCAGCACCGATTTACCGACGCCCGAACCGGCGAACAGACCCATGCGCTGCCCGCGCCCCACGGTCAGGAGGGCATTGATCGCGCGCACGCCGACGTCGAGCACCTTGTGAATCGGCTCGCGGTTCAGCGGGTTGATGACCGGCGAGGACAACGGCGCATCGGCATGCGCGCCGAGCGGGCCGAGGCCGTCGAGCGGGCGGCCGGACGCGTCCAGCACGCGGCCGAGCAGTTCCCAGCCGACCGGCAAACGCTTCGCGCCCGCCATCGGATCGGCGATCGGCGCGCTCTCAAGCGGGTACACGCGGGCGCCAGGCAGGAGGCCGATCACTTCGGTGGTCGGCATCAGAAACAGTTTGTCGCCGGAGAAACCGACTACTTCGGCTTCGGCCATCGGCAGAGAACTGCCGAACGGCAGTTCGATCATCACTTCGGCGCCCACCGACAGGCGCAGCCCGACCGCTTCGAGCACCAGACCGGCGGCGCGCGTCAAACGTCCGCAGGCACGCATCGGCTTGGCGATCGCGTTGCGGGCGCGCAGCGCGTCGAGCCGGCCGCGCCAGGCCTGCATGTGCGGGTTGCTGTCGAGTGCGGGATCGTACGGGGCGGGAGGGGGGGAAGCGGGGCTCGAAAAAGCGGCATTTGAAGCGGCATCTGCCGCGTCGGACTCGCGGCTCGCCGCCGCGCCCTGCGCCGGATGCCCGGCGCCCGGCTCGCGCGACGCGGCATCGATGGCTGCGATCGCAGCCGCAGCGGGTGTCACTGCAGCCGGCACATCCGCCAGCGCCTCGGCGCCGAACGACGCCAGCGCCAGCTCGCGTTCGAGCGGCGTCAGATCGCTGGCGTGGATCTCTTCGAGCGTCGGCGTCACCATGTGCTTACCTTGCCGAGTGCGGCGGCGACGCGCTCCCAGCGCGTGTCGATGCCGGCGTCCACCTCACCGGTGCCGGCTTGCGCACGGCAGCCGCCGCGTTCGACCGACGGATCGGTACGCACGGTCCAGCCGCGCGTTTGCAGCTCTTCCATCAGATAGGCTTCGACGACCGGCAGGTCGGCGGGGCTGACGATGAGCGCCGGCGCGCCGAGCAGTGCCGGTTCGGTGGCCAGCACCTCACGGGCTGCCGCGATCAGCGCGGTCGGATCGTGCTGCACATGCTGGCGCACCACCTGTTGGGCAATGTCCAGCGCCAACGCGACCAGTGTCTCGGAGATCGCGCCTTGCGCGCCGTTGAGTGCCGCCTTGAAGGTCTCGGCCAGCGCGGCAAGACGTGCCGCTTCTTCGCGCGCTTCGCTCTGGCCCTGCACGAAACCCTGTGCGTGGCCTTGCTCGTAACCGGCCTGATAACCGAGCGCCTGCCCGGCGACGTGACCCGTCGCAATGCCCTGTGCATGCGCGGCGTCGCGCAGACGTTGGAGTTCGGCTTCGAACGCGCCGTCGTCGACTTCGGGTTCGGGCGGCGCCGGCGGCACCGGATCGAACGAGGCCATCTCCCAGCGCTGGTAGGCCGAGAGGCTTTCCTTCGCCGCGGAGTTCTGATCAGACATAAGCATCTTCCGCCTTGCCGCCTAGAACGATCTGGCCGCTTTCCGCCAGATTGCGCACGATCTGCAGGATGCGGCGCTGCTGCGTCTCGACTTCGGAGACGCGCACCGGGCCGCGCGCATCGAGGTCTTCGGCGAGCAGTTCGGCAGCACGCTGCGACATGTTCGACAGGAACTTCTGGCGCAGCGCGGGCGGCGCGCCCTTCAGCGAGATGATCAACGCCTCGGACTCGACTTCCTTCAGCAACAGCTGGATCGCGCGGTCTTCCAGATCGAGCAGGTTCTCGAACACAAACATCTGATCAATGATTTTCTGCGCGAGTTCCGCGTCGTATTGGCGAACGTTCTCGATGACGCCTTCTTCATGATTGCTCGACATGAAGTTGAGGATTTCAGCCGCCGTGCGGATGCCCCCCATCGGGCTGCGCTTGAGGTTGTCGCTGCCGGACAGGAGGCTCGTCAGCACATCGTCGAGTTCGCGCAGCGCGGCCGGCTGGATGCCGTCAAGCGTGGCGATCCGCAACAGCACGTCGTTACGCAGACGCTCGGTGAAGCAGGCGACGATTTCCGAAGCCTGATCGCGGTCCAGGTGAACGAGGATGGTCGCAATGATCTGCGGGTGCTCGTTCTTGATGAGTTCGGCCACCGCTGCCGAGTCCATCCACTTGAGGCCTTCAATGCCGCTGGTGTCGCTGCCTTGCAGAATCCGGTCGATGATCGCGCCGGCCTTGTCGTCGCCGAGGGCCTTGGTCAGCACCGAACGGATGTACTCGTTCGAATCGAGCGACATGCCGGTGTGCGTTTCCGCCTCGCGCACGAACTCCTGCAAAACCTCGTCGACCTGCTCGCGCGTCACGCTTTTCAGCGCCGCCATGGCGACACCGATCTTCTGGACCTCGCGCGGCCCGAGGAATTTGAACACCTGCGCAGCTTCTTCCTCGCCGATCGACAACAGCAGGAGCGCGCTCTTCATTACGCCTTCAGCGCTCATCGGACACCCAATTTTTCACGACGGTTGCGACGATCTTCGGATCCTGGCGGGCGATATTGCGCGCGAATTCCAGATTCCGCTCGTATTTGTGTTTCGCGCTTTCGAGCGCGAGCATTTCGCTGTCGCCTTCCAGTTCGGCGACGGAGGCCGCACCCAGGCGCTCGGCGGCCGGAATGCCGTCCAGCAGGATCGGCTCGTCCGCCGATGGCAGCGCCCCAACGACCGGCTCGGGCGGCGGGAAGGCGCGGCGCAGCGCCGGCTTCACCATCACGAAGTAGAGGAACAAAGCGACAGCGCCGATGCCGAGGTAGGTCGCAACCTGCCTGGCGAGCGCGATCATGTCCGGCGTGCGCCACCACGGCAGGTCGGCATCCGGGTCGGCGTCGACGGTGAACGGGCTGTTGACCACGTTGACCGAGTCGCCGCGCGCGGCGTCGAAGCCCATCGCGTCCTTCACCAGCTGATTGACCTGCGCGAGCTTGTCGGCGGCGACCGGTTGCATGGTCGCGTGGCCCTTGGCGTCGACTACCCGCAGATAGTTGACCACCACCGCCACCGACAGGCGCCTGATGCCGCCCATCGGCTGCTCCAGATGCTGGACGGTCTTGTTGAGTTCGTAGTTGGTGGTCGAATCCTTGCGGTCGCTGACCGGCGTGGCCGTCACACCAGGCGCGCCGTTGCCCGCCGTGACCGGCGCGGAAGCCGGCTGCGGCGGCTGGTTCGACAGCGCGCCCGGCACGCCAGAGGCCGCGCCTTGCGACATTTCGGTGGCGGTGCTCGACTGCTGGCTGCGGATCGCCGCCTGCTGCGGGGTGCCGTTCGGGCCGTAGTTTTCCGAGGTCTGCTCGCTCTGCGAGAAGTCGATATCGGCGCTGACCTGCGAGTGCGCGTTGCCGGAACCGAACAGGGGCGACAGGATCGCGTCGATGCGTTGCTGGGTGTTGCGCTCGATCTGCTGGCGGTACTTCAGTTGCGAGGCGTCCAGACCGCTGCCGGTGGACGGCTGCGTCAGCAGGTTGCCGTCCTGGTCGAGGATGGTCACGCCCTTCACCGGCATGTCCGGCACCGCCGAGGACACCATATGGGTGATCGCCAGCACCTGGCCTTCGTCGAGCGCGCGGCCCGGGTAGAGGTTGACCAGCACGGAGGCCGACGGCGCTTCCTTGTCGCGCACGAACACGGAAGGCTTCGGAATGGCCAGATGCACGCGTGCCGACTTCACCGACGAAATCGATTCGATCGTGCGCTCCAGTTCACCTTCCAGGGCGCGCTGGTAATTGATCTGCTCGGCGAACTGGCTGATGCCGAACTTCTGGTTGTCCATAAGTTCGAAGCCGACCGAGCCGCTCTTGGGCAGACCTTGCGAAGCCAGCCGCAGACGCATTTCATGCACCTGTTCGGCCGGCACGAGGATCGCACCACCGGCGTCGGAGAACTTGTAGGGGATGTTGGCCGCCTGCAGCGCGGTGATGATGGCGCCGCCGTCGCGGTCCGACAGGTTGCTGTAGAGCACCTTGTAGTCCGGCGCGCGCGACCACAGGAGCAGACCCGCGACGATGGCGACGAGCAGCGCAACCGCGAAAATCAGCGGGGCGCGCGGGTTGCCGCGCATCTGCGCGAGACCCGACAGACGCTGGCCGAAGTTGCCGCCCAGGTTGCTCCCCAGGCCGCCGAGGTCCGCGGCACCGCCGGCCTGGCCGGCGCCGGCCGCACCGGTGCCCGGCTGGGCGCCAGCGAGGCCCATGCGGGCGTCGGGGTTGATCAAAGAGTTGGCTGACGAATCCATGCGTCGGGTATCTCCGGGGTGCCTTTGCGTTCTGCCGCTCATGCGCACCGAGGGTCGGCGGGCGTGCGGACAGAGACTTTCACCCTTGAAATTATCCGCAGCGCGGCTCAACCCGATTGCTTGAATAGAGCCGGGTTTTCCCCCTAGTTTCGGGGCTTTCCCGTATGGGCCACTGCTATGCTTTCGTCCAGATCGGTACGGTTTCCGGCATGCCGGTCGTCATTCCCAGGAGAGAACATGACTTTGCCCGTGAACGCGCTCTCGTCGGCGCTGCAACAGATGCAGTCGATGGCGGCGCAAGCGGCCGGTAGCAGCAGCCCGATCGCCGGCCAATCCGGCGCGGCGACGGCCGGCGGTTTCGCCTCGGCGCTGAAGGCGTCGTTGGACAAGATCAGCGGCGATCAGACCACGGCGGCTGGCGAGGCGCAGGCGTTCGAGCTTGGTGCGTCGAACGTCTCGCTGAACGACGTGATGGTCGACTCGCAGAAGGCCAACATCGGCTTCCAGTTCGGCCTGCAGGTGCGCAACAAACTGGTGTCGGCCTATAACGACATCATGCAGATGTCGGTGTAAGGGCGACCGATACCGCCCCCATCGGCCCCTTAATCCTCCTTACATCGGCCTAAAGCTTTCCCGCTGCCTATCCGATAACCAGGTACAGGCAGGAATCCGGGTGCGGCAGCGTGCCCGGATGGGGGGCCACGACCAACTGCAGGGCAAGAGAGGAGGAGCGCCGATGTTTTCCCCAGGACACTCTGGAGCCAATGCGTACGCACGCGTCGGCGTCGAGACAGGGGTGATGGGCGCGAGTCCGCATCGTCTGACCAACAGAAAACAGAGCGAGGCAATGCTGATCGAGGTCGATCGTCTGCTGGCGACGCTCGAAGAGGCATGGATCGGGATTGCCCCGGAGATCGCTCGGATGGCAGCGCAGCCCGCCGCGGAAAGCATGAGATGACATCGAACGCAGAATATTTCGCCCGCTACGAGGCGATTGCAGCGATTTCCCGCCGTATGCTGATGGCTGCCCGGCGCGCCCTGTGGAACGATCTGGTCCATTTGCAGGAGGAATATCGGAAGCTGGTGGACGGGTTGAGAGACGCGGAAACCAGCGTCAGACTGGACGATACGGAGCGCGTGCGCAAATACGCGCTGATCCGTCAGATCCTGGCCGACGACGCTGCGATCCGCGATCTGGCGAATCCGCGCATGGTCAATCTGTCGGCGCTGTTCGCCGGACGGCCAACCCGCGTGCTCAAGGAACTGTACGGGGCGCGCTGAGTTTGCCCGCGGGCAACGCGCTGCATCAGTCCGCCCGACCGTATTTGAGCGCGCTGCCGCCACTGTGACCAAGGAATCGGTATGAACGGAATCGACGCGGTCGTCACGTCGCTGCTTGCGAACCGGGTCGACACTCTGCTCAATCTGGCACCGGGTAGTGCAACTGCCTCGCAGACTGGCGCGGCGGGAGTCGATACCGAGCTTCTCAATACCACACCCATCGCGCCACCCGCGCCGCCGCCGGCTTCCGCGCAAACCGCGCTGTCCGCCGTCGCGCTGACGCTCAATGCGATCGTGAGTTCAGGCGGCGAGGCGACCCCGGCGGTGCTCGGTCAGGCGCCGATCTGGCCGGCCGCCCCGGCGCTCGACGTCGAGGCGGGCGGCTTGCCGCTCTTCGATACGGCTGCCACGCCCGCTGCTTCATCTGCCAATCCGAATACCGCCGGTGCCGCGGCCACCGCCAATGTGGCGGCGGCTCAGGTGCCGGTGGCGGCGCTCGCGGCCGCGCTCGAACAGACGGTCGGAGAAAGCGGCCTGTTTTACGAATCCCATCTCGCGCAATGGCTGGCGGGGCAGCGGCCGCCCGCCGCCCTCGCCGGCGAGGCGCAAAACAAGCTGGTGGCCGCCGACGCGCAATTGCCGCTCGACTGGGCGAGCGATGCCGAGCAGGCCTCTTCCTCCGGTGCGACGCCCCGGCAGGGCATGGGCGCAGCACCCAACGGTCCGGGCAACGGCGCGCCGGACGGCAGCGCGGGAGCCCGCGCGATGCCGTCGATCCAGACCGCACAGGCCGCGCGCTTTGTCGCAGGCGAGGTCCTGGCGAGTTCGCTATCCGACCTGAACGGCCAGCCGGCGCACTCGAACGTACGCAGCGCCGCCGCGCCCCTGGCCGACGACGGGTCGTCGCAAAACTCGCAGTCGATGGCGGCCGCGGTTCACCCCGCGACCGTTCCTTTGGTGCGTCAGCAACTCGATCTGCTCGCCACCGGGCAGTTTCGCTGGACTGGCGAAGCATGGCCGGGCGCGAGGCTCGACTGGACCATCGAGCAGGAAGGCGACGAATGGGACCGCAGCGGCGGTGGCATGGCGAGCGAAGACGATCAGCCGTGGCATACGCGGCTAACACTTTCGCTGCCGACGCTCGGCACCGTCGATGCGGACCTGACGCTGACCGGCTCGCGCCTGGTGGCGCGCGTGCAGGCGAGTCCGGGCGGTGCGGCGCGGTTGGCGGCGCAGGGTGAGAGCTTTCGGCAGCGGCTCGCGGCCGCGGGCATCGAACTGGGTGGGCTGACGATTCGCGAGATCGGCGGCGGCATGCCTGCCACCGCGGCGGGTGCGGCAAGCGCCGCGATGGCCGGGCAGGCGGCGGCGTCGGCGTATGCGCGCTCGGCATCGGCTGCATCGGCTGCCTCGGAGGCTGACATGGCGTCGGCTGGGCGCCGCACGGCCGGTGTTACCCGCCCTGGAGTCACGCCGCTCGACAATTTCGATTGGGATATGTGATGAGCCGCAAAAATCGCCGCAGCGCGGCCGCGCTCGTCTACGACGCCAAAGGCAGCGATCCCGCACCGCGCGTGATCGCCAAGGGCTACGGCATGCTGGCTGAGATGATCGTGCAGCGCGCCAAGGAGGCCGGCCTGTATGTGCACGAGGCGCCGGAAATGGTCTCGTTGCTGATGCAGGTCGATCTCGACACGCGAATTCCGCCGCAGCTTTATCAGGCGGTGGCGGAACTGCTCGCGTGGCTGCATCGGCTGGAAAGCGGCGCCGGGGACGCGCCGGAAGGTGCAGCGGCCGCCGTGCAGGACGTGACCGATGTGGTCGCGACGGATATTGCGGATGTTTCTGGTGGGGCGCCCGGGCGCTGAACGCGTCTGCCTGTGGGCGCCCGCCGCCCGGATGGCCGGCCCACGGATGCCCGCCGCGCTGACGGCCGGCCCACGGATGGCCGCCCCATCAAAACCGCATCATCAGCTTCAGCAGCGCGTTCACCCGCTTGCCGTACGGTGGCGAGATCCATCCGCGCGCGTTCAGGCGCGCCTGCGTCAATACCGGCTTCATCTTCGAGAAGGTCACGAAGCCTTCGTAACCGTGATATGCCCCCATCCCGCTCGCGCCGACGCCGCCGAACGGCAGGCTTTCGCACGCCAGATGCATCAGCGTTTCGTTGATCGCCATGCCGCCCGCGATGGTGTCGCGCGTGACGCGCTTGATGGTCGCGGTGTCGTCGGCGTAGAGATACAGCGCGAGCGGCCGCGGCCGCGCGTTGATCCACGCGATCGCGTCGTCGAGCGTGTCATAAGGGACGATCGGCAGCAGCGGGCCGAAAATTTCCTCCTGCATCAGCGCACTCTCGTCCGGCGCATTCGTGACGGCGATTAGCGGGAAGCGGCGGCTTGCCTCGTCCGGTGTACTGTCGGCGAGCGTGTGCAGTTGCGCGCCGGCGGCCTGCGCTTCGTCCGCCAGACGTTGCAGCCGCGCAAAGTGCCGCTCCGAGATGATCGACGTGTAATCGAGGTTGTGCGCGAAATCTGGGTACATCTTCGCCATCCGCGCGCGCGCCCGGTCGATGAACGCCTGCTCCTTGCCGCGCGGCACCAGCACGTAGTCCGGCGCGACGCAGGTCTGGCCCGCGTTGAGCGTCTTGCCGGCGATGAGGTTATCCACCGCGTTGTCGAAGCGCGCATGCTGACCGATGATCGCCGGCGACTTGCCGCCGAGCTCCAGCGTGACCGGCGTCAGATGTTCGGCGGCGGCGCGCATCACTTCATGGCCGACCTTGGTCGAGCCGGTGAACAGCAGATGGTCGAACGGTTGCGCACTGAACGCGGCGGCGAGGGCGGCGTCGCCGTTCACCACGGCGACGTGGTCGCGTGCGAAGGTCTGGCCGATCAGCTGCTCGAATAGCGCCGAAGTGCGCGGCGTCAATTCGGACATTTTGACGATGGCGCGGTTGCCGGCGGTCAGCGCACTGATCAGCGGACCGGCGGCGAGCAGCACCGGATAATTCCACGGCACGATGATGCCGACCACGCCGAGCGGCTGCGGCACGACTTTCGCGCGCGCCGGCATCAGCCATTTGCTGGTGCTGCGGCGCTGTGCTTTCATCCAGCGTTTGCCGTGCCTGAGCGCGGCGTCGATCTCTTCCTTGATCAGCAGGAATTCGGCGAGCAGCACTTCCTGTTTCGCGCGATTGCCGAAGTCGGCGTTCATCGCGTCGGCGAGTGCGTCGCGGTTGTCGAGCATGACTTGGCGCAGCGCTTTCAGATGTCCGGCACGGGCTGCCCACGACGGATACGGCGCGCGCAAATAAGCATGGCGTTGATCGCGCAGCAGCGCTTCGAGCGCGGCAACTTCCGGCAGATCGTTCTTCATAGGTGTCCCTATCCCTGTTGGATAACGTGAGCGTTGAGTCGCGCTTATCGGCCGGTATCAAGCGGGAAATGCCCGTTCGATGATCGCCGCGTGGTCGAACGTGGCCGGCAGCGTGCCGTACACGCGGCCGCTCTCGCCGCAGCCGTCCGCGAGACGCGTGGCGATGAAGGCCTCGGCGACTTCCGCTGGCGCGTGCTTCAGGAGCAAGGTGGCCTGCGCGATCAGCACGATCTGCTGCGCGATCCGTCGCGCGGATGCTTCGCGATGTTCGGCGGGGCCGTTGAGTGTGGCGGCGAGCTTGCCGAGCGCGGCGCTCAAAGCCGGGTGCCCTTGCGCATCCGCTTGCCATGCGGCGAACAAGGCCTGCGCCGCGTCGGGCTCGCGCTCCATGGCGCGCAACACGTCGAGGCACATCACATTGCCCGAGCCTTCCCAGATCGAATTCACCGGTGCTTCACGATAGAAGCGCGCCATCGGGCCGGTTTCGACATAACCGTTGCCGCCCCACACTTCCATCGCCTCGCCGGTGAATTCCAGCGTGCGCTTGCAGACCCAGTACTTCGCCGCCGGGGTGACGATCCGGCGCCATGCGCGTTCGGCGGGCGCAGCCGACGACGCCTCGGCCGACTCTTCGAAAGCGCGCGCGAGTCGCATGAACAGCACCGTCGCGGCTTCCGATTCCAGCGCCAGGTCGGCGAGCACATTGCGCATCAGCGGCTGATCGGCCAGCTGCCGGCCGAAGGCGCTGCGGTGCCGTGCGTGGTGGATCGCCTGCACCAGCGCCGCACGCATCAAGGCCGCGCTGCCAATCACGCAATCGAGCCGCGTGTAGTTCGCCATTTCGATGATGGTCGGCACGCCGCGGCCTTCGTCGCCGATCATGATGCCGAACGCGTCGAAGAATTCGACCTCGCTGCTGGCATTCGAGCGGTTGCCGAGCTTGTCTTTCAGACGCTGGATCTGCACGGCGTTCTTGCTGCCGTCCGGCGCGAAGCGCGGCACGAAGAAGCATGAGAGGCCTGCGTGATCGCCGGTGCGGGCGAGCACCAGATGCGCGTCGCATTGCGGCGCGGAGAAGAACCATTTGTGACCGACAAGGCGGTATTCCGCGCCACGGCCGCTGCCGCGCGTGGCATACGCACGGGTCTGGTTGCTTCGCACGTCCGAGCCGCCTTGTTTCTCGGTCATTCCCATGCCGATCATCGCCGAGGTCTTTTGTGTGAGCGGCACGTCGCGCGGATCGTGTTCGCGGGCGTAGAGCTTATCGCGCAACGTGTCGAATAACGCGGGTTCGCGTTGCAATACCGGGATGCTCGCGAAGGTCATCGTCAGCGGGCAGAGCGAGCCGGATTCGAGTTGCGCGTGCAGGAAGTAGCCGGCGCAACGCGCGACCATGGCGCCGCGCTGCGGATCGGAAAACGGCAACGCGTGCAGGCCTTCGCGGCGCAACAGCGACAGCAGCGTATGCCACGAAGGATGAAACTCCAGCACGTCGATGCGTTCGCCGCGCGGACTGTGCGTGAAAAGTTCCGGCGTGTGGCGGTTCGCCAGTTCGGCAAGCGCGAGCGTCTCCGGCCTGGCGAGCACCGCGCCGTGCCGCTGCAATGCCTCGCGATGCCACGCGGCCCCT
Source organism: Paraburkholderia sp. GAS348 (assembly GCF_050434205.1). NCBI lineage: Bacteria > Pseudomonadati > Pseudomonadota > Betaproteobacteria > Burkholderiales > Burkholderiaceae > Paraburkholderia > Paraburkholderia sp. GAS348. The sequence continues at coordinate 86,166 of NZ_JBNPVT010000024.1, forward strand.
TCGCGTTCGAGGGCGGCGGACAACGCGACGTCGCTCGAAAACAGGTTGTAATCCGCGAGCGGAGGCGCCTGATTTGTCACGTCGTGAGTGTGGCCGAAGCTGTGCCGTTCCATCTGCTGTCTCCGTTCACCGGATGCGCGCCGTCGCTGATCGACGGCGTGCTGTTTTATCGTGGCGTGTCGTGCCGCACGCTCAGTGGATGGCGCGCGGGGCGCCGTGTTTGAATGCCGCGCGCAGCGGCCTGGCGGGCGTATGCGCGTCTTTCATCATAGGGTCGCGGGAGGCCTTTCGTTTAGAGGGATCGCTCTGACACGAACCCGCCGTCGCGCCCGAACGCTCCCTACAATGCCGATGAAACACACGTAGACAAGTGTGCACTCGATAGGGTCTGCGAGCAACGCAGCCCCACCAGGAGGAGCGGATGCAATACGACTACATCATCGTCGGTGCGGGCTCGGGCGGCTGCTCGCTCGCGAGCCGTCTGGCGGATAGCTGCCCGGACGCCACGATCGCCCTGATCGAAGCCGGTCCGCATACGGACCGCAATCTGTTCGTGAACATGCCGGTGGGCGTGGCGGCCGTCGTGCCGCACAAACTCAAGACCAACTACGGTTATCTGACGACGCCCCAGCCGGGACTCGCCGGACGCCAGGGCTATCAGCCGCGCGGGCGGGGTTTCGGCGGGTCGAGTGCGATCAATGCAATGATCTACACGCGCGGCCATCCGCTCGATTACGACGAATGGGCGCAACTCGGCTGCGAAGGCTGGTCGTGGGCCGACGTCCTGCCGTATTTCCGCCGCGCCGAAGGCAACGAGCGCGGCGCCGATGCATGGCACGGCGCGGACGGCCCGCTGAGCGTGTCCGATCTGCGCTATCGCAATCCGTTTTCGAAGCGTTTCGTGCAAGCCGCGACGGAAGCCGGTTACAAACCTAATGGCGACTTCAATGGAGCGGACCAGGAAGGCGTCGGTTTCTACCAGGTGACGCAGCGCGACGGACGGCGCTGCAGCGTCGCGCGCGCCTATATCTATGACCGCGAGCGCCCCAATCTCCATACGCTCGCCGATGCGACGGTGCTGCGCGTGAGCTTCGACGGCAAGCGCGCGTGCGGCGTCGAAATCGTGCGCGGCGGCCGTACGGAAACGCTGGAAGCGCGTGCCGAGGTCATACTGGCAGCAGGCGCGTTCAATTCGCCACAACTGCTGATGTGCTCGGGCATCGGGCCGGCCGCGCATCTGCAGTCGCTTGGCATTGCCGTGCTGCACGACGCGCCCGAGGTCGGCCAGAACCTGATCGACCATGTCGACTTCACGATCAACAAACGGGTGTCGTCGATCGAGCCGACCGGCTTTTCGATTCGCGGCATCGCGCGGATGCTGCCGCAGTTTGTGAGCTTCATGCGGCATGGGCAAGGCATGCTGTCGAGCAATGTCGCCGAAGCGGGCGGCTTCCTGAAGAGCCGGCCAACGCTCGAGCGCCCAGACCTGCAACTGCATTTCTGCGCGGCAATTGTCGACGACCACAACCGCCGTATGCACTGGGGCCATGGTTATTCGCTGCACGTGTGCGTGTTGCGGCCGCATAGCCGCGGCACGGTGACGCTCGCGAGCGCCGACGCGCGCACCGCGCCTGTGATCGATCCGCGGTTTTTCAGCGACTCGCGCGATCTCGACCTGCTGGTGGAAGGTGCGCAGATGGCGCGGCGCATTCTCGACGCGCCTTCGCTGGCGCTGCATGGCGGCAAGGAGCTGTACACGCATGCCGGCCAGACCGAGGCGGAATTGCGCCGGACCATCGCCGAGCATGCCGACACGATCTATCACCCGGTCGCAACGTGCCGGATGGGTGGCGATGCGCAATCGGTGGTCGATCCGCAGTTGCGGGTGCGCGGCGTGACGGGGCTGCGGATCGTCGATGCCTCCGTGATGCCGACGCTGATCGGCGGCAACACGAATTCTCCGACGGTGATGATCGGCGAGCGCGCGGCCGAACTGATTGCGGCGAGCCGGCGCGGTAGTGAAACGGCGCCGCGCCGCGCGACCCTGGCTGTCTGATCGAAGTACGGGAGCAGCAGGTGGGGGCACCTGCTTTCCGTCCCGGCGCGGCGCGGCCGGGGTGCATGCTGTCGGGCAAGTACTGGGGAGTCACCGATCGATGACGTGGCGCGCTTCTACTGACCGCTATCGGCGATCCATTGCAGCGCCGGCAAACTCGGCATAAACAGGTACTCCCCGCCTTTCAGAACGTTGAAGGTCTGAATGCCCAGCAGCCGCCGGCGAACCGGTTTCGCAGGAACGGTGAACATATCGCTCTCTTCGTGCAGGCCGACCAACGGGTCCCGCTCGTCCCCAAGACTTTGAAAGTTTCCGTTGTTGATCCACTCGCGCTGCAAGAACTCGAGCGTTTCGTGGGCTTTCGCGCTGATGAGCATGAAATAAACGCCCCGCTCGTCATCTTGATCCTGACTCGAGGTCACACTTTCATCGTAGGGTTTGCCGTACGACGTGCCACACCGGATTAAGCGATGAACGTTGACGTCCGTCATCACGGAAACCTTGCTGTCACGGGGATTCATTCTTCGCATGTGACAGCCGAGCGGGACGCGGTGGCCGTTCGGGTCGTCCGCGTACGTGAAATCGTTATTACGACGATAGTCGGCGCCGAGTTCCGGGTCGTCGGTCTCGGGCGCAAGCGTGAGCGGTGCACCGGAACGCCAGCGTCCCACCAGTTTTGCGGCGATCAGTTCGCGTCCCGCAGGGGTTGATGCCTGCGATCTCAGGTAATCGTTGAACGCCCCGAGCCGCGAGCGATACTTCCGGAATGCGACAAAAGTGCCGTTGCGCCCGAGAATATCTGGCTGCGGCATCTTGAGCGGTTCGCCACTTTCGCCGGGATAGCCGAGGATAAATTCACCCGCCTTGATCGGTGCGCCTTGACCCGGCAGCGGCTCGACTTCACTACCTTCGATTGCGGGCTCGGAGATCCCGTCTCTGTAGCCGAATGGATTGAGATTGTCCGGATGGGAGCCGAAATCATGGGAACCGAGCAGTGTTACGCCATGCAGATCGACGAATTGCTCATGGGCAACAGCCAGGGTTTTTTGCCACGCTTCGCCGCCGCTGCTGAAGACGTTGAGGCAGACGTGCATCTGGCTGCCCTGAAATGCCTCATCCCAATTACCCGGCGCGTTCGGACCGGTGTCCATCAGTTGGGTTGCTCGCCCCTCCATGCCTGTTCGGAACGCCTCAGGAAAGCTCGCCAGTGACGCCTCGGGCAAGCCGAGCAAACGCAGCCCGGCGTAGCTGATGCCGATGGAAATCCATGACTGCAGATTCCGGCAGTTGGCGGCGGAAGCGATATGGGGCGTTAGCCGCTTGATGAGTAATCGTCCGTGCTCCGGATTGTCGATCCGTAGTGCAAGGTGGGTGCCTACATAAGGTTGCGGACGATGACGCAAAATGGACGCCTGAATGGCATTGAGTTCGAGGATGATTGCCTCCGGTTGAGAGAATGTCAGGTACCCGGGAAACAAGGGAGGCGCGACGTTCGTGCCGCTCCAATGTCGCGGAGCGGGGCGTCGCGCCAACATCGGCCGAAGCCCGGGTCTCGAGCGGCCGGTTCGTAGGCCGGCCGTCAGCACCACTTGTTCAGGCGATCTTTCCAAATTCGTCCAGGAACGTATCGAGCGTTTCTGCAATCTTTGCGTTGCGCTTTACGTCAACGACAGACTGTTTGGGATTGGCGACGTACCACCCTGCTGCGGTGATCTGCTTCGAGACAATGAAATCCTTGACGTCCGGGCTCCTGATGCCGGGCCAGCCTTCCACCGAACTGAAAAGCAGGTCCATCAAGTCGGGAATCTTCGTTGCGAAGTCTCCGATGTAAGTGTCCCAGTCGCCGTCGTACGTTGTTGCAAACAACAATTTCGTGTCGTTTTCCAGGAAAACGAAGCGCATATCGTGCAACGTGGCGACGCGGTTCGCGCCGGAAAAATTTCCGCGCACCATGGCGAACAGGCGGCGCAAACGCTCGGCGCCACCGGGTTTCAGCGTGACGATGGAGGTGAGTTCGGAAACGTTGCCGCTTTTCAGGCCGACACGGCCGGCCGAACCATTTTCAGCTAGCGTCTCGTCGGCTTCCTGCGCGACCAGGTCATCGATCAGCGCTTTCTTCGATTGCGCAGACGCATCAGGTACCGCCTCCTCGACAGCCTGAATAATTTCTTCCCGGGTTCGGCTTTTCGCCTGGGTTCGATTTGCAGCGGTGGATGCGATGTTCATACTATGCCTCGCAGTAGAAATTAGCCGAAGACGGGTCGGCAACCGTTAAGCTTTACGTTGAGTGGGGTTGCGCTGATCGAGTTGCTAGTCAGGCAGTTCCGATATGTCTTCCGGCTCCCTGCGTGGCTCGCCATTCACCGCGTGGCGGTACCGGCTGGATTGCTCGTACACCTTTCTGCGAATCCGCATGATCGAGCCCAAAGGCCGATGGGCCTCGATCGCGTGCCATGGATTAAACGAGAGCACCTCGTCACCGTATGCTTGCCGGGCCGGGCTATAGGCTTCCTGTCTGGGGATCGTGATTCGCGCAATGATTTGATGGGCCGAAACGCTCTCGTCCCATACAACAGCGGCGTTTTCGATGGGCATGCGGGCGAGATCGGTACACAGTTGCGCCCGAAGGGAATACACGGCCCCATACTGGCGAAAGAAATCGACGACGATGTCGCGAAATGCGGACGGACGGTGACGTGTGTCGACCGGCGCGCCGGTCAGCGCTCGAACCTCGTCTGATGCGGGTGCAGCGCTTATTTTCGCGACGTATTCGCCGAACCGCACGGCAGCCATCGAATAAAAGGTTTCACCCAGAATGTGGTTGCTATTTGCGCGCAGCACTTCGGCCAGCATGGTTTCGAGCTTGGGATCGGGCGAGCGCTTCAGCTTTGCCGCTGCGCCGGCCATTCCGTCTGGATCGTGTTCTACCCGCTCCAGAAAATCTTGCATGCGCTGATACGAACGGACATCGCCGAAGGCGATCGACGGACTGTTCACCAGCAAAAAATCCTGTGTATGACCGGAGTCGTCGGGCAGAACTTTGTTGCCTGCAACGCCCAGAATCTTGATCGCAAATCCACGCGCGGCCGGTTGACTGTCCGGCCCAATTTCACCTGGGGAGCTGGAGAGGCGGATGACGACTGGATAACGGCCCGGTTTAGAAAAGAGCCCTTGTGCCAAGTGGGCAGGCAAAAGACCCTCTATCGCCAGTTCGCCCTTCAATATTCCATGGCTTCTTGCATGGGCATTGCGCGTGGCGTGGCAGTGCCGGGAGAACACTGCGTGGCCCACTCGCGCCATCGATTCGGCAATCTGATGGCTTACGGCGTCCTCATCCATTTGCGTGACTTCGAGGGAATCGGCATATTTAAGATAGTGGCTCATCGTGAATGTTCCGGTTGCGGTCACCAATATGGATGGTCCATTAAGAACGGCAAATTTAAATTATGGAGGGCGCATGTTTTGATAATGGCGTAATTTTAATGAAGCCGGGTTCAATAAATTACTGCTAACGGTACGGCAGAACGACGGGGTGGTCTATTGTTTTTTGTTGGGAATTGAATTCCCATAAAATCCCTACAATCAGCCTCTTGGGTGGCTGTATGGTATGTCAGAAGAACTACTACATCGGTGTAGTGCATCAGCCGCGTGCGACTGTAAATTCGCTTTAATAAAACGCGATTTTTCAAACGAGATTGGAGTTTTTTGTAATTAATCTTGTCGACTCATTTTTGAGATTTTCATGCTCCTATAATCGCGCCGCGAAAAAGAGCGCGTCAGGTGGCGCGTTCGGGAACTCAAGGAAGCGAAGCGATGAGTATCAATGTGATTCAGCTGATTCAGTCCGCGTTGACGGACGGTGTCGTGCGACAGCTGGCGGCCCGCTTCGGGCTGCCGCCGGACGCGACCCAGAAGGTGCTTGCAACAACCGGCCCAGCGCTAGTCGCCGGCCTGATGCAGAAGGGCGCGACGCTCGACGGCGCGCGTTCGCTGTTCGCAATGATCCTCTCGCCCGAGGTGAACGGCCACATCGCCGAGCAGCTGCCGCAACTGCTCGGCAGCACCACCGGCTTGAGCCAGCTGGAAGGCGTCGGGCGCCAGTTGCTCGAGCGTGCACTCGATCGCCGCGTCGATACGCTCAGCGACGAAGTTGCTACCCAAACCGGCGTGCCGGCGCATGCGACGCACGCCATGACGGGTATCGTCGGCGCAACGCTGCTGGGCCTGCTGAAGCGGCACTTTCTCGAAGGGCAGGGCAACGCCGGCCAGCTGCCTACACTGCTGGGCCATCAACTGCCGGCCATAGCGCCGTACCTGAACGACCGGCTCATGGCTGGCCTTGGCCTGAGCGGACTTGGCGCGTTTACCGGCAATATTCTGTCGCAGCTGAAAGCGGTCTCGGCGCACATCGACCATCCGACACCTGCCGCCAAGCCGGTGGCCGAGGCCCTGTCGAGCATCCGCGTGCCGGCCGACGCGGTGGTGCGTGAAGAGCGCCGTTCGCGCAAGGGGCTGTGGTGGCTGCTCGCGGCGATCGCTGCGGTGCTGGCTTTCCTGTTCCTGCGCGGTTGCCAAAACGAGCAACGAGGCGAACAAAGCAGCGCGGAAGCCGCGGCAACGGCGCAGCCCGCGTCCGCACCGGTCGAGGCCTCGGCCGCCGCGGCTTCAACGCCCGCGGCCAGCGAGGTCGCGGCTTCGACGCCCGCCGCTGTAGCCGCAAGCGCCGCCAGCGAAGCGCAGCAACCCGCCGCCGCGCCCGCGCCGACCAAAGATAGCCAGCTCAGCTTCATGGTCAACAACGCCGGCAAGCCGACGCTCACCGCAACGGTCGGCAGCGAAGCCGAAAAGACCCAGCTGATCGAGGCGCTGACAAAGCGCTTTGGCGCCGGCAATTTCGCCGCGAACGTCACCGTCGATCAGGACACCAGGCCGGCCGACTGGCTCGCTCATCTGGACGGCCTGCTGCCGCTGCTGGCATTGCCGGGTGCGGAGGTCAAAATGGATGGCACGCACGTGGAACTGAGCGGCAGCGCGGCGAACGCGAAGCTCGGCTGGCTCGACAAACTGAAGTCGCTGTTCGGCGCGTCGTATCAGATCGGTTCGTTCAACGTCGAACAGGCGGTCGCCAACGCAACCGAGAACTTCCGCGGGGCGATCAAGGGCCTGCTCACCCCGGACAGTTCATGTGCGGTAGCGGATGTGGTCAAGGTGTTGAACCTGCAAGTGATCAACTTTGCAAGCGCCGGCGCGCGTGTGCCGGCTTCGGCGCTGGAAGATCTGAACCAGTCGGCGCAAGTGCTGAATGCTTGCGCTCGCAACGGCAAGACGGCGAAGCTCGAAGTGGCTGGCTATTCGGACAATGTCGGCGGCGCACAAGCCAATCTGCAACTGTCGAAGAAGCGCGCCGAAGCGGTTCGCGCGTATCTCGTGAAGACGGGTGTGCCGGCGGATTCGCTCGTCGCGCAAGGTTATGGCGACGCGCGTCCGGTCGCGAGCAACGATACCGCGAGCGGCCGCTTTGCCAACCGCCGCATCGAGTTTGTCGCGAAGCAGGATTGACGGGGCTTAGTTAGCCTTGGGGGCCAGTCTCTGAGGTTGATCTTTGAGGTTGATCTTTGAGGTTGATCTTTGAGGTTGATCTTTGAGGTTGATCTTTGAGGTTGATCTTTGAGGTTGATCTTTGAGGTTGATCTTTGAG
>NZ_JBNPVT010000025.1:0-74939 GCF_050434205.1 Paraburkholderia sp. GAS348
ATCTTTGAGGTTGATCTTTGAGGTTGATCTTTGAGGTTGATCTTTGAGGTTGATCTTTGAGGTTGATCTTTGAGGTTGATCTTTGAGGTTGATCTCTGAGGTTGATCTCTGAGGTTGATCTCTGAGGTTGATCTCTGAGGTTGATCTCTGAGGTGGGTCTCTGAGATAAGCCTTGCCAAGAAGACATGCCGCCCGGTTCGCGTCGGGCGGCATGTTGTCATTTGGCCGGCCGCGTTGCGGTGGCGGCATTCGCGGCGGCCGCGTCTGCGATGGCCGCATTTACGGCGACGGCGTCTGAACAGGCGCCGTGATACCGGTCATGCCGATGCCCGGCCCCAGCATGAAATCGTCGCCGGCCTGACCCGGCAGCGTCTCCCGAGCCACCTCCAGCCACGCGCGCGCCGCGTGCGACAGATAGCCGTTGCGGCGCCAGCCAATCGCCATTTCCCACGGAATCTCCGGTTTCACCACGGGGCGGCAGGTGAACTGCGCCGGGTCGAGCCGACGGCAATACGGCGCCGGCAACAGCGCGATGCCGACGCCGGCCAGCACCAGCGCGGCCATGAAATCCCAGTGCCCGCTGCGCCCGACGATGGTCGGCGCAAAGCCCGCGGTGCGGCACGCATTCAGCACGACATCGTTGAGCGCGAGACTCTCGCCATAGAACACGAACGGCTCGTTGGCGAGCTCGGCGAGCGGGACTTCATGCAGATCGTCCCAGCGCGAGCCGATGCGCGTGACCAGCCACAGCAGTTGCCGCGTCATCGGCAGCACCTCGATGTTTTCCGGGTCGACCGGCTGCAGCACGCCACCCAACTCCAGCTCGCCATGGATCAGCGCGGCTTCGATCGCCCGCGAACCCTGCTCGAACAGCTTCAGTTCGATTTTCGGGTAGCGCTGGCGGAAGGCGGCGATGGCGGGCGTGAACAGCGAGCCGCCCATCGGCGGAATGCCGATGGTCAGTTCGCCGCGGCCGAGCGTGTCGAGATCGTTCAGCTCGGCCTGCAGCTGCGCGTGCGCCGCCAGCACGTCCTGACCGCGCTGGTAGACGATCCGGCCGGCGTCGGTCAGCACCATCTGGCGCCCGTCGCGCAGCAGCAGCGGCGAGCCGATTTCATCTTCCAGCGACTTGACCATTTTGCTGATGGTCGGCTGCGTGACGAACATCTGCTCGGCAGCGACGGTGAAGCTCTGTTGACGAACCACTTCGACGAAATACCGCAGCGCTCGTAGTTCCACGATCTCAGGCTCCAGAATTCCAATTTGGAATGAATTAAGCGATTGTAAGTCATCGTATTTATGTTTCGGCGCAACCCGATGGTGCGCTTCGTGGCGGCGCCGTTCGCGCAGTGCGTTGCTCGGCGGGGTCATGCCCATCGTTTTTCCAGGATGGACGCCGCTGGAAACGGGCTACCATCGCCAGTTTTCTCCCGTTCGGCCCGCAGCGCCCGTTTCAGTCCATGACGCCCATCTCGATCATCATTCCCTGCTACAACGGCGCGGCGACGCTCGCCCGTGCACTCCAAAGTTGCCTGATTCAGCCGCAGGCCGCGCAGATCATCGTGGTGGACGACGGCTCGACTGATGCCTCCACAGACCTGGTCGCACACTACGGGCGTCTCGACCCTCGCGTGGGCCTGCTGCAGATGCCTCACAACGGCGGCCCGGCTCGGGCGCGCAACTGGGGCGCGATGCATGCGGCTCATGGACTGCTTGCCTTCCTCGACGCCGACGACGAATACCTGCCCGGCGCGTTAGCCGCCGCGAGCGCGTTTCTCGCGCAGAATCCGCAGGAAGTGTCCGTGCGGCTCGACGTCGACTACACGGATTTTCCGGCCGAACTCACCAGCCATGGCGACTTCGCACAGCACGCCGCGACGCTCAGCAATACGGTGCCGAGCAGCCTGATCATCCGCCGCGCGGTGTATGCCGCGCTCGGCGGCTTTCCGATGGATGATGCGTTCCGTCGTATCGGTGGCGAAGACGGCGCGTTTTCGTGGGCCTTGCGCGACATTTTCGGCAACCGGCGTCTGGATGACGCGAAGCGCGTACGCATGCACTATCACGCGGGCATTCATGCCGAACGTTATTTCCGCATCGCGCTTGGCATGCAGACGCCGGATCCCGCCGATACGGCGGATGCATTCCGGTTTTCGCGGCAGTTCCTCGAAACCGCGCGAGCGGGCATCGCGCAATTGCGCATTGCAAATGTCGCCATGGAGCCTGCCGCGCCGACCCTCCCTAATCACGCTGCGTAGACCCAAAGGTCGAAGCGGTCAGAAACAGGGCCAACGCGCGCTGCGCCTTTGCACCCCCTGCTGCGAAAGCGCCGGGACGCCTAGGCGCGCCACGCCGGCTTACCACCGCCCGTGGCCAAATACCAAAGAACGGCAAAAAAGCACTAGCGGGCGCCAACCCGATCCACACCCCGAAGCCATCTTGATTTGCTACAATCGCCGTTCGTCTTCGAGGAGCGTTGCGACGGGTACCGCGAATCAGCATATTCGCCGGCCGCCCGCCAGGCTCGGAGGCTTCAATCGGAGGGCTCGGACGCGCATAGCGCTTTCCCAGCCACCGCATCGAACCGCGCTCACGTCAAATTTCTAGTCAATTTCTTAGAAAGGAGGGCGTGATGAACGCCGCAGTTCTCGATTCAAAGCAAGATTTTCTCGTCGCCGATATGTCGCTTGCAGCCTGGGGCCGCAAGGAACTGAACATCGCCGAAACCGAAATGCCCGGCCTCATGCAGACGCGCGAGGAATACAAGAGCTCGCAGCCGCTGAAGGGCGCGCGTGTCGCGGGTTCGCTGCACATGACGATTCAAACCGGCGTGCTGATCGAAACCTTGACGGCACTCGGCGCTGACGTGCGCTGGGCATCGTGCAATATTTTCTCGACGCAGGATCATGCAGCCGCCGCGATTGCGGAAGGCGGCGTGCCGGTGTTCGCATTCAAGGGCGAATCGCTCGACGAATACTGGGAATTCTCGCACCGCATTTTCGAATGGCCGAATGGCGAATTCGCCAACATGATCCTCGACGACGGCGGCGACGCCACGTTGCTGCTGATCCTCGGCTCGAAGGCCGAGAAAGACCGTTCGGTGATCGCGAAACCGGAAAACGAAGAAGAAGTGGCGCTCTACAAATCGATCGCCCGTCATCTGGATGCGGATCCGGTGTGGTACTCCACGCGTCTCGCGCACATCAAGGGCGTGACCGAAGAAACCACGACCGGCGTGCATCGTCTGTATCAGATGGAAAAGGAAGGGCGCCTGCCGTTCCCGGCCATCAACGTGAACGACTCGGTCACGAAGTCGAAATTCGACAACCTGTATGGCTGCCGCGAGTCGCTGGTCGACGGCATCAAGCGCGCAACCGACGTGATGATCGCGGGCAAGATCGCGGTTGTTGCAGGTTACGGCGACGTGGGCAAGGGTTGCGCGCAATCGCTGCGCGGTCTGGGCGCCACGGTGTGGGTCACGGAAATCGATCCGATCTGCGCCTTGCAGGCGGCCATGGAAGGCTATCGCGTCGTGACGATGGAATACGCGGCCGACAAGGCCGACATCTTCGTGACGGCAACGGGCAACTTCCACGTGATCGGCCACGATCATATGGTTGCCATGCGCAACAACGCGATTGTCTGCAATATCGGTCACTTCGACTCGGAAATCGACGTGGCATCGACGCGCAAGTACACGTGGGAAAACATCAAGCCGCAAGTCGACCACATCATTTTCCCGGACGGCAAGCGCGTGATCCTGCTGGCCGAAGGGCGCCTCGTGAATCTGGGTTGCGCGACGGGTCATCCGTCGTTCGTGATGTCGGCATCGTTTACGAACCAGACGATCGCGCAGATCGAGCTGTTCGTTCACGGCGACAAGTACGAAAACAAGGTCTATGTGTTGCCGAAGCACCTTGATGAAAAGGTCGCACGTCTGCATCTGGGCCGTATCGGCGCGGAACTGACGGTGCTGTCGGACTATCAGGCGAGCTATATCAGCGTCGACAAGAACGGTCCGTTCAAGCCGAACCACTACCGCTACTAAGTAGCCGCTGCTACATAACATCAAGCACGCGGGCGGTTTAAAGCATGACAGTGTGATGACCAGGCGGCGCGCAAGGCGCCGCCTGGTTCGCCATGCCCGCCTCGTTCCGTTCAACCGGACATCCTGCCTGAAAAGGAGCTCTACATGACCGTGCTGCTGACCTGGCTGATCAACGCGCTTGCGCTGCTGATCATCACCTACTTGGTACCGTCGATTCATATCCGCAGTTTCGGCACCGCCTTGATCGTCGCGGTGGTGCTCGGGTTGATCAATACGATCCTACGACCGGTGCTGATCCTGTTGACGCTGCCCGTCACGATCGTCACGCTCGGACTCTTCATTCTGGTGGTCAACGCGCTGTGCTTCTGGCTGTGCGCCTCGCTGCTGAAGGGATTCGAAGTGTCGGGTTTCTGGTCGGCATTCTTTGGCTCGATTCTGTACAGCATCGTTTCGTGGCTGCTGTCCGCGCTTATTTTCGGCAACCGCAGCATCGGTTGATCTACTGAATCATGAACCCGATCGAACTTTCATTCGAATTCTTCCCGCCGAAAACGCAGGAAGGCGTCGACAAGCTGCGCGCCACCCGCGCGCAGCTCGCGCCACTCAAGCCCAAGTTCGTGTCCGTCACGTTCGGCGCCGGCGGCTCGACGCAACAGGGCACGCTCGATACCGTCGTCGAAATGGCGAAGGAAGGGCTCGAAGCGGCGCCGCACGTGTCGTGCATCGGCTCGTCGAAAGAGAGCCTGCGTGCAATCCTCAACGAGTACCGCGCGCATGGCATCCGCCACATCGTCGCACTGCGCGGCGACCTGCCGTCCGGCATGGGCGAAGTCGGCGAACTGCGTTATGCGTCGGAACTGGTGAGCTTTATCCGCGCCGAGTTTGGCGACTGGTTCTGGATCGAGGTGGCCGGCTACCCGGAGTACCACCCGCAGTCGCGCTCGCCGCGTCACGATCTGGAAAACTTCGCCCATAAGGTGAAGGCCGGCGCCAATTCGGCGATCACGCAGTATTTCTTCAACGCGGACGCGTACTTCCGTTTCGTCGACGACGCGAGGCAGATCGGCGTCGACGTGCCGATCGTGCCGGGCATCATGCCGATCACGAACTTCTCGCAGCTGATGCGCTTCTCGGAGATGTGCGGCGCGGAAGTGCCGCGCTGGATCGCGCGTCGTCTGGAGAGCTTCGGCGACGACCGCGAGTCGATTCGCGCGTTCGGGCTGGATGTGGTGACCGACCTGTGCGGGCGTCTCATCGACGCGAAGGTGCCAGGCCTGCACTTCTATACGCTCAATGGCGCTGCGGCGACCAAGGCGATCTGCGAACGGCTGGGCGCTTAAGTTCTGGGCAGCATCTGTACAAAACCGCGCGGCTTATCCAGCCGCGCGGTTTTTTTTGTGCCGGAGATCTCGCCTCCGGGTAGTCCAGGCATTTTGTGCCGGCACGCCTGCGCGTGTAAGCCCGCATTGAACGCGATTTTTCTGCTGCCTATGATCAAGACGCAGCTGACTTGGCTGCTGTGCGGAGAACGTGATGACAGTATCCCGATTGCTGTTTGCAGTTCGCCATACCTGCCTGCCAGTCTTGAGCGCCTGCGCGGTCCTGGCCGCCGGCCTCGCGCCCGCCGCCGCCGACGCGGCCACCTTGCCCGACAAAACCCTCGTGTTTTGCTCCGAGGGCAGTCCGGCGGGCTTCGATTCCGCGCAGTACACCACCAGCGTCGAATTCACCGCCGCCTCGTACACGGTCTATAACCGCCTTGTCGAATTCGCCCGCGGCAGTACCGATATCGAGCCGGGACTCGCCGAGAAGTGGGAGGTGTCGCCGGACGGCCTGCAATACACGTTCTACCTGCGGCACAGCGTGAAGTTTCAGACCACCTCGTTCTTCAAGCCGACCCGCGAATTCAATGCCGACGACGTTGTCTTCACTTACCAGCGGATGCTGGATCCCGACCAGCCGTTCCGTAAGGCGTATTCGGTCCCGTTTCCCTACTTCGTCGATCTCGGACTGGCAAAGAACATCGTCAAGGTTGAGGAGCTGGATCCGTACACGGTGCGTTTCACCCTGAAGGAGGTCGACGCGCCGTTCCTGCAGCAGATCGCGATGCCGTTCGCGTCGATTCTGTCGGCTGAGTACACGGATCAACTGCTGAAAGCCGGCAAGGCTTCCGATATCAACCAATACCCGGTCGGCACGGGGCCATTCATTTTCCGCAGCTATACGAAGGACGACACGATCCGCTTTGACGGCAATCCCGACTACTGGAAACCAGGCGTCGTGAAGGTCGGCAAGCTCATCTTCGCGATCACCGTGGATCCCTCGGTGCGGTTGCAGAAACTGAAACGTGGCGAATGTCAGGTGATGAGCTATCCGCGTCCTGCGGATATTCCGCAGATCAAGACCGACTCGTCGCTGGCTCTGCCGAGCCAGGTCGGCTTCAATCTGGGCTTCCTCGGGTACAACACGACCAAAAAACCGCTCGACAACGTGCTGGTGCGGCGCGCGCTGGATATGTCGATCAATAAGAAAGCGATCATCGAGTCGGTATATCAGGGCGCCGGGCAAATCGCGACAAATCCCATGCCGCCGACCCAATGGGGCTACGACAAGAACCTGAAAGATGCGCCTTACGACATTGATAAGGCCAAGGCGTTGCTGAAGGAGGCCGGCTACCCGGACGGCTTCGACCTGACCCTGTGGGCCATGCCGGTCCAGCGGCCCTACAACCCGAACGCCCGGCTGATGGCCGAAATGCTACAGGCCGACTGGGCGAAGATCGGCGTCAAGGTGACGATCGCCACGTACGAGTGGGGCGAGTACATCCGCCGCGCCCATGCCGGCGAACACGAGGCGATCCTGATCGGCTGGACAGGGGACTACGGCGATCCTGACAATTGGCTTGGGGTGTTGCTCGGCTGCGATGCGGTGAAGGGCAGCAATTTCTCCAAATGGTGTTACAAACCCTTCGACGACCTGATCAGGAAAGGCCGTGGCACCACCGATCTCGCCGAGCGGACCAAGGCATATATGGAAGCGCAGGAAATCTTCAAGCAACAGGTTCCGTTCACGCCGATCGCCCACTCCACGGTGTATCAGCCGATCAGCAAAGACGTCACGGGCTTCAAGATCGACCCGTTCGGCCCGACGCAATTCATGAATGTCGGCCTGAAATAGCCGCCGGCAACGACCCGTGGGCCGCATTTTGCCGAGCCCCGCCCCTGGCGCCGCACGCTCCGGCCAGCGCTCGCGTGCGGCCATCCTTATGCCCCAACTGTTTCCCATCGTCAACAGGGGTATTTTCCTCCGCTTGTTGGTGTGAGCCAAGCTCAAGTAAGATCGCGCTACGCCGGCGGAAGCCGGCCCCGAACCTGGAGGAAACATGAAGCAAAACAACCTGTTGCGCGCCGCGCGTGTTACGACGCTCGTCGCTGCTGCAGCGGCGTCAATGGTGGGCGCAAGTGTCGCGCGCGCCGAGATTCCGAATAAAACCCTGGTTTACTGCTCAGAAGGCAGCCCTGCGGGTTTCGATCCGGCCCAATACACCACGGGCACCGATTTCACGGCTAACACGTTCACCGTCTACAACCGTCTCGTCGAATTCGAGCGCGGCGGCACCAAGGTCGAGCCGGGCCTCGCCGAAAAGTGGGAAGTGTCTGCGGACGGCAAGACGTACACGTTCCATCTGCGTCATGGCGTGAAGTTCCAGACCACGTCGTTCTTCAAGCCGACGCGCGAATTCAATGCGGACGACGTCGTGTTCACGTTCCAGCGCATGCTGGACCCGAACTCGGCATTCCATAAGGCGTATCCGGTGCAGTTTCCGTACTTCACCGACATGGGCCTCGACAAGCTGATCACCAGCGTCGAAAAGGTCGATCCGTACACGGTCAAGTTCACGCTGAAGGAAGTTAACGCGCCGTTCATCCAGAATCTGGCGATGGAATACGCGTCGATCCTGTCGGGTGAATATGGCGACCAGCTGATGAAGGCCGGCAAGGCTGCCGACATCAACCAGTATCCGGTCGGCACGGGCCCGTTCATCTTCCGCAGCTACACGAAGGACGCGACGATCCGCTTCGACGGCAATCCGGATTACTGGAAGCCGAACACAGTGAAGATCTCGAAGCTGATCTTCTCGATCACGCCGGATGCCGGCGTGCGCGTGCAGAAGATCAAGCGCGACGAATGCCAGGTGATGAGCTATCCGCGTCCTGCCGACATCGCGCCGCTGAAGGCTGAAGCGAACATCGACATGCCGTCGCAGCCGGGCTTCAACCTCGGCTACCTCGCGTACAACGTGACGCACAAGCCGGTCGACAAGCTCGAAGTGCGTCAGGCGCTCGACATGGCGATCAACAAGAAGGCGATCATCGAGTCGGTGTATCAAGGCGCAGGCCAGGCCGCGACGAACCCGATGCCGCCGACCCAATGGTCGTATGACAAAAACCTGAAGAGTGCGTCCTACGATACGGACAAGGCCAAGGCACTGCTGGCGAAGGCCGGCTTTCCGAACGGCTTCGACATCACGCTGTGGGCGATGCCGGTGCAACGCGCGTACAACCCGAATGCCCGTCTGATGGCGGAAATGATCCAGGCCGACTGGGCCAAGATCGGCGTGAAGGCGAAGATCGTCACGTATGAATGGGGCGAGTACATCAAGCGCGCTCACGCGGGTGAAGACGACACGATGCTGATCGGCTGGACCGGCGACAACGGCGATCCGGACAACTGGCTCGGCACGCTGCTCGGCTGCGAAGCAATCAACGGCAATAACTTCTCGAAGTGGTGCTACAAGCCGTTCGACGATCTGATCCAGAAGGGCCGCGTCACGTCCGATCAAGGCGCGCGTACGACGGCATACATGCAGGCGCAGCAGATCTTCGCGCAGCAGCTGCCGTTCTCGCCGATCGCTCACTCGACCGTGTACCAGCCTGTCAGCAAGAAGGTGGTCGACATGCGCATCGAGCCGCTCGGTTATGCGCGCTTCGACGGCGTCAGCGTCAAGTAAAGGTAATACAGTCAAGCTTACGCAGTAGCTTTTCGCACGGTTAGAAAACTGGTCGAAATGGTCCGGCGGCCGGGGTCACAAGCCCTCGTCGCCGGTTGCGTTTTTTCTTCATCAAGACCATAGGGACGAACCATGTTCCGCTTTGTTTTGCGCCGCGTCGGCATGGTGATACCGACCTTCATCGGCATCACAATCCTCGCGTTTGCGCTGATTCACCTGATACCGGGCGACCCCATCGAAGTGATGATGGGCGAGCGCGGCGTCGATCCGGCCATGCATGCCGCCGCGATGCACCGGCTCGGGCTCGACGAGTCCTTGCCCATGCAATACGTCCACTATGTCGGCCGCGCCGTGCACGGCGACCTCGGCACCTCGATCATCACCAATACCAGCGTGATGGGCGAATTCCTCGCACGCTTCCCCGCTACGGTCGAACTGTCGATGTGCGCCATGATGTTCGCATTGATCGTCGGCCTTCCAGCGGGCGTGTTCGCGGCCCTCAGGCGTGGCACGGTGGTCGATCACGGCGTGATGGGCACGGCGCTGACCGGCTACTCGATGCCGATCTTCTGGTGGGGCTTGATCCTCATCATGTTCTTTTCCGTGGACCTCGGCTGGACGCCGGTGTCGGGCCGCATCGCGGTCGAATACGACATTCCGCACGTGACTGGCTTCATGCTGATCGACGCGTTGATGTCCACCGACGCAGGCGCGTTCAAATCCGCGCTCAGCCATCTGATCCTGCCGGCCATTGTGCTTGGCACGATTCCGCTGGCGGTTGTCGCGCGGATGACGCGTTCGTCGATGCTCGAAGTGCTGCGCGAGGATTACATCCGCACTGCGCGTGCGAAGGGCTTGTCGCCTGGGCGGGTAATCGTCGTGCACGCATTGCGTAACGCGCTGATTCCGGTCGTGACCGTGATCGGCTTGCAGGTCGGCACGCTGCTGGCCGGCGCGGTGCTGACCGAGACGCTGTTTTCATGGCCGGGCATCGGCAAATGGCTGATCGACGCGATCAGCCGGCGCGACTATCCGGTAGTGCAGGGCGGTATTCTGATGATCGCTACGCTGGTGATCGTCGTGAACCTCGTCGTTGATTTGCTGTACGGCGTGTTGAACCCGCGCATCCGCCATACGAGGTAACGGACCATGGCAGACATTCAAAATACAGTCCCCACAGCGGTGACGCCGCCCGGCGGCCGCGCCATCGCCGCCCGCGAGTTCTGGGCGAATTTCTCGCGTAATCGTGGCGCAGTCGGTGCCGGCATCATCGTGCTGGTGTTGATTTTCATCGCGATCTTTGCGCCGTTGATCGCGCCGCACAGCCCGATCGAGCAGTATCGCGACTTCGTGAAGATCCCGCCCGCATGGCTCGACGGCGGCAACTGGAAGTTCATTCTCGGCACCGACGAAGCGGGCCGCGACATCCTCTCGCGTTTGATGTACGGCGCGCGGCTGTCGTTCTGGATCGGCTTCGTCTCGGTGGTGCTCGCGCTGATTCCGGGCGTCGTGCTCGGCTTGATCGCGGCGTTCTTCGAGAAGTGGGCCGATACGCCGATCATGCGCATCATGGACGTGCTGCTCGCATTGCCTTCGCTGCTGCTCGCAGTCGCGGTGGTCGCGATCATCGGTCCGGGCCTCGTCAACACGATGCTGGCGATTGCGATCGTCGCGTTGCCGGGTTATGTGCGTTTGACGCGTGCTTCGGCACAAGGCGAATTGCAGAAAGAGTATGTGACGGCTTCGCGCGTTGCTGGCGCAAGCACGCTGCGTCTGATGTTCTCGCAAGTGCTGCCGAACTGCACCGCACCGCTGATCGTGCAGGCTACGCTGGGCTTTTCGTCGGCGATTCTCGATGCCGCGGCGCTCGGCTTCCTCGGTCTCGGCGTGCAACCGCCGTCGGCGGAGTGGGGCGCGATGCTGGCTTCGGCGCGCGACTATATCGATAGCGCCTGGTGGATCGTCACGATGCCGGGTCTTTCCATCCTGATCTCGGTGCTCGCGATCAATCTGCTCGGCGACGGGCTGCGCGACGCACTCGACCCCAAACTGAAACGGATGGCATGACATGACACAACCCCCACGCTCACTTCATTCGCTGCCCCCCGAGGGGGCGGGTCAGCACGCTTCGGGCGGCCGTGCGCGTACTGACAGCAATCTATTGACCATCCGCAATCTGTCGGTGGACTTCAACGGCCTGCCCGCGGTCGACCGGATCAACCTCGATGTCGCGCCCGGCGAAGTGCTCGGCGTAGTCGGCGAATCGGGTTCGGGCAAAAGCGTGACGATGATGGCGCTGATGGGCCTGATCGACGCACCGGGCAAAGTCACCGCGGACGAGATCACCTTCAACGGCAAGAATTTGCTGAAGGCATCGGCAAGAGAGCGTCGCAAGATCATCGGCAAAGACATCGCGATGGTGTTCCAGGACGCGCTCACCAGTCTGAATCCGAGCTACACGGTCGGCTATCAGATCAAGGAAGTGTTGAAGCTGCACGAAGGCCTGCACGGCAACGCGTTGGACAAACGCGCGCTGGAGTTGCTCGACCAGGTCGGCATTCCGGACGCGAAGGGCCGCATCACGTCGTTCCCGCATCAGATGTCGGGCGGCATGAACCAGCGCGTGATGATCGCGATGGCGATCGCCTGCAATCCGAAGCTGCTGATCGCCGACGAACCGACCACCGCGCTCGACGTGACGATCCAGGCGCAGATCATGGAGCTGCTGATGAAGCTGCAGAAGGAACGCGGCATGGCGCTCGTGCTGATCTCGCACGATCTGGCGGTGGTGTCCGAGGTCGCACAGCGCGTCGCGGTCATGTACGCTGGCGAGTTGATCGAAACCAACCGGGTGCCGGATATCTTCGCCGCGCCGCATCATCCGTACACGGAGGCGTTGCTGGCGGCGATTCCCGAGCACAATGTCGGCGCGGTGCGGCTCGCTGCACTGCCGGGCATGGTGCCGGGGCGCGACGACCGTCCCAAAGGCTGTCTCTTCGCGCCGCGCTGCAAATACGTGGTCGACGACTGCATGAAGGCGCGCCCCGCACTGGCGCCGATGCAAGGTCATGCTGAAGTGGCGCGCGTGCGCTGCATCAAACCGCTGAACCTGAGCGGCGACGCCAACGTTCACACCCATGGAGGCGCACGATGAACGCAGTATTCGAACCGCGGCGCCAGTCGGACCACGCGGGCGATCATGTGCTGGTTGCCGACAAGCTTGCGCGTTACTACACGGTGAAGCGCGGCATGTTCAGCCAGGGTACGGTAAAGGCTTTGAACGGCGTGTCGTTTGCGCTCGAACGCGGCAAGACGCTGGCGGTAGTCGGCGAATCGGGCTGCGGCAAATCCACTCTCGCGCGTCAACTGACCATGATCGAAGCGCCCAGCGCGGGCCGCTTGCTGATCGACGGTGAAGACGTGGCCGGCGCCGATCACGCGAAGATCGCCGCGCTGCGGCGGCGCGTGCAGATGGTGTTTCAGAATCCGTTTGCTTCGCTGAATCCGCGTAAGACCGTCGAGCAGACGCTCGGCGAACCGCTCGCGATCAACACGCAGCTGAGTACGGCCGAACGCACCGAACGGATCGCGCAGATGATGCGCACGGTCGGCCTGCGCCCGGAGCATGCAAAGCGCTATCCGCACATGTTCTCGGGCGGTCAGCGGCAGCGCGTGGCGATTGCGCGCGCGATGATCCTCGATCCGCAGATCGTGGTCGCCGATGAGCCGGTGTCCGCGCTCGACGTGTCGATCCAGGCGCAGATTCTCAATCTGTTCATGGATCTGCAGGAGCAGTTCAAGACCAGCTATGTGTTCATCTCGCACAATCTGTCGGTGGTGGAACATATCGCCGACGATGTGATGGTGATGTACTTCGGCGGCGTGGCGGAGCTCGGCGACAAGAAGCGGATTTTCTCGAAGCCGCGTCATCCGTACACGCGTGCGCTGATGTCGGCCACGCCTTCGATCTTCGAAGCAGATCGCACCATCAAGATCAAGCTGCAAGGTGAAATGCCGTCGCCGCTGAATCCGCCGTCGGGCTGCACGTTCCATCAGCGCTGCCCGTACGCGATCGACCGGTGCCGCAGCGAAGAACCGAAGTTGCGTGAAGTGGATGGCCGTCAGGTGTCGTGTCACCGCGCCGAGGAGGTGGGGGACATGGATGCCTGATGCAGTGGCGGCGCGTCGTCTTGCGCGCCGCTCGCGTGAGGGTGGCCGCCACGCTGCTTTCGCGCGGCGCTGGGGAGCGTTTGCACTGACCGGTGCCGCGCTCCTCGGCGTATGTTCTGTTTTTCATCTGGGCGCGGGGCCGATCGGCGTCGCGCATGCCGGTGGGGCGGCCGCCAATTCGCCCGCTCAGGCGGGGCGGCCGGCGATGCCGGTGCCCAGTCTGCCGGCGCCATCGCGCGCCACCTTGCCGGGTTTCAATCCGCCGCCCGCCACGCCGGGCACCACGGCGAGCGGCCCGGTGCGCACGCAACCGGCGCGCATGCCGTTCTATGTCGCGACACGCGGCACCACGACCATCTACGTACTCGGCACGTTGCACGTCGGCGATCCGGCGGACTATCCGCCCGGGCAACCGTTCCGCGCGCCGATTCTCGGCGCACTGGCGGCCTCGCCGACGCTGGCGCTCGAACTCTCACCCGACGAACTGCTGGTCTCGCAAGACGACGTGTCGAAGTACGGCGTATGCCGCCGTGACTGTCTGCCGGGCCTGCTGCCCGAGCCTGTGTGGCGCAAGCTGGCCATGCGTCTGCGCGGCAATCCCGCTGCCCTGGATGAAATCAAGAAGATGCGGCCGTGGCTCGCGTCCCTGGTGGTCGAGACCTACGATTCGTTGAGCGCCGGCTTGCAGACCGAGTACGGCACGGAAGCGCAATTGCAGAACGTGTATATCAGGACGCGCGGCAAGATCATCGGTCTCGAGACGCTGCATCAGCAGATGCGCGCGTTCACCGGACTCACGCTCGCGCAGCAGCGCGAAATGCTTGCGCAGGACCTGGTGCAGACACCCGCGGAAAACGTCGACGATGTGAAGACGTTGCATCGCCTCTGGCAAGTGGGGGATGCCGATGCGATTGCGGCCTGGCAGGCCGCGAAGTCCGAAAAGCTGGCGCGCGACAAGCGCATCTCCGATTCGATCGACAACAGGATCGTGTACGAGCGCAACCGGCGCTTCGTGTCACGGATGCTGCTGATCGCGGGCCCGAACAAGCCGGTGTTCGTGGCAATCGGTGCATTGCATCTGGGCGGCCGCAAGGGTGTGCTGCAGCTTTTGCGGCAGCACGGGTTCGTGGTGGATGCGGGGTGAGGTTCGTCTGAGCCTTACGCGAGGCAAGCGTAATGGCCGACCACAATCCTAACCGGGGTAGGCCGTCCGGCCAGAACAGGAACCGGTATTTCGACAGCCAGTCCGACGCTGACGTGCGCCGCAAACTGCTCGCGGCTCACACGCCCATAGGATGCCTGCGCATGCTATGATGTATGTACAGACGTCAATACAGGTGCTGTGTGCGGTTTGAATGGGACGAAGTCAAGAATCAAATCAACATTCGTAAGCATGGCATCGACTTCAGAGATGCTGTCGACGTGTTCGATCACCCGGTGCTGACGGCGATAGACCAGCGGGAAGATTACGGCGAGGATCGCTGGATCGCGCTAGGCTGGATGGCCGCCATCGTCGGTGTGGTGGTGTACGTCGAACGCAGTGCCGATGTGGTCCGTATCATTTCGGCCCGCAAGGCGACGAAGCACGAGGTCAAACGCTACAAGTACAGCGTCTGGAATTGACTTGCACCGTGGCAATGGCTGGAAACGAGCAGAGGCGAAATTATGGGTAAAACGTCAGGAACGGACTGGAAGCGACTTGCAAAGGCAGGCGACGCGCACATCGACACGAGTGACGTGCCTGAATTGGGTGACGATTTTTTTGACCGCGCTGAGCTGCACGTTCCGCCCAAACAGGCTGTGACGATGCGCCTGGATGCGGATGTGCTGAGTTGGTTCAAAGAACAGGGGGCGGGCTATCAGACGCGCATCAACAAGTTGTTGCGCGCCTACATGCTGGCGCAACAGCGCCGTCGTCCTTAGGGCGCGGCACCGCGGCATTCTGTCTGCGCAGAAGGGGTTGAGAAGGCGCTGCGCGGAGACGCCCGAATCTGCGCAGCGCAGGTTTTATAGACTGCCGTCGCGTAGTTCTTCCGACACACGTTTGACCACCGGCGCCCAATCGCCCAACCTCGCCTGCCGGAACAATTTCATTGCCGGATACCACGGCGAATCGGCACGCTCTTCGAGCCAGCGCCAGTCCGAGTTGGCGGGCAGCAGCACCCACACCGGCTTGCCCAGCGCGGCAGCCAGGTGCGCCACGCCGGTGTCCACGGCAATCACCAGATCGAGATTCATGATGAGCGCGGCAGTGTCGTCGAAGTTATGCAGATCGGCGGTGAAATCGTGGGCGCGGAAAGCTTCGGGCGCACCAGCCAGCTGATCGTGCGCCGGGCCTTTCTGCAGCGCGTACCACGCGACGTCTTTCAGCTCGCTTAGCGTGCTCAGCTCGGCCAGTGGCATCGAGCGATAACGGTCATTGCCAAACGTCGGGCTGCCGGACCACACCAGACCCACTTTGCGTTTTGCTTTGCCGGCTGCGTCCACCCGCTTGCGCCATGCCTTGATCTTGGCCTTGTCGGCGAACACATACGGCACATCCGCGGGAATGGTCGACAGTTCGGTGCCGACGCACGACGGCACGCTCATCATCGGCACCCAGAAATCGTACTGGCCGTCGGGCGTGCCGCTAAGCGCGCGATGCACTCCCGGGATGCGCCCGGCCAGCGGCAGCAGCGGCTCGCGCACACAGATATCGACCGTGGCGCCGAGTTGCTCGAGCACACGCGCATAGCGCAGAAACTGGAAGTGGTCGCCGAAACCCTGTTCGCCGACCAGCAGCAGACGGCGTCCGGCAAGCGGCTCGCCATGCCACTCGGCAACACCCGGCACGGCGATCGCTTCGTAGTCGCTCTTGCGCCAGCGCTTTGCAAACTCCGCCCAGCCCTGTTGGTAATCGCCGCGCTTGAGTAACAGCCACGCGAGGTTCTGATGCGCGTCCGCGTAGTTGGGATCGAGCGCCAGCGCATGACGGTAGAAGCCTTCCTCTTCATCCAGGCGGCCCTGCGCGCCGAGCGAGCCACCGAGGCAAACCAGATTCGTGGGGTTCGGCTTGAGTGCGACCGCATGCCGATACTGCGATTCTGCGCCGGCATAGTCGCCGAGCTTGCCGATCAGGCTGCCCAGGTTGATGTGCGCCTCGGCATAGTCGCCGCGCAATGCCAGTGCCCGTTCGAAACTGGCGATGGCTGCGACGTGATCGCCCTGTGCGTCGTACGCGTTGCCCGCATTGAAATGCGCTTCCGCCGAGTGCGGGTCGAGCGCCATCGCGTGTTGATAGCAGACCAGCGCTTCATCGTAGCGGCCGAGCTTGTTCAACGCCGTGCCGAGGTTCAGATGCGTATCGACCAGCGACGGATTCACCGCCAGCGCCAGCCGATACTGCCGGATCGCTTCGTCAAACGCGCCTTGCGCTTGCAGCGCGACCCCGAAGTTGTTGCGTGCGTCGGCGAAATTCGGCTGCAGTTGCAACGCCTGGTCATAGCAGATCATTGCTTCCTGGGGATGGCCGAGCGCGGCAGCCACGAGGCCGCGGTTGCTCCAGCAGACGGCGTCGGTGCGATCGAGTTTGAGCGCTTCGCCCATCAACTCGGCAGCAAAGACGTGGTCGCCTCGCTGATGTTGCAGCACGCCGAAGTAGTGCAGCGCTTCGGCATGCGCGGGATCGAGCGCAAGGGCTTCGCGATAGAAGGGTTCGGCGGCATCGAGACGACCGGCCTGGTGCGCTTGGAGCGCGGAGTTGATGAGCGAGATGAGGTAAGCGGAGGAGGAGGCGTTGGTGCGTGCGGGGTCAGGGTAGGATTGATGTTCCATGGGGGACCTGCTGGAAAGCACTGACAGCGCGCGTTGCACGCATCGTCAGCACATGTGGATGGGGGAGACCATCCGCCAGCTTATGGTCCGGCCCCTTTCCTGGCGATCGGACGTCTCCGAATTCGGCGGCGTCCATTTGCCACGGCTATGCAACTCGCCGACCGGCGCGACACGCCGGCGTGATGCCGGCGCCTGCCACCCGGTATGGCCAACGCCCCTACAGGAACATCAGGAAATTCAGCAGCAAGATGTTCACGATCAGCAAGGTCAGCGCCGTCGGCACTTGCACCTTGATCACCGCGTTCTTATCCGGCAATTCCAACAATGCCGCCGGCACCATGTTGAAGTTCGCGGCCATCGGCGTCATCAGGGTGCCGCAGTAGCCCGAGAACATGCCGATCGCGACCATCACCGCAGGGTTGCCGTGAAACACGCCGACGAGAATCGGCACGCCGACGCCGCCCGTCATCACCGGGAATGCAGCGAAGCCGTTGCCCATCACCATCGTAAAGAGCGCCATGCCGATGCAGTACACGGCTACCGCGATAAACCGGTAGTCGAGGCTGATATAGGCCGTGGTGACGTGAGCGACTGCCTTGCCGACGCCGGCGTCCGAGAACACGAGGCCGAGCATGCCGAGCATCTGCGGCAGCACTGCGGCCCATGACAACGCATCGACCAGGCGGCGCGCCTCTTTCATCGACTGGCCGACGGTATCGCGCGTCATCACGCAGGCAATCGCAAGTGCGATCACGCAGCCGATGCCGAAGCCGATCAGCGTCACGTTGGCCTTCTCGATCAGCGGCATGCCGCCGAAGATCAGATGGCTGGCCGACAACGTAATGATCACGGTGACGATCGGAATCGTCAGCGCGGGTACGAACAGCTTGTTGCCCAGACGCGCGGCGCTAGCCTTGCGAGCTTCGAGGGACAGCACTTTCGGCTTGGCCGCGGTCACGCCGCCGAAGCCCGCAGCCAGCGCCATCACGATCACCAGCACGCCGACCACCGAGGGCGGCAGCTTGTCGCCGATCAGGAAGATCAGCGCGTAAAGAATCCAGAAACCGCCGGCGGTGAAACGGCGCGGGTGGTCCTTGTCGGTGACGATCATGCCGCCGATGACTAGCAGCACCACGCCCAGCAGCCAGAACAGATAGGTAATCGTGAGCGTCATGCTTTGTCTCCTGCGGCGGGTTGCGTCGGCGAAACGGAGGGGGTGTTCGCTATGGCATTGCCGCGCAGTTCGCGTTCGAGCCTGCGGTCGAGCAGATAGAGGCGGAAGCCGTGAATGACGAACGCGCAGATCGCGGTCGGGATACCCCAGACGGCCACGTGAATCGGCTCGACGACGATGCCGGCTTCTTTCAGAAAGGTCGTCATCAGCACGATTGCGCCGAACGCGACGAAGATGTCTTCGCCGAAGAACAGGCCGACGTTGTCGGTCGCGGCGGAGAACGCGCGCAATTTGAAACGCACGGCGTCGCTGATCTTGCCGAAGCGCGTTTCCGTCGCGCCTTCGGCCATCGGTGCGATCAGCGGACGCACCATCTGCGGATGGCCGCCGAGACCGGTCAGGCCGACAGCGGCGGTGAGTTCGCGCACCAGCAGATAGACGATCAGCAAACGGCCCGCGGTTGCGGCCTTGATGCCGCCGATCCACGCTTGTGCGCGCTCGCGCAGGCCATGCCGCTCCAGCAGGCCGATCACGGCCAGCGGCAGCAGAATGATCAGCGGAATATTGCGGGTCTTGATGAAGCCAGTGCCGATTTCGGCGAGGATTTTTTCAGGCGGGAAGTGCGCGGCCAGACCTGTGACAATCGCGGCAACTGCCACGATCAACATCGGATTGAAGCGTAATAAAAAGCCGACGATGATGACGGCCACGCCAATGAGCGGCCATAGACTGACTGTTGTCTGCATCTGGATCTCCAAACAGGGTTTCAACCTTGCCGCTTGTGGCGGCGAACGTGGGCCGGCGCGCGGGGATCCCTGCGCCGTATTGCTCGCGTTGGCCGACGCGCGGATCAGGCGCTCGCGGCGCCGGCCGCGTGAACTTCAATGCCGGCGTCCTGAAGCGCGCGGCGGATGCGCCGCGCGAACGCCAGCGCGTGCGGGCCGTCGCCGTGCAGGCAGATGGTTTGCGCGTTGAGTGGCACCCAATGTCCGTCCACGGCCTGCACGCGGCGCTCGCGCACCATGGCGAGCGTGCGCGTCAGCACCACGTCTTCGTCGTCGAGCAGCGCGCCGGGTTCCGTGCGTGGCACGAGCGACCCGTCGGCGCGATAGCCGCGATCGGCGAATACTTCTTCGACGGCGGTCAGGCCCGCTGCGCGTGCGGCTGTCACGAGTCCGCTGTTGGCGAGCGCGAATACCGCTACCGACGGGTCGAAATCGTGGACCGCCGAGACGATCGCATCGGCGATCTTCGCGTCGCGCGCGGCCTGGTTGTACAGCGCACCGTGCGGCTTGACGTGCGCGATGCGCCCACCTTCCGCCTGGGCGATCGCCGACAGCGCGCCGAGCTGATACAGCACGCCGGCATAGATGTCGTTGGCCGGCAGGTCCATTTCCTTGCGGCCAAAGTTATCAGGATCGTTAAAGCTCGGATGCGCGCCGATCGACACGCCTTTTTGCACCGCCCATCGCACGCAGTCGCGCATGGTGTTGGCGCCGCCCGCGTGCCAGCCGCACGCGATGTTGGCCGAACTGACGAGCTCGAGCAGCGCCTCGTCAGAGCCGCAGCCTTCGCCGAGGTCGGCGTTCAAATCGATTTCCATGGTGTTCCTCTGCTTAGTGTTACAGCGCTGCGACCGCCGGCCGACGCGCGCAGCGCTCTTCGTGCATGGCAATAGCGGCGTCGATTTGCCGCAAATACGTGCGTTCTTCCAGTAAGGCCTGGCGCGCCTCATAGAGCGTCGTCGGGATGAAACGGATGGAGGCGTTCAGACGAACCTGCGCTAGCTTCCATAGATCGGCCTGGATCACGGCGCCGATTTTCGGATAGCCGCCGGTGGTCTGCGCATCGCTCATCAGCACGATCGGCTGGCCGTTCGGCGGGACCTGAATCGTGCCGGGCAATACCGCGTGCGAGAGCAGCTCGCTTTTCTGGGTGCGCTTCAGTTCCGTGCCGGCGAGGCGGTAGCCCATGCGGTTACTGTTCGGTGTCACCAGCCATTCATCGGACCAGAACGATTCGTGCGCTTCTGCAGTGAAGCTGCCGTATTCGGGACCTTGCAGCACGCGGATCGGCACGGCCCATGGCACGCCGGACGGATGCCGGCCACGCCGCAGCGGTTCATGGACCAGCGCGAACTTGCACCAGGCGGGCGCCTTCACGCCGAACTCCGGCGCTTCGGGGGTAAAGCCGAGGTGGCCACGTTGCAACGGCGCGCCGACCGGCAGGCGGTCGCCGTCGCGCAGCGACCGGCCGCCAAGCCCGCCGAAATGGCCGGCGAGATCGGTGCTGCGCGAGCCGAGCATCGGCAAAACATCGATACCGCCAGCAATGCAGACATAGCCGCGCATGCCGCGTTTGGCGGCTTGCAAAACCAGTTCCTGGCCGGCCTGCACCGGCAGGCTCCACCATGAATAAACCGGTTTGCCGTCGAGCGTCGCGCCGAATTCGGTGCCGGTGATGGCCACGCGTGTGGCGCGCAGAAAGCGCAGCACGGTCGGACCGAAGGTAATTTCCAGGCCGGCTGCATCGGGCCGGTTGCCGACCAGCCGGTTGCCGACTTCGAGCGACAGACGGTCGAGCGCGCCACCCATCGCGACGCCGAGGTGCCGGTAGCCGTGACGGCCGAGATCCTGAATCGTAGTTAGCAGACCCGCGCGAATCACGTCGATCATGCGTGTATCCCCGCGACAGTAAAGCGCACCCGGTCGCCCGGTTGCAACAACGTGGGCGGGCGGCGAGCCGGATCGAACAGCGGCAGTTCGGTGCGGCCGATCAACTGCCAGCCGCCGGGAGACGTCGCCGGATAAATGCCGGTCTGCGCACCGCCGATGCCGACCGAACCGGCTGGCACTTCCAGCCGCGGCGACGAACGGCGCGGCGTGTGCAGCGCTGCGTCGAGCCCGCCCATGTAGGCGAAGCCCGGCTGGAATCCGAGGAAGAACACCACGTACTCGCCCTGGGCATGACGTTGCACAACGTCGCGTATGTTCAGGCCAGTGTGATTGGCGACCGCTTGCAGGTCGGGGCCGAACTCGCCGCCGTACTGCACCGGGATTTCGACTTCACGGCCGGGTGCGGGCACGTCGCTCACCGCGTTCCAGGCCGCTTGCAATTGACTCACGAGCGCTTCGCGGTTGGCTTCGAGCGGATCGAATACGATTGTCAGATTGTTCATGCCCGGCACCACCTCCAGCACATGCGGCCAGTCGCGCGCGGCAGCGGCTGCGGCCCACACGCGCCGTTGGCAGTCCAGCGTGGCGGGCGGCGCCACCTCGCACACTAGCGCGGCATCGCCGAGCGGAAAGATTCTTGGTTGGCTCATCGCTTAATGGCCCAGGTCGAGTCGGAAATGTCGAGCATATCGGACCCTATGGATAATTACCGGCATGGGGTGCGCGATGCATGAAGAGTACATTGTCAATAAAATATCAACGAATTCTCAATAAGCGTTTTCGCCAGGCTCCCGGGAATGGTCTGCTCGTCGTACACTCCCGACACCTTCCCATCCTGTTTCTCGAGAATCTTCACCATGTCGCGCCACCCCACCAAGATCGTCTCCTCGGAACATCTCGTGTCTGACACAAGCGCGGAGCTGTCCGAGCTGGAGTACGCACTCATCATGGCTGGCAACGCGTTCAACCGGTGGATGGTGCGCTGCATGTCGGCCGCCGGCGAAAAGGATATGACGGCGATCGAAGTCTCGTTGCTGCACCACGTCAGTCATCGCGAGCGCCGCAAGAAACTGGCGGACATCTGCTTCGTGCTCAACATCGAAGATACCCATGTCGCCACCTATGCGTTGAAAAAGCTCGTAGCTAGAGGGTACGTAAAAAGCGAAAAGACTGGCAAGGAAGTGTTCTTCTCGGCGACCGATGCGGGCCGCGAACTCTGTCTGAAGTACCGCGAGGTGCGCGAGAGCTGCCTGATTTCGACGCTGAAGGAAAGCGGCCTGACCAACGAGCAGATCGGCGAGGCGGCGCAACTGATGCGCAATGCGTCCGGACTGTACGACACGGCCGCGCGGGCGGCGTCGTCTCTATAACGGGGTTCCGCCTCGCCGGCGGGTGAAGAATGCGCTTCGCACGGCGCGCTTCGAACGCTCAATCCGCCGGGTGTGGATAGCAGCCGGCTTCCGTCACGATCAGATCGAGCGGGATATCGTGGGCTTCGCGCCGCAACGCGTCCGTGCGGCACGCTTCATAGGCGATGCCGACTGTGACCGGCTTCTTCGAGTCTGGCCAGGCGGCGAGCGTGCGGTCGTAGTAACCGCCGCCGTAACCGAGCCGGTAGCCGTCGGCGTCAAAGCCGACGCACGGCACGAACAACAGATCAGGAATGACGACGCGCCCAGAAGTGGGCTCGGCGATCTTGTGATGGCCGATCTTCATCGGCGTATCGGGCGCCCATGCGTGAAATTCGAGCGGCACGCCGCGTTCCTTGACGACCGGTAAACTCGCCTCGTGTTGCGAGTCGGCCGCGAGCCAGATCGCAATCGCGGTGCGTGCGTCGAACTCGCCCGCCAGCGGCCAATAGAAACCCACGCTGCTCACGCCGTAGTGCTTCAACGCATCGAGAATGCGACGGTTGAGCGCAGCGTTGTGCGCCGGCTTGGAAGCCGCTTGTAGCCTTGCTTCCAATAGCATTCGACGCAGCGCCTTTTTCGATTCTGCGACGGGGTTGCATGCTATGCTTGGGTTCAATTCGCGCTCCAGAAACAACGATGTCAAAACGCCTCTATCGAGTATATCGCGCGGCCGGTCTGGCGCTTGCCGCTGCGG
This sequence comes from Paraburkholderia sp. GAS348, assembly GCF_050434205.1. NCBI lineage: Bacteria > Pseudomonadati > Pseudomonadota > Betaproteobacteria > Burkholderiales > Burkholderiaceae > Paraburkholderia > Paraburkholderia sp. GAS348. The sequence goes on from NZ_JBNPVT010000025.1 coordinate 22,998, forward strand.
CACTCGTCGCGTGCAGCACGGCCTCTGCCGTCAAGCCCATTCCCCTTTCTCAACTCACGAACGACGACCAGACCTTCGTCCAGCTTCGCGAAGCCGCCCGCGCTAATGACGCGGCGCGTGCAGCACAACTGGCGAGCACGATCCCGAACTATCCGGCGCCTTCATATCTTGAGTACTTCCAGCTCAAGCCGCAGTTGTTCGATTCCAGCGGCCATGCGCGGATTGACGCGCCGGATGCGCCGGTGCTGGCGTTCCTGCAGAAGTACGACGGCCAGGCCATCGCCGACCGCCTGCGCAACGACTACCTCACGGTGCTCGGCGCGCGTCACGACTGGCGTAACTTCGATCAGCAATACGCGCGCTTCGTGCTGAACGACGATACGCAGGTGAAGTGCTACGCGCTCGAATCGCGCGCCGCGCGTGGCGAGAACGTTGCCGACGCGGCGCGTGCGCTGCTGGTCGATCCGAAGTGGTACGGCGACGGTTGCGTCGATCTGATCACCGCGCTGTCGGTCAACCAGCAATTCAGTTCCGACGACGTGTGGCAACAGATCCGTCTCGCGTACGAGCAGAACTACACCGACACCGGCAGCAAGCTTGTCGACGCGCTCGGTAATCAGCCACCCGATCCGGTGCTGTTCGGCCAGGCCACGAGTACGCCGCCGTTGTTGCTGGCACGCGGCGTCGGTCCGGATACGCAGTCGCACCAACTCGCGTTGCTCGCAATCACGCGCATGGCGCGCAACGACCCGGCCATGGCCGCGGCCACGTTCGCCTCGGTAGCGCCGTCGCTGAACTCGCCCGAGCGTGCAATCGGCTGGGGCACGATTGCCTATCAGGCCGCGACCAGGCAGATGCCGAGCGCGGTCGACTGGTACCGGCTCTCGGTGAATGCGCCACTGTCGACCCCGGCGTACGAATGGCGCACCCGCACCGCCCTGCTCGCGGGCGACTGGACGATGGTGCGCTGGTCGATCGAACAGATGCCGGCGGCGCTGCGCAATCAGCCGTCGTGGGTGTACTGGCATGCGCGTGCGCTCAAGCAAGCCGGCGACACGACCACAGCCAACCAGGAATTCGAATCGATCTCGCGGGGTTTCAACTTCTACGGCCAACTGGCTTCCGAAGAACTCGGCCAGAAGATCAGCGTGCCGCCGAAAACCATCGTGACCGACGCCGAAGTCCAGCAGGCCGCCAACACGCCGGGCTTCGATCTGGCGCAGCGGTTCTATGCGCTGAATCTGCGGCTCGAAGGCAATCGCGAATGGAACTGGCCGCTTCGCGACATGAGCGACCGGCAACTGCTCGCTGTTGCCGAATATGCGCGCCGTATCCAGTTGTATGACCGCACCGTCAACACGGCGGACCGCACGAAGAGCGAGCACGATTTCTCGCTGCGGTATCTGTCGCCGTTCAAGGACATCGTGGAGCGCGATGCGCAGTCGAGTGGGCTCGACGTCGAATGGGCATACGGGCTGATTCGCCAGGAGTCGCGCTTCATCATGAACGCCCGCTCGGAAGTCGGCGCGAGCGGTCTGATGCAGTTGATGCCGGGCACCGCGCAACTGGTGGCGAAGAAGATCGGCCTCGGTCCGATTTCGCGCGAGCAGATGAACGACATCAACACCAACATCCTGCTCGGCACGAACTACCTGTCGATGATCTACAATCAGTTCGACGGGTCCGCGGTGCTGGCCACTGCCGGTTATAACGCCGGTCCCGGCCGTTCGCGCAGCTGGCGGCAATCGTTGCAACAGCCGGTTGAAGGGGCGATCTTCGCCGAGGCGATTCCGTTCCAGGAAACGCGCGATTACGTCAAGAATGTGCTGTCCAACACGGTCTACTACGCGGCATTGTTCGAAGGCCGTCCGCAATCGCTGAAGGCGCGTCTGGGTTATATCGCACCGTAAGCGCCGTGCCGCCGCCGCGTCACTCCGATGCGGCGGTGCGCCACGCCAGCCGTTGCCACGGCTTCCACCAGGGAGTCGAAAATGCGACACCAAGCCATTGCGATCATTGGCGGTTCCGGTTTTATCGGCAGCCATCTCGTCAACGCCCTCGTTGAAATGGGCAAAGACGTGCGCATCGCCACCCGGCGCCGCTACAACGCCCGCCATCTCACCCTGCTCCCCATCGACGTGATCGAAGCCGACGTGTTCGATCCTGTGCAGCTCGCGCGTTTCGTTGAAGGCGCCGATTGCGTCATCAATCTCGTTGCCACGCTGCATGGCAAGCGCGGCACGCCTTATGGCCCGGAATTCGCGCGCACGCACGTCGAATTGCCGACCAAAATCGTTGCGGCTTGCGAAGGCAAGGGCGTGCATCGGTTGATTCATATCAGCGCGCTCGGCGCCGACTCGAACGGGCCGAGCATGTATTCGCGCTCGAAGGGCGACGGCGAAAAGGCCGTGCACGCGGCGAATCTGGCCTGGACGATTTTCCGGCCGTCCCTGGTGTTCGGTCCCGAAGACCAGTTGCTCAACAAGTTCGCGTTCCTGCAACGCGTCTTCCCGGTGATCCCGCTTGCCATGCCGGATGCGAAATTCCAGCCGGTATACGTCGGCGATGTGGCGAAAGCGATCTGCAACGTGCTCGATCTCGATGCAGCCAGCGGCCATACTTACGAACTCGGCGGCCCGACCGTCTATACCCTCGAAGACCTCGTCAAGTATTGTGGCGATGTGATTGGCCGGCATGCGAGGATCATTCGCCTGCCAGAAGCGTTGGCGCGTTTGCAGGCATTGACGTTCGAAATGGCACCGGGCGATCCGGTGATCTCGCGCGACAATCTCGATTCGATGAAAGTCGACAACGTGTTGAGCGGACCGCTTGCGCCTGAACTCGGCATCGAACCCGCCAGCATCGAAACGATCGCACCCGTGTATCTGACCGGCGCGTCGACGCGTTCGCGCTTCGACACGTTTCGCGCCAGCGCGGGGCGCTGAACCTTTTTATCTCTTCCTTCATCTTTCCCTTCGATACCAGGCATGAAACTGCTTATCGGCGACAAGAACTATTCGTCATGGTCGATGCGTCCATGGCTGCTGCTCAAATTTTTCGGCATCCCATTTGAAGAGGTGATGATTCATCTGTATGAATCCGGCACGAAGTCCGCGATTCTGGCTTATGCGCCGACCGGTCCGGGCAAGGTGCCGTGTTTGATCAGCGAGGACGGATCGGCCACCTGGGATTCGCTGGCGATCGCCGAGACGTTGGCTGAGCGCTTCCCGCAGCATGCGCTGTGGCCGCGCGACCCGGCGGCGCGTAGCCACGCGCGCAGCGTGAGCGCTGAGATGCATTCGGGCTTCGGCGACTTGCGCTCGAACATGTGGATGAACATTCGCGCGTCGTTTCCCGGGAAGAACGCCACGCCAGGCGTGCTTGCCGATATCGCGCGTATTGAGGCGCTCTGGAGCCAGTGCCTGGCGACCCACGGTGGCCCGTTCCTGTTCGGCGAGTTCGGCATTGCCGACGCAATGTACGCGCCGGTGGTGATGCGCTTCAGGACATGGCAGCCGGCGCTATCGGACGTCTCCGCGGCTTACGTGGAGCGCGTGACGGCGCTGCCGGCGGTGAAGGCCTGGATCGACGACGCGCTTCGCGAAACGCACACCATTCCCTATCAAGACGTATGCCCATGAATATCTACGCGGTCGGCGGAGCGATTCGCGACGAGTTATTGGGCGTGCCGGTGCAGGACCGCGATTACGTGGTGGTTGGCGCGACGCCCGAGCAGATGGTGGCGCAGGGCTATCGTCCGGTGGGCAAGGATTTCCCTGTGTTCCTGCACCCGCAGACGCACGAGGAATACGCGCTCGCGCGCACCGAGCGTAAGACGGCGGCGGGCTATCACGGCTTCCAGTTCTTCTACGCACCGGACGTCACGCTCGAAGAGGATCTCGCTCGCCGGGACCTGACGATCAACGCGATGGCGCGCGAAATGCGCCCGGACGGCGAACTGACCGGCCCGGTGATCGACCCGTTCAACGGCCGGGGCGATTTGCAGGCGCGGCTGTTTCGTCACGTCAGCGATGCGTTTCTCGAGGACCCCGTGCGGATTTTGCGGATTGCGCGATTTGCGGCGCGCTTCGTCGATTTCACGGTGGCGCCGGAGACGATGGCGCTGATGCGCAAGATGGTAGGCGACGGTGAGGTGGACGCGCTAGTGGCCGAGCGCGTGTGGCAGGAAGTGTCGCGCGGGTTGATGGAGAAGAAGCCGTCCCGGATGTTCGCGGTGCTGCGGGAATGTGGCGCGTTAGCGCGGATCCTGCCGGAGATCGATGCGTTGTTTGGCGTGCCACAGCGGGCTGATTACCATCCTGAAGTGGATACGGGCGTGCATGTGATGATGGTGATCGACCATGCCGCGCAGCGGGGCTACGCGTTGCCGGTTCGGTTCGCGGCGCTCACGCATGACCTGGGCAAAGCGACGACGCCTGACGACGTATTGCCGCGTCATATTGGGCATGAGGGACGCAGCGTGGATTTGCTGAAGCCTTTATGCGAGCGGCTGCGGGTGCCGAATGAATGCCGGGATCTGGCGCTGCTCGTCGCACGGGAGCATGGGAATATTCATCGCGTGATGGAGATGGGGGCGGCGGCGTTGGTGAGGCTGCTCGAGCGCAGCGATGCGATTCGGAAACCGGCGCGGTTTGCTGAAGCCTTGCAGGCTTGCGAGGCGGATGCTCGCGGGCGGCTTGGGTTTGAGATGCAGGAGTATCCGCAGGCCGAGCGGCTGCGGATTGCGCTTGTTGCCGCGCGCGGTGTGGATGCTGGCGCTGTGGCTGGGCAGCTTGCCGATGCACCTTCTGGCATAAAGGATGCGGTGCATCGGGAGCGCGTTCGCGCTGTTGAAGTCGCTCTTGCTTAATGGGTTTGGTTTTTTTGCCACCAAAAGCAAAAAAACCTCACCTACAAAAGCCTGGCAAGAATCGACAAAACCATAGAAAGCACAAGCGTCGACATAAACGGAAACGGATATTCACGCCCGAAGAGGCGCAACGTGACGTCACCGGGCATGCGCCCAATCCCAATCTTCCTGAGCCACGGCCAGCAGGCCGACAACACCGCCACCGCAACAAACGTAGTCAACAGCCAGCGGATCATCGCAAATTCCTAAGGCAAAAAATCACAGCGTATGTGACCGGTCGCCGCCGGAAAACGCCTGCAACGTGTCATCCAGTCCGCGCGAAAACGCGATCACCTTGAACAGCTCGCCCATCTCCGCCTCGGACAACAACTTCTGCACCGCATTCGCCGCAGGCAAAAACCTCGCCGTGTCCGTTGGATCGAGCGCTGATAACGCCTCGGTAATCCCCGCATTCAACAGGAATCGCGCTTGCGAAGTAAACCCCAGTAAGTCCGCCCCAGCCTCGACCCCAGCTTCGGCGACGCCGGTAAATTCCACGTGCGCCGTGATGTCCTGCAAGCCCGGATAAACAAACGGATCACCATGCGCGCGATGCCGGTAATGGCACATCAATGTGCCCTGCGCACGCTGTTCATGGTAGTACTCGTGACGCGGAAAACCATAATCGATAAAGAACGCCGCGCCACGCGCGAGCATCGTGCAAATGGTCCGCGTGAATGCACGGGCGGCGTCGTGCGTTTCGGTGACGTAGTCGTCGCCGGCCGTTTCGATCTCAGCCAGAAATGCAATGTCCGCAGCCGCCGATACCAGACGGTCGTCGAACGCAAAAGCCTCGTCGCGCCACACCACGCCGCGTTCGTGCCAGGCGCCGCCAGTGAAGGCGAAAAGCCGCACAGGCATCGCGTCCAACACCTCGTTGCCGATCACCACGCCTTCGAATTGCTCCGGCAACGCGTCCAGCCAGCGCACCTTCGCGGCCAGCGCCGGTGCCGCGGCTTCGATCGTCTCGCGTTGGCGCTCGCGCAATTCACCTGACAAATCCACGATCGAGTAGCTGTCGAATTCGACGCCCAGCGCGTCGAGCGCGTTCAGCAAGCCGGCGGCGAGTTTCCCCGTGCCGGCGCCGAATTCCATCAGCTCGCGCGTGCTGCTTGCCTGCAAGGCCTCGGCGAGCGGGCGCGCCAGCGTTGTGGCGAATAGCGGCGACATTTCCGGCGCCGTCACGAAGTCGCTGCCGTCGTCGCCGCGCAGGCCGAATTTGCGGGCGCCGCCGCTGTAATAGCCGAGTCCCGGCGCGTAAAGCGCGCGCTCCATGTAGCGGTCGAATGGCAGCCAGCCGCCTGCCGCTTCGAGCTCCGCGCGGATCTGCGCGACCAGCGCTTCGGACTGCGCAAGCGCGCTCGGGCCGGGAGCAGGTAAACTATCGGGTTGGTGAGCTTTCGGATTCATCCCCGCATTGTAAATGACCGCCTCTCTGGACACCGCCGCCGCCCGCGCGCCTGAAGCGCCGCGCATCGTGCTGATTACCGGCGCCGCCCGCCGCATCGGGCGCTCGCTCGCGCTCGGCTTCGCCGTGCGTGGCTGGGACGTGGCGGTCCATTACGGCGCGTCGCGGGAGGAGGCCGGCGAAGTGGTCGCGGAAATCGTCGCCTTGGGCCGCCGGGCGGTGGCTTTGCACGCGGAATTGGGCGACGAGGCTCACGTCGAGCAGCTTTTGCCCGCCTGTATGGCCGCGCTTGGCCGCCCGTCGTGTATTGTCAACAACGCGTCGCGCTTCGAAGAAGACACGGCGCTCAACGTCGGTTACGACCTGCTGCTGAAGCTCACCGCGATGAACCTCGGCGCGCCGCTCGTGCTGGCGCGTATGCTGTTCGAGGCTACGCCGGAAGCCGCGCGCACCGATGAAAGCCAGCGCGGCGTGGTCATCAATGTGCTGGACCAGAAGCTGTACAACATGAACCCGGACTACCTGTCCTATACGCTGTCGAAAGCAGCGTTGCAGACGGCGACGGTTGCACTGGCGCAGGCGTTGGCGCCGAAAGTGCGCGTGGTCGGGCTCGCCCCCGGTCTGACGATGCAATCCGCCGATCAAACGCCGGCCGGTTTTGAAGCAGCTCACCGTACTACGCCTTTGGGCCGCGCGTCGCGGCCGGAGGATATTGTCGCCGCCGCGCTGTATCTCGCCGATGCAGCGGGCGTCACCGGAACGACGCTGGTGGTCGACGGCGGGCAGCACCTTGTGCCGCTGCCGCGCGACGTAATGTTTTTGATGGGCGCCTGAACAGCGCGCGTGCGGGTGCCGGTTAAAGCTGGCGGCCGCCCACGCGTTGAAGCGTCCCTTTGCGTGCCCCGCACGCTTTTTTCGACTGGAACGAACATGTTTGCCGCTCTTTCGCATCCCCGGCTCGCCGATTGCCGCCGGCTCTTTCTGCGCAATTACGAAGTGCACATCAACATCGGTGTGCACGACTTCGAAAAGCGCGGCGAACAGCGCGTCGTGATCAACGTCGAACTGTTCGTGCCGCTCGCGCTCTCCACGCCGGTTCAGGACAAATTGAACGAGGTCGTCGATTACGACTTCATGCGCTCGACCATCGCGCGCCGCGTCGAACAAGGTCATATTCACCTGCAGGAAACCCTCTGCGACGACCTCGTCAAGGCACTCCTCGATCATCCGCAGGTGCGCGCCGTGTGCGTGTCGACCGAAAAGCCGGACGTTTATCCCGACTGCGACGCGGTTGGCGTCGAAGTTTTCCGTATCAAAGAGGATTGAGCCATGAATGCCCAGGAAGTCCTGAACGGCACCGCGGCCCCCGAGGCGGCGCAGGCCGCGCACATCCCAGCGGGCAAAGCACCGCTCACGCGCCGCGAGCAAAAAGAAGCCTACGAGAACAACAAGCTGTTCAAGCGGCTCGCGCGCCAGGTCGGCGAGGCGATCGGCGACTTCAACATGATCGAGGAAGGCGACAAGGTGATGGTCTGCCTGTCGGGCGGCAAGGATAGCTACGCGATGCTCGAAATCCTGATGCGGTTGCGCGAGCGCGCGCCGATCAACTTCGACATCGTCGCGGTGAACCTCGACCAGAAGCAGCCGGGTTTTCCGGAGCATGTGCTGCCCGAATACCTGAAACAACTCGACATTCCGTTTCACATCGAGAACCAGGACACCTACAGCATCGTCAAGCGGCTGGTGCCGGAAGGCAAGACCACCTGCTCGCTGTGCTCGCGGCTGCGTCGCGGCATTCTGTATCGCGTGGCGGGCGAACTCGGCGCGACCAAGATCGCGCTTGGCCATCATCGCGACGACATCCTGCAAACGCTGCTGCTGAACATGTTCTACGGCGGCAAGCTGAAGGGCATGCCGCCCAAGCTGCAATCGGACGACGGCAAGAACATCGTGATCCGCCCGCTCGCCTACGTGAAGGAAACCGATCTGGAAAAGTACGCGGAGCTGCGCGAATTCCCGATCATTCCGTGCAACCTGTGCGGCAGCCAGCCGAACCTGAAACGCGCGGAAATGAAGGCGCTGATCCGCGATTGGGAGAAGCGCTTCCCGGGCCGCATCGAGAACATGTTCAATGCGTTGTCGAACATCGTGCCGTCGCATCTGATGGATCACAAGCTGTTCCCGTTCGCCGGCCTGCGTGCAAGCGGCGAGGCCGATCCGCAAGGCGATATCGCCTTCGACGAAGAGCCGTGTTCGACCGATGCCGGCGACGGCACGCCGTTCAACGGAGCGAAGCCGATTTCGATCGTCCAGTTCGACGATATGTGAGGGGCGCAGAGACACGCGGAAAACCTGCGAGAAGTGCGCGATTTCCCGCGTTTTTGCCCACTCTGAGGCCGCGCAAGCGGCCTTTGTCGTCATGAGCTGCATGATAGAATCGTCGGCTCCAAACTCGTCTTATTGCCGACGCCATGAACATCGTGATTTTGGCGGCAGGCACCGGCAAGCGCATGCGGTCCGCGCTTCCCAAGGTGCTCCATCCCCTGGCCGGCCGGCCGCTCCTCGCTCATGTCATCGACACTGCACGCGCGCTCAAACCCAAGCGTCTGGTCGTGGTGGTCGGTCATGGCGCCGAAGCTGTGCGTCAAGCGGTAGCGGCACCAGACGTCCAGTTCGCCGCGCAGGAGCAGCAACTCGGCACAGGCCACGCAGTGCAGCAGGCGCTGCCATTGCTCGATCCGTCCGAACCCACACTGGTGCTGTACGGCGATGTGCCGCTCACGCGCGCCAGCACGCTGCAGGCGCTGACCGATCGCGCGGGCCAGGGCGGCTACGGCGTGCTCACCGTCACGCTCGGCCACCCCAGCGGCTACGGCCGCATCGTGCGCGATCAGCACGGCAAGGTGTCGCGCATCGTCGAACAGAAAGACGCCACGCCCGAGCAGCTCAAGATCGCCGAGATCAACACCGGCATCATCGTCGCGCCGACCGGGCGCCTTGGCGGCTGGCTCGCCGCGTTGAAGAACGACAACGCGCAAGGCGAGTTTTACCTGACCGACGCGGTCGAGATGGCGATCGAAGCGGGACTCGAAGTGGTCACCACCCAGCCCGACGAAGAGTGGGAAACGCTCGGCGTGAACAGCAAGCAGCAGCTTGCCGAACTCGAACGGATTCACCAGCACAATGTCGCCGAGGCGCTGCTGGTTGCGGGCGTCACGCTTGCCGATCCGGCTCGCCTCGACGTGCGCGGCACGCTCGAATGCGGCCGCGACGTGTCGATCGACGTGAACTGCGTGTTCGAGGGCCGCGTTACCTTGGCCGACAACGTGATCGTCGGGCCGAACTGTGTGATCCGCAATGCGACGATCGGCGCCGGTACGCGTATCGACGCGTTCACGCACCTCGAAGGTGCCGAAGTCGGTGCGAACGTCGTGCTCGGCCCCTACGCACGGCTGCGTCCGGGCGCGTCATTGCAGGACGAGTCGCATGTCGGCAACTTCGTCGAGGTGAAGAACGCGGTGCTCGGTCATGGCTCGAAGGCGAACCATCTCACGTATATCGGCGATGCGGATATCGGGGCGCGCGTGAATATCGGTGCGGGTACCATCACCTGTAACTACGACGGCGCGAACAAATTCCGCACGATTATCGAAGACGACGTGTTTGTCGGCTCCGACACGCAACTCGTTGCACCAGTGCGCGTGAAGCGCGGCGTGACGATCGCGGCGGGCACAACGGTCTGGAAGGATGTCGAAGAAGACATGCTGGTCCTGAACGATAAGACTCAAACAAGCAAGCCGGGCTATGTACGCCCAGCCAAGAAGAAAAGTTGATGGGCGTGACGCGCGCGCGGAGCGCGCTCCCTGAAACCCAGCACTGAAAAGGAATAAGCCATGTGTGGCATTGTCGGCGCGGTTGCGCAACGTAATATCGTTTCCGTCCTGATCGAAGGACTGCGTCGCCTCGAATATCGCGGCTACGATTCGTGCGGCGTGGCCGTGCTCGGCAACAGCGGGCCGCGGCGTGCGCGCAGCGTGGCGCGCGTTGCCGATCTGGACGAGCAGGTGCACCAAAGCCACCTTGAAGGCATCACGGGTATCGCGCATACGCGCTGGGCGACGCACGGCGCGCCGGTGACCGACAACGCCCACCCGATCTTCTCGAAAGACGAACTCGCGTTGGTACACAACGGTATCATCGAAAACTACGAATCACTGCGAGAAATTCTGCGGGGCAAGGGTTATACATTTGTCTCGCAGACCGATACAGAGGTTATCGCTCACTTGATTCACAGCCTGTATCGCGGCGATCTGTTCGCTGCGGTGCGTGAAGCCGTCGGGCAATTGCACGGCGCGTACGCGATCGCGGTGCTGCATAAGGATCAGCCGCATACGGTGGTCGGCGCACGGCAAGGTTCGCCGCTGGTGGTGGGGCTCGGCAACGGTGAGAACTTCCTCGCTTCGGATGCGCTGGCGCTTGCTGGCAGCACCGAACGCTTCATCTTCCTCGAGGAAGGCGACGTCTGCGAACTGTCGCTCGAGGGCGTGCGTATTGCCGATCGTGACGGCTATGAAGTGCAGCGCGAAGTGCGCCAGGTCGCGGCGTATGGCGGCGCGGTCGAACTCGGCCCGTATCGTCACTTCATGCAGAAGGAAATTTTCGAGCAGCCGCGTGCGATTACCGACACGATCCCGCAAGGCGATTCGTTCGACGCGTCGCTATTCGGCGAAGGCGCCGACAAAGTGTTCGCGGACATCGACAACCTGCTGATTCTGGCGTGCGGCACGAGCTACTACTCGGGGCTGACCGCGAAGTATTGGCTGGAGTCGGTCGCGAAGATCCCGACCCAGGTGGAAATTGCCAGCGAGTATCGCTATCGCGAGTCGGTGCCGAATCCGAAGTCGCTGGTGGTGGTGATCTCGCAGTCGGGCGAAACGGCCGACACGCTGGCGGCGCTCAAGCATGCGCAGTCGCTGGGGCATAAACATACGCTGGCGGTATGCAACGTCGGCACGAGCGCGATGGTGCGCCAGACGGAATTGTCGTTCCTGACCCATGCGGGTCGCGAGATCGGCGTGGCGTCGACCAAGGCGTTCACGACGCAACTGGTTGCGCTGTTCGTGCTGGCCGCGACGCTTGGGAAGCTGCGTGGGCAGGTGAGCGCGGAGCAGGAAGCCGAGTATCTGAAACTGCTGCGCCACTTGCCGGCGGCGTTGAATAGTGTGCTGGCGCTGGAGCCGCAGATCATCGCGTGGTCGGAAGAGTTCTCGCGCAAGGAACATGCGTTGTTCCTCGGGCGCGGCCTGCATTATCCGATCGCACTCGAGGGCGCGCTGAAACTCAAGGAGATTTCCTATATCCACGCGGAAGCGTATCCGGCTGGCGAGTTGAAGCATGGCCCGTTGGCGCTCGTGACTGAAGCGATGCCGGTGGTGACGGTGGCGCCGAATGATGCGTTGCTGGAGAAACTGAAGTCGAATATTCAGGAAGTGCGCGCGCGGGGCGGTCAGCTTTATGTGTTTGCGGATGCGGATACGAAGATCGTGAATGATGAAGGTCTGCACGTGATCCGGATGCCGGAGCACTACGGCTTGCTGTCGCCGATTCTGCACGTGGTGCCGCTGCAGTTGCTGGCGTATCACACGGCGTGTGCGCGTGGTACGGATGTGGATAAGCCGCGGAACCTGGCGAAGTCGGTTACGGTGGAGTGAGGCTGATAGGCCGCTATCGCTAGCTTCTTCACGCTGAAAAAACGGTCGCCTGCGGGCGGCCGTTCTTTTGCCTCGATCAACCTGAGCAACCCAACCCCAGCCACGCGTCTGCTCTTACAACTCCGGACGCGCCAGGTCGCTGATCACGATGTGCTCGCCGTACACCTGCGCCGCCGCGATGGCTTCCAGCTTGGTCGGGTAAGGTCCAAGTTCCGGCGCGCCGTCGAACGGGAACAGCACGCGGCCGTCGGTGGTTCGAACCACTTTCAACACGCCGAAGAAACGCCGGTAGCCGGCCAGTTTCGACGTCGCCGACACTTCAAAGTCTTCTTCCGACGTCGCGGGGACGCTGGGAATGAATAGGGTCTTGCTCATACCTGAAAACATCGCTTGTTCAGTGGGCCGGCACCTGCTGGAAAGGCCAAGGCACGCCCAGTTGTCCCGGGAAGGCATTCACCGGCGGCCCTCATTGTCTCAAATTCCGGCGCGGTGAACCGGGTGCCCGTTCAGCTGGCAACCGGCGCCTGCATACCGCGTCCTGGACCATATCAGCGGGCCCTGCAGCCAGCGTCATCCGGCGGCTTTGACCGCAGCCTCATGCTCGGCCGCCAGCGCAACATCCCGCTCGCTCACCTGCAGGAAGCTTGGCCGCGAGCAGATGCGCTGCGCATACTCGAGCACGACCGGCGTCTCGGGCACCAGCTTGAACATCACTCCCCAATACAGAGCGATGCCCCACAGGATATCCGCGGCCGACATCCTGTCCCCAAGCAAATAAAGCGACGCCTGCAGCTGGCTCGTCAATGTTCCGAGCGGCTTTGCGGTGAGTGGAACAGGGTGATCGTGCGGTCGGTGGTCATGGCGGGAGCCTCCTGAGTGAGCGTCTCGTTGGAAAAGCCAGCGTCCAACAGGCGTCGGATGCCTCCATCCTAAGCGCCTATACCTGTCAGCTTGTGTCAGGTATGACTACACTTGTCCGGATGAGAGCCAGCCGCCTCCTTTCCATCCTGATGACCTTGCAAGCGCGCGGACGCGTGAGCGCGCAGTCGCTCGCCGACGAATGCGCGGTTTCGCTGCGCACCATCTATCGCGACATTGACGCCTTGAGCGCCGCAGGTGTCCCCGTCCAGAGCGAACGTGGTGCGGAAGGTGGCTATCGGCTGCTAGACGGATACCGAACGCGTCTGAACGGTCTGTCGTCGCAGGAAGCGGAGGCGTTGTTCCTCGCGGGTTTGCCTGGACCGGTGCAGGCACTTGGTCTCGGCGCCGTGATGGCCGGCGCGCAAACCAAGTTGCTTGCCGCGCTGCCGGTCGAATTGCGCTCGACCGCGGAGCGCATGCGCTCGCGTTTTCACCTCGACGCCCCCGCCTGGTTCGCCGATGCTTGAGGTCTTTACCTCGCCGTTTGCACGCTCAGCCGCGAAAATCAGCGAACCGGATCCGGCCGACGGCTGGCGCACGGTCACACTGCCGGTTGGCTCGATCAGGCAGGCATGCGCGGAACTGCTGCGCTTCGGCACCGAGGCCGACGTGCTGGCGCCGCCCGAGTTGCGCGCCCGTTTCGCCGAGGTGGCGGCAGCCTTGCATCGCCGCTATACGCAATGAGGGCGAGGGGTCGCAGCTAGCTTGGCCCCCGTATTCACCGACCCTGACAAGGCGTTCGCTCAGGCGATGTATGCCATCGAGCGCTTCGAACTCGAAGACCCGAGCTTTCATCCGTACACCAGTAAGTTCGATGACTGCTTCGACGTAAAATTGCAACTAACGGCACATTGGTTAAGAGGCAAGAAACTGTTCGACAATCCGGCGGACGGCAATTGCGCCTCCTGCCACATCGATCGATCCGGTGGCGACGGCTCGCATCCGCTTTTTCACCGACTTCAACTTCCAGGCCCTGGGCGCGCGGCGCATTCCTCGCCACGCTGAACGACGATTACGTTCTCAAGCCGAAGGGTTCGAAGTCAACCTCGCGGCCGCGCCGTTCGACCGCTTTTGATCAGACGAATTTGGGCCGTTCGGCTGCCTCATTTGGGGGCAGAGCTATAATGCGCGAATGCCCTTTCTTTTCCGTCCTCCGCTATGAGCCGGTTACTTTGCCTGATCGTGCTTTCGCTCGGCCTGATGCAAACCGCAACGGCCGACGAAAACAATGACCGCATGGCCGCGTATCTGACGCAGAAATTCGGTTTGGCAAAAGAAAAGGCTCAAAAGATTTCGGATGCGGTGCAGTCCGCCGCTTCGAAATATTCGCTGCCGCCGGCCCTGCTGCTGGCAATCATCTCGATCGAATCCCGCTTCAAGGAAAAGGCCAAGGGCGCCAACGGCGCGACCGGGTTGATGCAGGTGGTGCCGGGCTCCCATCGCGGGCTGCTGAGGAACGTCAAGGACCTCACTGAGCCGACCGCCAACATCGAAGTGGGTTCGGCGATCCTGTACGGCTACATGCGCTCGGCGAACGGCGACATGAACGCGGCGCTCAAGAACTACGGCGGATCGCAGGCATACGCGAAGAAGGTGAGCTTGCGCATTGAAGATTTCGCCGACGTCGCCGGGCCGCAAGACGTCGCCTCGCGTCCGGACGCACTAGACAGGATGTGCGAGGCCGACCGTTGCCCGGCGCCGGGCAACTGGGCCGACGCTTTTGCGATACCGGCCGCCAACGCACCCGGCGTGAACGGCGCGGCGGCGTTGCAAAGCGCATCGCCTGCAACGGCGCACTGAGCGGCAGCTTCCTCTTATTTTTCCTCTTTGTCGTGCTCCCGCACTGAAGCCGCGGATCGAGTCGTCGCGTCGCGTAAGGCGGCGTGGGGCACGCGCTGCGCGCTTTTTTCGCACACCTGGCAACCGCTCTACAATGCATTCCCCATTCGAGCTCACGCCGCGCCTCTTCCGATCGACCATGTCCACCTCGTTTTCCAAAGCCACTGCCGCTTCGCTTCTCGGTTTGCTGACACTTGCCGCTTGCAGCGGTGCCCCGCAGCCGAAATTCCAGCAGGAATTGTTCGAAACGGGCGCGAGCCCTTACGCCCGAAACTTCAACTCGAGCACCACGGATACCTGCGAAGCGGCACGCCGCGCGCTGCTGAGTCAGGGTTATCTGACGACGATGACGGGCACCGATACCGTCGACGGAACGAAAAACTTCCAACCGACCGGCGATACACACATCGTCGTCGAGTTTCATGTGGTGTGTACGCCGGGAGAAGAGGCGAGCGACACGAGCATCGTTTACGTCAATGCTGTGCAAAACGGCTTTGCGCTGAAGAAAAGCGATACGTCGGCGAGCGTCGGGCTAAGCGTGCTGGGTTCGTTGTCGTTGCCGATCCGCTCGAACAGCGACGCGATGGTCAAAATTTCGAGTGAAACCATTCCGTCGGGCAAGTTCTACGATCGCTTCTTCGGACTCGTCGATCATTATTTACAGACGGTGGTGCGTACGCAGCCGGTTGCGAACAGCCGCATCGAGACGCGCATGTTGCCGGTGCCGGTCCAAGCGCCGACTCCAGCGCCTCTCTCCGAGATGCCTGACGCAATCGACAAGGCTGCTTCGCTGCAACCGGCAAGTGGAACCAGCGTGGCGCCGTGAAGCATCGATCGATGCTGGTGCGGTTCAGGCTGATCAAGACCTGATCAGCCTTCGATCTCATCACGCAGCGGTGCTTATCCTATGTCTTTTACTTTATATGTATATGTATGTAGTAGTAGTTAACAAGGGTTAACCCGTTCTGTGGATAACTCTCAAATCCCCTGTCACATCAATGTCATGCGAAAACCATAACCCTGCGGAACACATCTGTAGAAAAACTACAAAGCTGGGATAACTTTGACTGAGCTTGCCTCGCGCCGCGGCTTATCAAGATTTCGCACACAGGCTGTCCGGTGCGCTATCCCGAAGTTATTCATAGGCAATTGTGGATAACTTGCGCATCCAGCCCTATGCGGCGGGGTGGCGGATCAGATTTTTTTCGTCGATGCGATCCGCTCGCCACCGTACAGACGGAGTCCCTCCGAACGCGCACATTGAAACTGGAAGGTACAAAGATTGCGTCTATTTTTTTGCAAGCGCAACTGTTGCTATTTAGTCAAAACCATTTCAGCAACGCCCTATCCAGGCATAGAGTTAAAGTGTTTTATGAAGTTATTGGTGCAGTGCGGGGGGGTGCAATGAAACGCAGAACAGCACGACAGCTAGTCCGTCTTCTCTCGGATATCAGACATGCCAGCCACTGCACGACGCTGCGGGCGGCGGCCACTAACCGGGCCATATCTCTCGCATCCTCCGAGCATGACGACGATGGCGTCGATAGCGACGAAAACAACGAGGCCGCACGCGAGGCGAGTCACGACAAGCCTGCCCGGAGCGGATCATGAGAGCCGCAAGCGAACAATCGCTGCGTTTTCTGGTCGAGAAATGGCTGGCGCCGGGGCCTGCCGTTCCGGTTCACGTTACCGAATTCAGCCGTACGCGTCTGGGTGGCAGGCGTTATGTGCGCGTAGAGACCTCTCTCGGAGCCGGATCGCGCGGTCTCTTTTTCTTTCGTCACGACGACGGCTGCTGGTGCGTGTTTCCACCCACCGCCGATACGCCCAAGATGTTCGCGCAGCCGCGCGCCGCTTAGCTGAGGCGGTGACACGGGCGACTCGCTAAACCTTCACGAAGCGTGAGGCAAGCTATCCCGTTCGCTCCTGTGCCGCCGGGCAGGCATCACCTGGCACACGATCAAACCGGTGAGCATGAGCGCGCATCCGAATAGCGCGCGCGCCGACAGTGTTTCGCCGAGTACAAGCCACCCGGCGAGCGCGGCGAAAACACCTTCCATACTGAAGATCACCGCGGCATGCGAGGGTGCTGCGTACTTTTGCGCTACCACCTGAATCGTATAAGCGATGCCCACCGACAGTGCTCCGCCGTACAGAATCGTCGGCGCGGCCCGCTCGATCACCGCGAGACTGACCGGCTCGATCACGAGGCCGACGGCCAGACAGGCGAGCCCGCAAGTCACGAACTGCACGAGCGCCAGCATGAGTGTGTCGTGCCGCTGCGCGAAGCGGCCCACCAGCATCATCTGTACGGAAATCACCAACGCGCCGGCAAGCTGATACCAGTCGCCGTACAGGATCGAGAAGTGCTCGTTGACGCTCAGAAAGTACATGCCGAGCGCAGCGAGCGTCGCACCGAGCCACGTGCCGAATTCCGTTTGATGACGAAACAGCACGCCAAGCAGTGGCACAAGCACCACATACAACGAACTGATGAAGCCGGCGTTAGCAACCTTCGTGTATTGCAGGCCGATCTGCTGCAGCGAAATCGACGCGGACAGCACGACGCCGAGCAGGACGCCGGCACCGAGCAGTTCGCGTGCGCCGCCGGGTTCGCGCCTCGACAATTCCGCAAGCGCGGAGCGCCGCACGCAGACGATCATTGTCAGCACGACCAGCGCGCCGAGCAGGAAACGCAGTCCGGTAAACAGAAACGGTCCGATCGCATCGAGGCTCAGGCGCTGTGCGACGAATGCGGAGCCCCAGATCACGGCCGCGATCAGCATCAGCAGATTGGCGCGCAGGTGTTGGCGTGTGTCAGGTTTCAAAGGCAGTTTTTCGAGTTCGGTTGTTCTAACAAGACGTTCACGGCGGCAATCGAGCCGGTGAAACGGTTCGAATACGCGGCCGCGGTCGACAAGTGGAATGCCGGGGGCCGTCGTCCTCGATCAGCAGCACGCTGGTCTTGAGGGGGCTTCGTTCATATCGGCGGTCTCCACGATCAAGCGCCGATTCTATCCGGATCGATGTTTCGACGATCTGACGTTCCTGCACGGAGTTCGCGGAAGTCGAACGCTTGCTGTGCAGCACGTATCCGCACTTGCCGCTGGTCGTGGTGCGGCCGTCGCTCGCGGCCGGTTATGCGGTGCCCGATTCGCGCGATAATCGCGCAATAGCCAGACGACTCAAGACATCACTCACTCACCGGGCCGACTGACTTTCAGGCAGACGCAATGGACGAGAAAGACTGGATCGCGGGAGCCGCCAAGGCGCTGGCGATCATCGAAGCATTCGACGAAGAGCACGCGCGCATGACGCCGACCATGGTGGCCGCCCGCGCCGGGCTCTCGCGTACGGCGGCGCGCCGTTATCTGCTGACGCTGCGCGAACTCGGCTATGTGGATACCGATGGCAAGCTGTTCTGGCTCGCGCCGCGCGTATTGCGGCTCGGCCAATCGTATCTGGATTCGGCGCGCTTGCCGCGCACTGTGCAGCCGTTTCTTCAACGCATCACCGCGACCGTGCAGGAAACCGCGTTGGTCGCGATTCTCGACGAACACGACGTGGTCTATGTTGCACGCAACGGCGTGAACCGGGCGATGGCGGTCGGTTTCGTGCTGGGCTCGCGGGCGAGCGCGCCGTTGTCGTCCGCGGGTTTGGTCCTGCTGGCCTTCCAGGCGCAGGAAAGCATCGAGCAGTGGCTGGCGTCCTATGAGATCAAGGTTTTCACGCCGCATACATATTCGACCATCGAGCGCTTGCGCGAAGTGCTGGGCGAAATCCGCCGCGATGGTTATGTCGTCACCGATCAGCAACTTGAGTTGGGCATGCGCGGTGTTGCGGTGCCGTTGCGCGATCGGCATGGCTCGGTCGTGGCGGCGATCAGCGTGAGCATGCCGATCGGCCAGGAGTCGGCGAATGCCGCGCTGCATCGCGTGCTGCCGACCCTTCAGGAAACCGCCAGTTTGCTGCGAAACCTGGTCTAGGAGAGGTGCTAGGTAATCTCCCTGATATGGCATGCTTAATGAGTGAATGCCTTTCGAAGGGGAGTTGTCTCCCGGAAAATACATATCGAGTTTTGCGCATGACAAACCGCCTACGCTGCGTAATACTCTCCCGCGGGGAGCGGTTAGGCGGCTCAAGCCCCGTCTGCTTCACCGTGCAGCTATTTCATTCACATTGACTCAGTCGTCCAGGTTTGGGGAACAACACATGAAAAAAGTTATCGTCTCGCTCGCAGCCGCATCGATCGCGCTGGTCTCCGTTCAAGCTTTCGCACAGGCATCGGACGCAGCAGCGCCGGAAGCTGCTGCTAGCGCGCCGAAGAAGCACCACATCAAGAAGCTGAAGACGCACGGCAAGCGCGCCCCGGTCGCTGCAGCAGCTTCGGCAGCCGGCACGAACGACAAGGGCACGCAAAACTAAGCTCACGCTTGGTTTCGCCAGGCGAACCCGGCCGGTTCTCTTTTGCGCGCCGCTAGTCGGCGAGTGCAGCGCAGTGCCGGTTAAACGTCGCCAGCAAAAAGGCCAGAGCAGATGCTCTGGCCTTTTTGTATTAGGCGGCGGATTTGGGAGATGTCTAGCCCGCGAGGCCGCGCTTGATGACCTCGTTCAGCAGTCCGGTCATGCCTTCCGGATGCGTGGCGGCTCGCTCTTTCAGTTCTGTGACCAGGTCGCCATTTAGCTTGCAGGCGAACGCGACGAGGCCTTGCGCCTGGTCGAGCTTGCGCTGTTCACGGCGATCGAGCTTCGGCTCGGCGGCAGCGGCTTTGCCGAAGCGGTCGGCGGTCGACAGTTTCATCGCGTTGTTCAGCTTGAGTGCCTTGTTCTTTTCAAGGTCGGTCTTTTTCATCGCCATACGGAAGGCCTCTGCCAGATAAGTAATCCCGCATTGTACGCATCGCGCCGCGCGTCGAGCCAGCGGCGGCGATTCCGCGCTCGAGCGGCGTTGGCGCGGTGCTCAGGCCACGCGGAGTTTGAGCCATCGAGCGGTGTTCAGGCGGGCCGTTCCGGCGCGCCGGCCACGCTGTCCATCAGCGCACGCATTCGTTGCCAATGCGTGCCTTCCCAGAACACGCGCCGGCACACGTCGCAGGTGACGAACTGGTTATGCCGTTCCAGCACGCCATCGGGTGCCCGGTCGCCGACTTCATCTTTGGCGATACGCCGCAGCGGCGCGTTGCACATCAGGCACAAACGGAACGGCTGCGCGCTGCCGGCCAGATCTAGCCTTTCAAACACTTCGCGCAATTGCTCGCGCGGCCGCAGCGTTCGTACGTAACAGCCATGCGTGATGGTGCGGCGTTTCAATAGCTCACGGTCGCGCGTCAGCACGATGCGCTGTTGTGCTGCGGCGAGCGCTTCGATATCGGCGTCGGGATAGTGGTTGTCGTAGAGCGTGTCGAAGCCGGCGAGCCGCAGCAGCGGGGCGAGACCGCCCAGATGCGCATCGGCAATGAAACGCACCACGCGCAGCGGATGTTCGCGCACGCGCAATAGCGGCTGGATGTCGAGCGCTTCAAACTTCGGATAGACGGCGATGCGATCGCCGTCGGACAGCGGGTGATTGAAACCGACCGACGCACCGTTCACCAAAATGAGTTCGACCTCGGTATGCGGCACGCCGAGCACTTCGATCATGTGTTTCGCGGTGGCGCCGTGCGCGCAGGCGTAACTGAACGCGCGCCGGCGCAGGGGCCGGGCGAGAAAATCGTTCAGCTCCTCGTAGAAGCGGAATGTCGCGGTGACCATCGCATCAGTATCGCACCGTGGTTAATTGCGTGCTGTCCTGCACGTGTCGCATGGGTGTGCTTTACTTCCAGTTCTTTAGAAGACGGAGCGACAGATGGACATCGGTTTTATCGGTCTCGGCGAGATGGGCGCCGCGATGGTTGCAAACATTTTGAAAGCCGGGCATCAGGTGCGCGTGTGGAACCGCTCGCCTGAACGCGCGCAGCCGCTCGCCGACGCCGGTGCGCGGATCGTCGCGACGCCGGCTGAAGCGTTTGCTGGCGACGCCGTGTTCTCGATGCTTGCCGACGATACCGCGCTGCGCGAAGTGTTCACCGCGTCGCTGCTGGAGCACGCCCCGCGCGGGTTGATCCACGTGAACATGGCGACGATCTCGGTGGCGCTGGCCGAGGAGCTGGCGACGGCGCACGCCTCGCGCGGCGTCCATTACGTCGCCGCACCGGTGATGGGGCGCCCCGACGTCGCGGCGGCGGGCAAGCTGACGATTGTGGCTGGTGGCCCGGCCGAGTCGATCGACCGCGTACAGCCGATTTTCGACGCCATCGGCCAGAAAACCTGGCGCATCGGTTCGCTGCCGCAGCAGGCGAACGTGATGAAACTCGCGGCCAACTTCATGCTGGGCGCAGCCGTCGAGACGCTCGGCGAGGCCGCCACGCTTGTAACCGGCCACGGCCTCGCGATGCAGGATTTCCTCGACGTCATCACGAGCGGTCTGTTCCCGGGACCGGTCTATTCGGGCTACGGCAAGATGATCGCGGAACAGCGCTACGAGCCGGCGCTGTTCAAGGCGCGCCTCGGATTGAAGGACGTGCGTTTGGCGCTGGCGGCCGCTGATGCGGTCAACACGCCGTTGCCGGTTGCGAGTGTTGTGCGTGACAGTCTGATCGAAGCAGTAGCGCATGGCGACGGCGAGAAAGACTTCGCGGTGCTGGGGCAGGTAGCCGCGCGGCGGGCAGGGCGCTGAGCGGGAGCGGTCCTTGCGTGCGCGCGCTTTAAAGTGTGGGCGGGCATAATTGCCGCCCGATCCTTTTCGGGGCCGATCCTAATGAATCTGCATACCTGGTGGCTGTTTGCCGCCACTGTTTTCGTCGTTTTCGCGATTCCCGGTCCGAACATGCTGCTGGTGACGACGCACGGCGCCCCGCACGGCCTGCACCGCGCCAGCGCGACCATGGCCGTCTGCCTGTCGGCGCTGGTGCGCCATTAGGCGAGCGGCGCGTTCCCGAGTGGTAGTCAACGCCGCTCGCGAAGCGCTGAAAGTTTGTTGCAACTATACAACACCGAGGGTCAACCCTAATTTGCATGTTGCGACGCACCAAACTATTTGCTATAGTTCGTCTTGTCTCCTCCATGTCTCCTCTGATATGGATTCAGCCCGCCCACTTAGGCGGGCTTTTTTTTGCCCTGAATTTCCAGCGTCATCCAGATAAGACAAAGCCGGCTGGCCCCCTCCACGGGAGGGCCGGCTGTGTCGCGTCTGCGCCGAACTCAGAACTTGTAGGAGACGGCTAGGAACGAGATGATCGGATCGGCGCTTAGCTCCGCCTTCGACACACTCAATTCCGTGCCGTCTGCCGCCTTGACGATGACCGACGACGTGGTTTTCAGCGGAATGTACGTGACCGATGCCACGAGACCCCAGTGATCGGTGATGTTGTACGCGAGACCCGCATTGAACACCGGTTGCCAGGACGACGACGCCTTCGCCGACACCTGCGTTTGCCCCGGTTTGCCCGCCCCCGCTGCCAGCACCGCGCCCAGATTGTTCTGCGTCGATGTTATGAAGTTCTGGCTCAGTTGAACGTCGGAGAACCAGTTATATGACACGCCGACGCCCAAGAACGGCCGGAACTTCGCGGTGGGCGCATTGAAGTAGTACTGGAACAGCAGCGCCGGGCTCCACTGGCGCACGCTCTTCACGATCGGATTGGCCTGCGGATCGCCCAGATCCTGCTGACCGAGCGCACCCGCCGGTCCCGGCGGCTTGACGGTGCCGTGCCCGTAGAGCTTGAAAACCGGCGGTATGCCCGCCACTGTCGTCACGGCGATGTGATCGGTGACGTAATGGCTGAATACGAGGCCGGCGGTATTGGCAGTATTGGTCGACAACCCGGTGCCGGCAGACGTGAATGAGCCCGGCAGACGCAGCGGCGTATTGATCGGCGTCGGAGCGACGGTGGTGGTCAGCGGCGTGCTCGAATCCTGCGGCATGACATGGAACCAGCCGAGCACGGCGACGTTGTCGCCCGCGTGTTGTGCGTACGCACTGACGGACAGGCAGGCGCCAAGTATCGCGAAAAAGATTTTTTTCATGTTGTTCCTCCTGAGGCGCGCGTCGCGTTCGTCGCGTGCGGCGAGCGACGGCGGCCTGGCTGCCCGGTCGGTGCGCTGGATATTCGGTGGACGCCGGCTGCCGCGCCATTGCTGGGCGCAGCAGCCGGGACACGAACGCCTCGTTGCGGGTCGGCGGCGCGTGCTGCGCCCATTACTGGACGAAGGCGCCGATCGTGAAGTACGGCGAGGCCGCGTTGGTCAGATCGAGGTAGCCGAACACGCCGCCCGTGAAGATCATCTTTCCGGTCGGCGTGGTGCCGGTCGAGGCGCCTACTTGCGTCGTCGTCACCACACCCGGCACGGTCTGCGTGAAGCTCAGATTCAGCGCCGTCGCGAGCGATGCCTGCGATGCATTGAACGGATCGAGCAGCGTGGCCTGCGTGCCTTCGAGCGCGGTGGTGCGATAGTCGAATTGGCTATCCACACCGATGTACTCACCGTTTTGCGAGTTCAGCGCGACCGAGGTCTGCGGCGCCAGAATCGAGATGCCCGATTCGTCGTCCGCAAACGGCCCGAGTTCACCGTTCACCGGCGTCGTCACCGAGGCGTTCGCCGCGCCGGTTCGCACCAGGATCGGCACCACCTGGTTGCGCAGTTTGCCGATGATCATGTAGCCGCGAGCCTTGGGTGTAGTGGCGAGCGTCGGTTTGGCCTGGCCCTGGAACTTGTCGGTTTCGAATGCACCGCTGCCGTCAGACGACTGTACGAAGTTCGTACCCGGCTGCTGGCACGTGCCGGCATTGACGCCGGAGTTGTCGCACTCGGTCCATGTGCCGTCCGCGTTGATCGTGATCTTCGAATCGACCGTGGCTGGCGCGAAGTTTTGCGACGGAACCTGGTGATAGCCGAGCTGGTTGTAGGTGCCGGCCACGTTCGCGAGGTTCGTTTCAATCGACGAGAAACCGATAAACGGGTAGTACGGGAACTTGGTGTCGGGCACTGCGCCCACGCCGAGAATCCCGGCGAAGGAGATTTCCGCGCCCGGAATCGTGCCGCCGGCCACGCCTTCGCCGACAAAAATCCGCGCTGGACGATTCGGGTCGAGGCTTGCGCCGTTCAGGCGGAAGGCACACTGATTGAGCTTGTTGGTCGGCAGCAGGGTTTCCTGGGTCAGCGTGCCGCTTGCGCTCTGGCCGGCGCGCGTAGGCGCGACGGTGCCGGTGGTCGCCGGGATCGGCGACTCGATGTAGCTGACTTGCCACGTCATCTTGGTCGTGTCCATCTGCAGCTTGGCCAGTTCGCCGTCACCGCCGCCACCCGTGAACACCGTGCTGTAGTCGAGCGAAGAAGGGCACAGGCGAACTTCCGTCACCGGTCCGTCGCCATTACCGCCGCCACCACTGCACGCCCCCAGTAACGGTGCTGCAAGAGCGAGCACCGAAAGGATTCTCCATTTCATACCGCCTCCAGAATTTTCTCGTTGTGTGTGGCCGGCTCCCAGTCCTGCCACCTTTTGCTCTGTTTATGTCTCGTACTGCGCATTGCCGGTCCTTCGCTCCTTATTTGCTGATCTGGGCTCCGATGCCGAAGTAGGGGGCGCCAGGCGTGTCCGAATTCGCCGATGTCGACGTGATGCCGCCGTTCTCCGTGCCCTGGATTGCGATGGCGTAGAGACCACCGGATGCAATCGCAAAACCGGTCTTGCCGTTGGTGTCCTGCACGCCGACCAAACCCGGACTCGGCAGCCCGTAACCCAGACCGAAGCCGCTTTCCGCCGCCGAGGTGCTCGGATTGATGAACGTGCCGACCGCGCCCTGGATCAACGTTGCGGTGTTCTTGAAGTTCGAGTCCGCGCCGACGTAGCCGCCGTCAAAGCCACCCGATGCAAGCGGCGTGGCTGCGGCGAGCATCGCGATGCCGGATTCGTCGTCGACGGACAGTGCCAGGAGGCTGGGGTTGGCATGTCCCGTGCGGACCACGAGCGGCACCGTCGCGCCGTTGATCTGTCCGAGGATCATGTGAGCAGTGCCGGATTGGTCGGTGCGAAACGGCGCGGGGCTGCCGCCGTTCACGATCTGTGGTGGTTTCGCGCTGTCGAAATAGCCGTTGCTGTTCAGCGTGAGCGCATTACCGGTGCTCAGGCAGCCGCTCGAACTCGGCGAGGTGCAATTGCCGCTTGCGTCGAACGTCTCCACCGAATTGGTTGCGACAGTCTCGTAGTTGGCGGTCGGCGAAAGGTGGTAGAGCAGAGCGTTGTAGGTACCCACCAGCTTGGTGATGTCCGTCGTGGTGCTGGCAAAGCCGAGGAACGGATAGAAGTCGAAATGCCGGCTAGGTACAGCGCCGAAGGTCAGGACTCCAGCGAACTGCACGGTCGCCCCCGGGATCCCGCCCCCGGCCACGCCCTGGCCGACAAGGATCATCGGGGGATTCGGATTGTTGACGAAGTCGGGTGTCGTATAAGGCTGACCGTCGCCGACGCCGGTACCTGTACCCGCGCCGAGAATGAAGGCGCAGCGCGTCTGCTCGGCGGTCGGCAGTGCGCCGGTCGGCGGGTGGATGACCGCGCCCGTGATCTGCGTACCCGCGCGCGTCGGTGTGACCTGACCCGTGCGCAACGGAATCGGTGACTCAAGCCACTTCAGCGTGTACGTCATCGCGGTCGCGTCAATGTTCACCTGCACGATCTCGCCGCTACCCGCACCACCGAGATACGTTGTTTTAACGATGTCGGCAGTCGCCGGACATAGCGCGGCAGGACCGGCATTCGAAGTCGGCGGACCTTGCACGCTGCAGCTCGAGCCCGAGCATTGCGGCGCACTGATCGGGCCGGGATTGTCCGCCTTGCCGCCACCGCAAGCGATGAGGAATGGGGCCGTGGCAATGGCCATCGCCAGGCCTCGTGTAATGGCGTACGACATACCGCTGTCTCCCTTCCTGTAATTGTGCGAACTAATTTCGCTGCGCGTTAATTGCCTGTCAATTGAATGAGCCGTCTAAAAAGGTTGATTCAAACAGCGCGATTTTTGCCGGACGCATACTGCGTGCGACCTCGCGGCTCTTTTAAACAAAAAAGGAATTTTGGCTTCGACAGCGGTACCGTTGCTTCGCCGCATACCCTTGTCAGGTAAGCGGTACGGCAAAATGGCTCTATCATCTTCGAACGACCGTTCGCGAAAAAATCCGGAGTTTCCCTATGCGGAAAACGATGCTGTGCGGGTCAATTCGAGGAATGAATTACCGGCAGTTGGTGAGAGGTCCGATTTTTCTTTTTAAAGTAATGCGGGCAACTACTGATTAACTGCAAAAGAGGAATTCTGAGGGCAGGTTTTTAAAACAGAAAAGCCGGTCTGAAAAGACCGGCTTTTTAAGCGGATTGACAGCGGATGTCGTCTATATGTCGAACTCGCTCAGCGTTTCAAGCCTGTTTCTTCGGCGGCGCCGATTGCGAGGTTCATGCACTGGATCGCTGCACCCGACGCGCCCTTGCCCAGGTTATCGAGGCGCGCGACGGTCACGAAGCGCTCTTCGTTGCCGAACACGAACAGATCGACACGGTTGGTGTCGTTGTTCGCTTGTACGTCGAAGAAGCCGCCGTCGAGGCTCGTGTCCGCGTCGAACGGAGCGACGTGCACGAACGCCTCGCCCGCGTAGTACTCGGCGAACAGCGCCTGCACGTCTTGCGGCGCGGTCTTCTTGGCCAGCTGGTTCGGCGAGAAGAAGGTGGTGACCGCGAGACCCTTGTAGAAGTCGCCGACGATTGGCGTGAACACCGGCGCCGGCTTGAGGCCCGTATGCGCCGCCATTTCAGGCAGGTGCTTGTGCGTGAGACCGAGTGCGTACGGGCGCGGGCTTTTGAGCTTGTCGTTGCCGCCGGCTTCGTAGTCGGCAATCATTTTCTTGCCGCCGCCGCTGTAACCGGTGATCGAGTATGCGTGCGCGGCAAAGTCCGGCGCCACAACGCCGGCTTCGACGAGCGGACGCATGGCCAGTACGAAGGCCGATGCATGGCAGCCCGGCACGGCGATGCGTTTCGCTGTGCGCAGACGCTCGCGTTGCGAGCGGGCCAGTTCGGGCAGGCCGTAGGCCCAGTCGGCCGACGTACGGAAGGCCGTGCTGGCATCGATCAGCACGGTATGGTCGTTTTCGACCAGCGAGGCCGACTCGCGCGAGGCGACGTCCGGCAGACACAGGAACGTGACGTCCGACGCGTTGATGAGACGACGGCGCTCTTCGAGGTCCTTGCGCTTCGCTTCTTCAATACGCAGGATCTCCACGTCGGCGCGTTGCGACAGGTATTCGAAAATCTTCAGGCCGGTCGTGCCTTCCTGTCCGTCGACAAAAACTTTCGTGCTCATCTCGATCTCACTGGCTTGCTTGCTGGAAACGGGGCGCGACGCCGCGCCGGAACGCTATTTTAAGACCTGATCGCGGCAGGTGCGCGAAAAGGGGGTGAAAAAACGACGATGCGCGCCGAAAGTGACATCGGCGTGACGGGTTACGCGACAGATGTGAGCCGATGCTGGCAGGTTCCGGGCAGATTAACGGCGCTTGCCACCGGCCGCGCCATCCACATTCTGTCAGGCGCGGTGTCTGCCTCGAGCGCGCGGCGTCTTCGTGCGAGCCTGCGGACAGCCCGTTATCGAACCCCCGCGTTCCACCGCGCCGTCACGGCGGCAACGCGCGCGCCGAACATCCGCGCCGTTTCCAGATCGCCCGCGGGCGGCGCTTCTTCCGGCGATGCATCCGCAGGGGACTGCGCCAGCAGACCGGTAAAGCCGCCCACGTAGTTCAGATCGTTGCGGGTTGCCGCCTTGGTATTCGACGGCATCATGCCGGTGCCCACCCAGATCATGCTGTGTTGCATCGCCAGCGTGACGAAGTACTGGATCGTCGAGAACTTGTCGCCGTTCATGGCCGCCGAGTTGGTGAAGCCGGCCGCGATCTTGTCCCTCCACGTTTGGCCGAACCACGGTTTCGAACTCGCATCGGCGAATTTCTTGAAGTCGGCGGACGGCCCGCCCATGTAGGTCGGCGCGCCGAAGATGATGGCGTCCGCGGCCGCCAGTTCTGTCCAGGCAGCGTCGTCGATTTCGCCGACGGGCATGAGTTTCGCGTCCGCGCCAGCTTCCAGCGTGCCGGCCAGCACGGCATCGGCAACTTTCTTCGTGTGGCCATAGCCGCTGTGATAAACGATGACGATCTTCGACATGGCACGCTCCGGCAGGATGAAAAAGCAGAGGTCAGCACGGCAACGGTGCGCGCGTAGCGACGCGACGTCGACAAGCATCGCGTACGCCGCTCAGTTGCACATTACTGACGCGCGCCGCTACCGTCCATAGTTGACCACCATCCGCGCGCTGCCGAGCGCGGCGGTGCCGATCTCGTGATCGAACATGAGCGCCGGGCGCCCCTGCGCGAGGCGCAGGTCCGCGGAGCTCAGCGCATAAACGGTGACGACATAGCGATGAGGTTTGCCGGGCGGCGGGCAAGGGCCACCGTAGCCGTCGATATCGAAGTCGTTGCGCGCTTCGACTGCGCCGAGTTTTTTCAGGAAACCCGACGCGCTGGCGTTTTCCGGCAAGCTGTCGACGCTCGCCGGAATGGCCGCAACCGCCCAGTGCCACCAGCCGCGGCCGGGCGCATCCTGATCGAACACCGTGACTGCGAAGCTGCGCGTGCCGGCCGGCGCATCGCGCCAAGTCAATTGCGGCGAACGATTGCCGCCTTTGCAGTCGTCCTGATTGAAAACCTGGGCCTCATCCACGGTGCCGCCCGCATGGAAGCTGGCGCTGGTCAGCGTGAACAGACCCTCGGCGAGTGCGTCAGGGCTATGCGCTGCGCATAGCGCGATACCCAGCAGCGCGCAGGTGAGGGACGGTATACGGCGGAACGGCGAAGCAAGCGAAACAACCAGGCAACGCGAGCGCATGTGCCGGTTCTCCTGTCAGGGCGCGAGGCGGTTGTCCTCGCGAGGATTATTGTCCCTATTTTGTGCCCCAAGGTCGAATCAAGTCTAACATTCGCGTTGCGGAGGATCATTGTTGCCAGCCGGCGGGCTGGACAGAGGCGAAATCGGCTATAGTCAGAGGAATTGTCCGCGCGAATACAGACTGCGTACCCGATCAGTGCAAGTACCAAGAATAGAAAGGCATGTCAGAAGTTTTGGAGAGTGGTTTATCTGTCGAGGGGAGGGCAATGCAAGATCCAGTCAGGGTCGTGGTCGCTGACGACCATCCGGTGATTCTGTTCGGCGCCGAACAGGCTTTGCTCAAGTTTCCAGGTCTGCAGGTCGTCGCGCGTGCGCGACAGTCGACCGAACTGGTCAAGGTGTTGCAAACCGTTGAGTGTGATGTGCTCGTCACGGATCTGGCGATGCCAGGCGGCCAATACGGCGATGGTTTGCCGCTGATCGGCTATCTGCGCCGCAATTTTCCCGACCTTCCCATCGTCGTGCTGACGATGCTGGAAAACGCCGCGTTGCTCAAGCGGCTGAGCGAACTCGGCGTGACCTCGGTCGTCAACAAATCGGACGATCTGAGCCACATCGGACTCGCGGTGCAGCACGTCAGCCGCAAACTGGAATACATGAGCCCGTCCGTCAAGGCGTCGCTCGATACGCTGCGCATGAATGCCGGCGGCAAGGACGAAGAAGTGATGCTGTCCCGGCGCGAACTCGAGGTTGTGCGCCTGTTCGTGTCGGGCATGACGATCAAGGAGATCGCGGAGCAGCTCAATCGCAGCATCAAGACGATCAGCACGCAGAAGAATACGGCTATGCGCAAGCTCGGTATCGATCGCGATTCCGAGTTGTTCCAGTACGCGCAGAGTAACGGCTTGCTGAATCTGTCGTCGCACTCGGTCGACGACACTGGTAGCGCGTCCTAGCCGCGGTCGTACTTTCGTTCGGTTGGACGAATTCAATGAAAAACGCCACCTGTCTCGTCGACAGGCGGCGTTTTTTCATTCCATCCGCATTAAGCGGCTGCGCTTACTGCGGCGTCGCGTTGGCGCCGCCGTGTGCCGCAGACCATTCGGCCGGCGCGTGCAGGAATTTTTCCACTTCGTCGAGCGTTTTGGCGTCGAAGTAGTTGTTTGCCTTGGCGACGCGCAACACGTCCCACCACGTGGCAAGTGCGTGCAAATCGACGTCGATGTCTTTCAGCACCGACACGCTTTCCTTGAAGATGTTGTAGTGGAACAGCACGAAGCAGTGGTTCACTGTCGCGCCGGCGGTGCGCAGCGCATTGATGAAGTTGACCTTGCTGCGGCTGTCCGTGGTCAGATCTTCGACCAGCAGCACGCGTTGCCCTTCGGTCAGCAGACCTTCGATCTGCGCGTTACGACCGAAACCCTTCGGCTTCTTGCGCACGTATTGCATCGGCACCATCAAACGGTCGGAGAGCCACGCCGCGAACGGGATGCCAGCCGTTTCGCCACCGGCCACCGCGTCGATCTGCTCATAGCCGACGTCGCGCAGGATCGTGGCTTCGGCCATTTCCATCAGGCCGCGGCGCACGCGCGGATAAGAGATCAGCTTGCGGCAGTCGATATAAACTGGGCTCGCCCAGCCGGACGTGAAAATGTACGGTTTCTCCGCGTTGAAGTGCACTGCTTGCACTTCCAGCAGCATCTTTGCGGTGGTGTCGGAGATCGTCTGTCGATCGAAGCCTGTCATGGGCGGATCCTTGGGTGTGAGCGAGGAGAAGCGGGCGCGGAGCCCGGTGGCGCAACAAGCGGGGTATGCCGCGCCATGATGGGCGGCGCCTTGATAGGCAATTACGCGGCCGGTCAGTGGAGTGCAGGCCGGCTTTTGCTGCGCGCGTAGGCCGGCATTTTACCCGAAATGGGCTCTCCCGAGGTGGCCGTCATACGTGCCGGCCGCGAATGGCGGTCATAACGGCCGCGCTGAACGGAACTTGCAAGGTTCGTTCGGGGCAGCACTATTGCTGCTTCCCGGGCTGGTTTTCGGCCTGCTTTCTGGTTTGCTTGCGAGCGGCCCAGGGTGCCTTGCCTTTACACTCACGCGAATTTCCTGGCGGCCGTGTACGCATGGCCGCCCATGCCCTACGGAATGCTTTCAATGACTGCCGCTTCTTCTACCGAGACCCGTAAATCCGCCAAAAGTGGCCCTGCCAAAAGTGGCCCTGCCGAAAGTGGCGCTGCCAAAAGCGGCTATGCGGGACGTGCGCTGATCGCGTCGGTGCTCGGTTACGCGCTGGACGGCTTCGATCTGCTGATCCTCGGCTTCATGCTGCCGGTGATCGCCGCGGATCTGCATCTGAGTTCCGCGCAGGCAGGCTCGCTTGTTACGTGGACGCTGATTGGCGCTGTCGCTGGGGGCCTGATTTTCGGCGTTTTAAGCGACTATTTCGGCCGCGTGCGAATGCTGACGTGGACGATCTTGATCTTCGCCGTCTTTACCGGCCTATGCGCGCTGGCGCAGGGTTATCCAGACCTGCTGGCCTATCGGACCATTGCAGGCATTGGCCTCGGCGGCGAGTTTGGCATCGGCATGACGCTGGTGGCTGAAGCGTGGCCGGCGTCGCAGCGGGCACGCGTGTCGTCCTATGTCGGGCTGGGATGGCAACTCGG
This sequence comes from Paraburkholderia sp. GAS348, assembly GCF_050434205.1. Taxonomy (NCBI): domain Bacteria; kingdom Pseudomonadati; phylum Pseudomonadota; class Betaproteobacteria; order Burkholderiales; family Burkholderiaceae; genus Paraburkholderia; species Paraburkholderia sp. GAS348. Next base: position 54,406 of record NZ_JBNPVT010000025.1, read on the forward strand.
GGTGCTCGCGGCCGCGTTGCTGACGCCGCTGCTGCTGCCGGTGATCGGCTGGCGCGGCATGTTCGCGCTTGGATTGCTGCCTGCCGTGGTGTCGTTTTTCGTGCGGCGCAGCGTCGAGGAGCCAGCGCTGTTCACCGAGCGCGTTGCACGTGGAATGCGTAAGCTGCCGTTCAAATTGCTGGTGGCCGACGCACGCACCGCGCGCGCCAGCATCGGTATCGCGATTCTCTGTTCAGTACAGAACTTCGGCTATTACGGACTGATGATCTGGCTTCCGAGCTATTTGTCGAAGACGTTCGGCTACTCGCTGACCAGGTCCGGCGTCTGGACCGCCGCGACGGTTCTCGGCATGGCGTGTGGCATCTGGCTGTTCGGCATGGCCGCCGACCGGTTCGGCCGCAAGCCGGCCTTCCTGTTCTACCAGGTGGGCGCGGTGGTGATGGTATTCGTCTACGCTCATCTGACAACGCCGATGGCGCTGCTGATCGGCGGCGCAGCCATGGGTGTGTTCGTCAACGGGATGATCGGCGGCTACGGCGCGCTGATATCCGAGCTATATCCAACCGATGCACGCGCCACCGCGCAGAACGTGCTGTTCAACGTCGGCCGGGCGGTCGGCGGTTTCGGGCCGGTGGTCGTGGGCGCGTTGGCCGCACGCTATTCATTCGGCGCCGCGCTCGCTTTGCTCGCATCGATCTATCTGCTCGACGTTTTCGCGACGCTCTTTCTGATTCCCGAACGACGCGGCGCCGAGCTCGAATGACTCGCGCGTGACTCGCGCTTGACCCATGCTTGATCCGGGCATGAGGCACGCGCGGTCATTCACAAAATGGCCGCCGGATGCGGCGCTGCAGCATTGCGGGCCGGTGTTTCGCCGATGGCGAGCCGAGTTAACCACTCAGTGCATCGACGCATTCGGGGTGTACACTAATCGGCCCGCATAGCACTCCGCACCGTCTTGCCCTCCGCCGAGGTCCGAAGCCGCGCCGAACCGGCGCATGCGAAAACCGCCGCAGTCGATTATCCATTCGATGGACGCGAAGCGACGCCAACGGTGCGCTGTGCCGGGCCCAATTACTTACGTCTCGCAGGCTAAAAAATGGACGAACAACTTAAGCAAAGCGCTCTCGCTTACCACCAGTTTCCGAAACCCGGCAAGATTTCGGTCACGCCCACCAAGCCGCTCTCGAACCAGCTCGATCTGTCGCTCGCCTACTCGCCGGGCGTCGCCGCAGCCTGCATGGCGATCTACGAAGACCCGCTCGACGCGCAGAAGTACACGTCGCGCGGCAACCTCGTCGGCGTGATCACGAACGGTACGGCCGTGCTCGGTCTCGGCAATATCGGCCCGCTCGCTGCGAAGCCGGTGATGGAAGGCAAGGGTTGCCTGTTCAAGAAGTTCGCCGGCATCGACGTGTTCGACATCGAACTCTCCGAGTCGGATCCGGACAAGCTGGTTGAAGCGATCGCGATGCTCGAGCCGACCTTGGGCGGCATCAATCTTGAAGACATCAAGGCGCCTGAGTGCTTCTACATCGAAAAGAAGCTGCGCGAGCGCATGAAGATTCCCGTCTTCCATGACGATCAGCACGGCACTGCGATCATCGCTTCGGCGGCGATCCTGAACGGCCTGAAAGTGGTCGGTAAGAAACTCGACGAAGTGAAGCTGGTGTGTTCGGGCGCGGGCGCGGCTGCGATCGCGTGTCTGGATCTGCTGGTGAATCTGGGCCTGTCGAAGAAGAATGTGCTCGTTGTCGATTCGAAGGGTGTGATCTACGAAGGGCGCGGCAACCTGGATCCGTCGAAGGAACGTTACGCGGCTAATACCGAAGCGCGCACGCTGGCCGATGCGAGTCGCGGCGCCGACGTGTTCCTTGGCTGTTCGAGCGGCGGCGTGCTGAAGCCGGAAATGGTCGCGGAAATGGGTACGCAGCCGCTGATTCTGGCGCTGGCGAATCCGGAACCGGAAATCCGTCCGGAAGAAGCGAAGAAGGTGCGCCCGGACTGCATCGTCGCGACAGGCCGTTCGGACTACCCGAACCAGGTCAACAACGTGCTGTGCTTCCCGTTCATCTTCCGCGGCGCGCTGGATGTCGGCGCAACCACGATCACGGAAGAAATGAAGCTCGCGTGCGTGCGTGCGATTGCGGAACTGGCAGAAGAGACCGATCAGGGCGATGAAGTCGCCAAGGCCTACGAAGGTCACTCGCTCGAGTTCGGTCCCGACTACCTGATCCCGAAGCCGTTCGATCCGCGCCTGATCATCAAGATCGCGCCGGCTGTTGCGCAAGCCGCGATGGACTCGGGCGTCGCGACCCGTCCGATCAAGGATATGGACGCGTACCGCGAAGTACTCGGCGCAACGGTGTACCGCACCGGCATGGTGATGCGTCCGGTGTTCGCCGCGGCGAAGTCAGAGCCGGCGCGTATCGTGTTCGCCGAAGGTGAAGACGAGCGCGTGCTGCGCGCCGCGCAATTCGTGCTGCTGGAAAAGATCGCCAAGCCGATTCTGGTCGGCCGTCCGTCGGTGATCGAGATGCGTCTGAAGAAGATGGGTTCGAAACTGAAATGTGGTGAAGACTTCGAAGTCGTCGATCCGGAAGACGATCCGCGCTATCAGCAATGCTGGCAGGCATACCACGAACTTGGCGCGCGCGAAGGCGTGACGCCGGACGTCGCGAAGGCCGCGATGCGCAAGTTCAACACGCTGATCGGCGCGATCCTCGTGCGCCTCGGCGAAGCTGACGGCATGATCTGCGGGATGATCGGCCAGTATCACGCGCATCTCGAGTTCATCGAGCAGGTGCTGGGCAAGGCGGATAACGTGCAGAACTTCGCTGCAATGAATCTGCTGATGCTGCCGGGCCGTAACCTGTTCATCTGCGACACGTACGTGAACGAAATGCCGACCGCCGAACAGCTCGCGGACATGACGATGCTGGCTGCGGGTGAAATCGAGAAATTCGGTATCACGCCGAAGGTTGCGTTGCTGTCGAATTCGAACTTCGGCAGCGCGCCGTCTTCGTCGTCGCAACGCATGGCCGCGGCTCGCAAGCTGATCGTCGAGCGTGCGCCTTCGCTCGAGATCGACGGTGAGATGCATGGCGACGCGGCATTGTCGGAAGCCGTCCGCAAGGCTGCGTTCCCGGGCACGACGCTGACCGGCGAAGCGAACCTGCTGATCATGCCGAACGTGGAAGCGGCAAACATCACGTACAACCTGCTGAAGATGATCGGCGGCGAGGGCGTGACGGTGGGTCCGTTCCTGCTGGGCGCGGAAAAGCCGGTGCACATCCTGACGCCGGCTGCGACTGTGCGCCGGATCATCAACATGACGGCGGTGGCTTCGGCCAACGCACGCAAGCAGGTGAGCGCGCAGTAACGCGAATAGGTTGATGCTTGAAGCGGCGCCGCATTGGGGCGTTCGCTGGCAAGCTAAGAGAACGTCACGGAAGTTGATTCCGTGGCGTTTTTTTATTTGCGCGTTCTTATTTTGGTGGCTGCTGGTCTGAGGAATTCTTAGGGGGCTAGCTGAGCTTTAAGAATGCTCCTATTCGATTCGCTGTGACACTTTTGTAAAGTTACTTCTGAAGCGCAGCACAACGCGATGGCAACGGAACAGTCGGCTGGTCAATCCTTGCATCGCGTCAGGCGCTGCGCTTCCTCTCGTGTTGGGAAGTTCGTAGTGGCAGTAGCAGTAGTTCTGGTGGTGAAGGCAGTAGTACCAATGGGTTGTAGTACCGGCAGTAAGTGTGTGTTGTTGTAGTTGGCAGTTGAAGTAGCAGTTGGTGGTTGAAGTAGCAGTTGGTGGTTGAAGTAGCAGTTGGTGGTTGAAGTAGCAGTTGGTGGTTGAAGTAGCAGTTGGTAGTTGAAGTAGCAGCTGGTAGTTGAAGTAGCAGTTGGTAGTTGAAGTAGCAGTTGGTGGTTGAAGTAGCAGTTGGTGGTTGAAGTAGCAGTTGGCAGTTGAAGTAGCAGTTGGTGGTTGAAGTAGCAGTTGGTGGTTGAAGTAGCAGTTGGCAGTTGAAGTAGCAGTTGGAAGTTGAAGTAGCTGTTTGGTAGTTGTTTGTTTTTGGTTGGTTGTTGTTGTGTTGTTGGAAGGAGCAGTACCGCTTGTTCTTGTACACACGCATCACGTGTCGGAGCAGGCAAAAAAAGGCGACTGTCCGCGAGGACAGCCGCCTTTTCCATTTCAGGCCGACGCCAGCCGGTCAAGCCAGCAAGATCATGCCGCGTGCTGCGCCTTTCCCGTTTCCGGCGAGCGCCAGCGCGTCAGCAAGTCGTTCCATTTGACCCGCACGCCTTTCAGATTATTTTCCTTCACGTGCCCGTAGCCGCGGATGCCGTCCGGCAGATTCGCCAGTTCGGCAGCCAGCTCACGCTTCTGCGCGGTCAGGCCGCCGATCAGTTCGCGTACCAGTGCTTCGTATTCGACGATCAGCGCTCGCTCCGTGCGACGCTCCTCTGTCTTGCCGAACACGTCGAGCGCAGTCCCGCGCAGGAACTTGAGTTTTGCGAGCACGTGCATGGCGCTGAACACCCAAGGTCCATACTTCTTCTTCACCAGATGACCTTGTGCGTCTTTCTTCGAGAACGTCGGCGGCGCGAGGTGAATGTGCAGCTTCCAGTCGCCTTCGAAATTCGCCTTCAGTTTTTCGATGAACGCTGGATCGCTATAGAGTCGTGCGACTTCGTACTCGTCCTTGTAAGCCATCAGCTTGTGCAGGTTCTTCGCGACCGCTTCGGTCAACGGCAACTGGCCGTCGATCGAATCGAGCGTTGATTCCGCCACACGCACTTGCGACACCAACGCACGATAACGGTCCGCGTAAGCCGCATTCTGGTACGCGGCAAGATAGTCGGCGCGCTTGTCGATCAGCGTGTCGAGCGCCTTCGGCGTGTGCAGCGAGATGATCTTGCTGCTTGCCGTTTCCGCTGCGGCACCGCGTCCTTGCGATTGCGCGAGCTTGCGCACCGCCGCCAGATCGTGCGCAGCACGGCGACCCCATTCGAATGCCGCACGGTTCTTCTCGATCTGCACGTTGTTCAGCTCGATCGCGCGCATCAGCGATTGATAGGTTAGCGGCACCCAGCCGCGTTGCCATGCGTAGCCGAGCACGAACGGATTCGTGTAGATCGCGTCACCAAGCAGCGCGACGGCGAAGTGATTCGCGTCGACCATATCGACACCGTCGTCGCCCGCACCAGCACGCACGTCCGCTTCAGTGCTGCTGCCCGGGAAGCGCCAGTTCGGGTTCTTGATGAGCTCGGCGGTCGGCGTGTGCGCGCTATTGAGCACGACACGGGTACGGCCCACCTGCATCCGCGAGACGCATTCGTCGCTGGCGGTAACGATCGCGTCGCAACCGATCACGAGACTTGCTTCGCCCATGGCGATGCGGGTCGCGTGTATGTCGCCCGGGTTCTGGGCGATCTGCACGTGGCTCATCACGGCGCCGCCCTTTTGCGCGAGGCCGGTGACGTCGAGTACCGTGACGCCTTTGTTTTCCAGGTGCGCGGCCATCCCGAGCAATGCGCCGATCGTCACGACGCCCGTGCCGCCGACGCCCGTCACCAGCACCCCATAAGGGCGCGCGATCGACGGTAGTTCGGGTTCCGGCACGGGCGGCATCGCGTCACCGACAATGCCGGAAGCCGCCTTCGGCTTGCGCAACTGCCCCCCTTCGACGGATACGAAGCTCGGGCAGAACCCGTTCACGCACGAGAAGTCCTTGTTGCAGGTCGACTGATTGATCTGGCGTTTGGTGCCGTACTCGGTATCGAGCGGCTCCACAGACAGGCAATTCGACTTCACCGAGCAATCGCCGCAGCCTTCGCACACTGCTTCGTTGATCACGACACGCCGCGCCGGGTCCGGATACGTGCCGCGCTTCCTGCGGCGGCGCTTCTCGGTCGCGCAGGTCTGGTCGTAGATCAGGATCGTGGTGCCGGAAATCTCGCGCAGCTGGCGCTGAACTTCGTCGAGCTTGTCGCGATGGTGAATGTCGATGCCGGGCGCGAGCCCGACGTTCACGGAGTACTTCTCCGGCTCATCGGTGACGATCACGATCTTCGTCGCGCCTTCGGCGGCGAGTTGATGCGTAATCTGCGGCACGGTCAGCACGCCGTCGACCGGTTGGCCGCCCGTCATCGCGACCGCGTCGTTATAGAGAATCTTGTAGGTGATATTCGCCTTCGACGCGATCGCCGCGCGAATCGCGAGCAGGCCCGAGTGGAAGTAGGTGCCGTCGCCGAGGTTGGCGAACACGTGCTTGTCATTGGTGAACGGCGCCTGGCCGATCCACGCGACGCCTTCGCCGCCCATCTGGCTGAAGGTGCTGGTGCTGCGGTCCATCCACACGGTCATGTAGTGGCAGCCGATGCCGGCCATTGCGCGCGAGCCTTCCGGCACATTCGTCGACGTGTTGTGCGGACAGCCCGAGCAGAACCACGGCTTGCGCTCGGCTTCGACGCGCGGACGCGCCAAGGCTTTTTCTTTCGCTTCGATTACCGCGATGCGCGTCGCAATGCGCGCACGCACGTCGGACGGCAGGTCGAACTTGTCGAGCCGCGTGGCGATCGCCTTGGCGATGATCGCCGGCGAAAGTTCGTAGTGGGCCGGCAGCAGCCAGTTGCCCATCGGCACCGACCATTCGCCACCTGCGCCGTCCTTCTCGTCGAACTTGCCGAACACACGCGGACGCTGCGCATCGGGCCAGTTGTACAGTTCTTCCTTGATTGCGTATTCGAGGATCTGGCGTTTTTCTTCAATCACCAGAATTTCCTCGAGACCGCGAGCGAACGCGTGCGCACCTTGCGCCTCGAGCGGCCATACACAGCCGACCTTATACAGGCGGATGCCGATGCGCGAACAGGTTTCGTCGTCGAGACCGAGATCGGTCAGCGCCTGACGCACGTCGAGGTATGCCTTGCCGCCCGTCATGATGCCGAAACGGGCGTGTGGCGAATCGATTTCGACGCGGTCCAGTTTGTTCGCGCGCACATAAGCGAGCGCTGCGTACCACTTGTAGTCGAGTAGACGCGCTTCCTGCACCAGTGGCGGATCTGGCCAGCGAATGTTCAGACCGCCTTCGGGCATGGCGAAGTCGTCCGGCAGAATGATTTTCGTGCGGTGCGGATCGATGTCGACCGAAGCCGACGATTCGACCACGTCGGTCACGCACTTCATCGCCACCCACAGCCCGGAATAGCGGCTCATCGCCCAACCATGCAGGCCGAAGTCCAGATATTCCTGCACGTTCGATGGAAACAGCACCGGCAGGCCACACGCCTTGAAGATGTGTTCCGATTGGTGCGCGAGCGTCGAGGATTTGGCGGCGTGGTCGTCGCCGGCGAGCACGAGAACGCCGCCGTGTTGCGCCGAGCCAGCCGAATTGCCATGCTTGAAGACGTCGCCGGAACGGTCGACGCCCGGGCCCTTGCCGTACCACATCGAGAAGACGCCATCGTATTTGGCGCTCGGGTACAGATTGACCTGCTGTGAACCCCACACGGCGGTGGCCGCGAGGTCTTCGTTGACGCCGGGTTGGAACACGACGCGATGTGCGGCGAGATGCTGTTTCGCCTTCCACAAGGATTGGTCGAGTCCGCCGAGAGGCGATCCACGGTAACCGGAAATGAAGCCGGCGGTATTGAGCCCAGCGGCCTGGTCGCGTTCCTGCTGCAGCATCGGCAGACGCACTAGCGCCTGGATGCCGCTCATGTACGCGCGGCCACGTTCGAGGGTGTATTTGTCGTCGAGCGTGACGGAAGATAGCGCGGCTTCGAGCGAGGCTCGCTGACCTGCGTCTAGCGGGGCATTCATTATGTGTTCTCCTCCACCGAGTTTGGGATCACCAAAACTTTTTTGGACCGCCGCATCTTGTGAATGCGTAAGGCCGGGGTCGCCATATTGACGTGTTTCAAGCGATGGTAGCACTGGTGAAAACCCGCCGCAGCGCGACATGAACACGGTCACGCGGCGCGATTTCACAGAAGCGCATCGGCTGGCACCCGGCTCTCTGACACCCCTGTAACAAGCTGTAAAAACTACAAATATGCGGAACCGCAGTTGAAATGTCTGTCTAACCCCCACCTGCGAGCAATGTCTGCGCAACGCTCTGCATTCGGTGGAGCTTCAGGACAGCAGGGCAGTTAGAAAAGGAGTACGCATGAACACGAGAAACATCCAGACTTTCCTGATGGTTTCGGCCGCATTCTTTGCCATGAGCACGCCGGTGCGCTCGAACTCAAGCTCGAGCAGCGCAGGGGCGTTGTCGAATGCGATCACCAGCATGGCGCAAGTCGCGCCCGCACGCATTGCGGCGGAGCGTCTCGCACGATCCACAAAGGCCGACAAGGAAGACCCGAATTCGTGATGCGTTGCTGAAGCGGCGCATCAGTTGACAATCAGCCGTTGTCCGGGCTTCGGCCAACGGCATAGACGACGAAGGGCGAGGATCGCAAGATCCTCGCCCTTTTTTATCTCTCCCAGATTCCGTGCCGGCCTTTAATCGTTAGGCCTTGTCCTGAACCACGCCGCGGCGAATCTGGTCTAGCTCGATCGATTCGAACAGCGCCTTGAAATTGCCCTCGCCGAACCCCTGATTGCCCTTGCGCTGGATGATCTCGAAGAAGATCGGTCCGATCTGGTTTTCGGTGAATATCTGCAGCAGCAAGTCGTCGGGCGCGCCGTCGATCAGAATCTTGCGCTTACGCAATTCATCGAGCGGTTCGCCGTGGTTCGGCACACGGCGATCGACCAGTTCATAGTACGTGTCGATCGTATCGAGCAACGAGATGTTCGCCGCGCGCAAACCGTCCACGGTGCGGTAGATGTCGTTGCTGCCCAGCGCGATGTGCTGGATGCCTTCGCCGTGGTACTCGTCCAGATATTCCTGAATCTGGCCGGGCACGTCAGAACCTTCCTCATTGATCGGAATGCGGATCTTTCCGCACGGCGAGGTCATTGCCTTCGATTTCACGCCGGTCACCTTGCCTTCGATGTCGAAGTAACGCACTTCCCGGAAATTGAACAGACGCTCGTAGAACTCCGCCCATTCCTGCATGCGGCCGCGATGGACGTTGTGCGTGAGGTGATCGATGTAGGTCAGGCCGTGGCCGACCGGGTTAGGATTGGCGCCGGGAATCGGCTCGAAGTCGACGTCATAAATGTCGATGTTGCCAATGCTGCCTGGCTCAGCGCCGTTCTTGCCGCGCCAGCGGTCGACGAAATAGATCAGCGAGTCGCCAATACCCTTGATCGCCGGGATGTTCAGTTCCATCGGGCCGGTCTTGTTGTCGAAGCCCCAGGCGCCTTTTTCCAGAGCCTGCTGGTAAGCCTTCGCCGCGTCCTGCACGCGGAAGGCGATCGCGCAGATCGACGGGCCGTGCAGGCGCGTGAAACGTTGCGCGAACGAATGCTGTTCCCCGTTGACGATGAAGTTGATTTCGCCCTGGCGATACAGCGTCACGTCTTTGTGACGATGCCGGGCGACGGCGGTGAAGCCCATCTGTTCGAACAGCTTGCCGAGCGCCTTCGGATCCGGTGCGGTGTATTCGATGAATTCGAAGCCGTCGGTGCCGACCGGATTCTCCCAAGTTGAAACCTGCATTGTCTGTCTCCTGTGTCGACCGGAGTTAGCGCTTCAGCGCTTACTCCGGTCCCATACAAAGTTGTCGACCGGAGTTAGCGCTTCAGCGCTTACTCCGGTCCCATACAAAGCCAAGCGCTGACGCGGGGTGTGCAAGTTAGCGCGACTGAATGACGCAAGTGTAAAGGCCGGCCGGCGACGAAAACTTGCGAAGTTAATCGCATGTCGATACGCTGGCGCTATTTCCTGGCTTGTTTTCTCACATGGACGACAGAAAATGGCCAAAATAGAGATAGACGCCATCGACAGACGCATTCTGGCGATCCTTCAGGAGAATGGCCGGCTATCGAATCAGGAGATCGCCGAGCGCATCAATCTGTCGCCGAGCCCCTGTTTGCGGCGTATCCGTCGGCTGGAGGAGAGCGGGGTGATTCGCGGCTATGTCGCGCTGCTCGATGCGCAAAAGCTTGGGCTCGATCTGCTTGCTTACGTCAACGTGCGGCTGGAAAAGCGCAGCGGTCCGGCGCTCAGTCCGCGCGGCGACACCACGCACGCCGATCTGTTCCGCGCGGCGGTGCAGACGTGGCCGGAAGTGGTCGCATGTCACGCGATGACGGGCGACATGGATTACCTGCTGCGTGTGCAGGTCGAGGATATGGCGCACTTTTCACGTTTCGTGCAGGACCAGTTGCTGCACCATCCCTCTGTCATCGACGTGAAGACGAGCTTTTCGCTCGAGAAGTTCAAAGAGACAACGGCACTGCCGATTTTGTGAGCGCCGGGCCGCGGTCAAGCGGCAGACAAACAAAAAGGGCAGCCAACAAGGCCGCCCTTTTTGTTTCGCCGAAGCGCGGACCGGTTAAGCGGCCTCAGCTGTCGGCAAGAACGATTCGAACAGTCTCGACGCCTGACGCGCCTGGCGCTTGAGTGCGTAATCGAACACCGCGGCTTGCTCCTGCAGCATTTCGGCGATGATGCTTGTTTGATCCGCCGGCGGCAGCGTCAGATAGGCGTCTGCTTCGCCGTACGAGTATTCGATCTTCATGCCGGCCTTCTTCGCGATGTGCATCATGGTCGAATTGCGCGACAGGCAGTGCATGTAGAGCATGGTGACATGCGTATTCCGGCTGCGGATGGCGGCACGCTCGAAGAGCTTCGAGCCAATACCTTGCCCACGAGCGCTTTCCAGCACCGAAACGCCGAACTCGGCAGTGCGCTTGTTGCCTTCGACCGGCAAATACGCCAGATGGCCGACGCCGATGAGTTGCAATTGACTATCGAATACGCCGAAGACCGTGTCGCGCGTGAAATCGATCGCGCGGACGTAATTTTCAATGACGTGGTCCGGCACGATCTGGCCAAAGCGCAAAAGGCGGTCGTCTTCGTCGAGCGAGAGGAAGTGGGTCAGCAGCCGTTCGCGATCGATAGCGGTGAGTTCGCGGACCAGAGCAGGCGCACGACCGCCTGGCTGCAACAGGCGATCGTGCGCGACGATCGGCTCAGCGGCGCGGGGTGTAATCATGTTCATGTTCATGGTCAGGTTCTCCTTTAATCAAGCGGCATGGTGCACCGCAAAAACGATTTTAGCGGAAATGCCGACCTGATACTAGGGAAAACCCGTATCAAAACTGAGGGGAACGCCTAAAAATCTAGCGCCCTATTTTTAATGTATTGATTATTAAGGAAAAATAAATTGAGCAAGCGTTCGTGACAAGATGTTGCGGCCGAGGCGGCAGGCGCCCACTATTCCCTCTGAACAATGCTGCCGTGCGCAATCAGCCTTCGGCGGAGCTCAATCCATGGTCCACCATATTGACCACCTGCTCGGCAAATTCCCGGTAGCCCATTCGGCCGTCCGGCTTGAGCCAGGTGAATGTCCAGTTGATCATTCCGAACACCATCATCGTGAGGGCGGTCTGGTTTTCGCGCGTGGCGCGTTCCGGATAAGCGCGCGCCAACTGCCGCGCAAACGCCGCGACCACGTCGCGCTGGCGGTTCAGGATGATCTCGCGCTGGGCGTCGACCAGATACTTCACGTCGTTCAGGAGCGCGACGTGACGGCTGTGCGACGTCTCATACTCGGACAGAAATGCGCGGATCAGCTCCGCGAAGGTTTCCCGCTCGGACAACCCGCGACGTTGGCTCGCTCCCTCCACCTCGGCGATGATCAGCATCAGCCGTTTGGTGTAGCGGTCCAGCAGATCGAACAGGATCGCTTCCTTGCTCGCGTAGTAGTGGTACAGGCGCGCTTTCGAGGTGCCGCTCGCGGCGGCGAGGTCGGCCATCGAGGTGCTCGGGTAGCTGGTCTGCGCGAATTTCGCCGCGGCTAGTTCGAGAATCTGGTCGCGCTGGGTTTCGTGGTCGGGGGCTCGGGTGCGTGCCATGGTCGTCTGTTTTATTAGTGTGGACAGGGTGCAAGTGCCGCGCAGAGCTCCAGCGTGCGCCATGCGCTCGCGTCGCCGCGCAGCTTGATGCGGCGTGTTGCGGCCAGTTCGCGAAAGCGCCACAGCACGATGCTGTCGCTCACCAGATAGCAGAGGTCGGCGGTCATCAGTTCGGCGGCAACACGCGCGGCAGGTTGCCAGTCGCCGATGGCCTGTTCGAGAATCAGTGCGTCCAGATCGGCGAAGCTGCCGTTCGTGAAAGTGTTGTCGCGCCAGCGCCGTGTCTCGCCGTTCGCGTGTTTGGCCTCCTGCCATTCGAGCGCAAGCCGGCTGATGCGCAGAACCGAAATCGGCGCCGCGTCCGGCAGGCGCCCTTGCAGTACAGCCGGCGCGAACATGCCGACGGATGTCGCGCGATCTTTGCGACTGTGCGCCCATGCGTCCGGATCGGTGAGGTCGTGAATCGACAGACGCACTTCATTCAGCCGTTGCGGGCTGTTGCGCAGGTGGTAGCTGACGCGGCGCAGCATCAATTGATCGGCTGCGCTTTCGCCGTGCCAGACCACCACGTTCGCGGCACCGCGTGCGATGTTCTCCAGCGTGGCCGCCTGCTCGCGGAATTCCCGAAGAAAATCGCGCCGGCGGTCCGTGCTGACACGGTCCCAGAATTCTGCTCGCACGTCGGGTCCGTCATCGATACCGCGCAGCGGACCGACCGCCAGATCGTCGCGCAGTGCGTGCACGCGATCGTCGCGGCCCGCCTCGGCTAGCGCGGCGCGCAGTGACTCGGCGGCGACATCGCCGTTGGTGAGGTGGATGGTGCTCATCGGCAGTGGCTTGGGCTGGCAAAAAACGCAAATAGCAAAAGGGGCCGCTCATCGACCGGGACAGGCGTCCGATCGCGAGCGGCCCCTAGTGTAAGCGGATCGCGGACCTGCTGAAAGCGTTCCGGGCGCCGCGTGGCTGCCGGATGCGTTCGGCTCAGCGCTCGTCGTAACTCACCACCACGCGATCGCTGATTGGATGGCATTGGCAGGTCAGCACGTAACCGTCGCGGATTTCGTGTTCTTCCAGCGTGTAGTTCTTTTCCATCTTGACCTCGCCTTCCAGCACCTTCGCGCGACAAGTGCAGCAGACGCCGCCCTTGCACGCGTACGGCAACGCGAGACCGGCACGCAAGCCGACGTCGAGCACGCTCACGCCCTGATACGGCAGGCGCAGCTTGCGCCTTTTCCCGTCGAGGACGATTTCGAGGTCGGCGGCCGGGGTGTCGTCGGTGATTTCGACCGGCGGCACGCCCGCTTGCGGCAGCGGCGAACCGAAGCGCTCAACATGCACTTTTGCCGAAGGCACGCCCGCTGCTTTCAGCGCAGCCTCGGCGGCATCCATCATCGGTGCGGGGCCGCAGATGAAGGCTTCGTCGATTGCGTCGGCCGGCAGCAGATTTTCGATGAAGGCGGCGCACTTCTCCTGGTCGAGCACGCCGTTGAACAGCTCGACGTCTTGCAGGTCGTCGGACAGCACGTGATAGAGCACGAAGCGGTTCATGAAGCGGTTCTTCAGATCCTCGAGTTCTTCCGCGAACATGATCTGATCGACGCTGCGGTTGCCGTACACCAGCGTGAAAGTGCTGCGTGGCTCGACTTCGAGCGTGGTCTTGATGATCGCGAGCACCGGTGTGATGCCCGAGCCGCCGGAAAACGCGAGGTATTGCTGACCCTGGTCGGCATTCAGATGGGTGAAGAAGCGGCCGTCCGGCGTCATCACGTCAATGGTGTGGCCGGGCTGCAGCGTGTCGAACGCGAAGTTCGAGAAACGCCCGCCGCGCACGCGCTTGATGCCGATGCGCAATTCGCCGTCGCGATCGTAATCGGTGACGCCGACGCAGATCGAATACGAACGGCGCGTTTCCTCACCGTCGATGTGCGTTTTCAGCGTGACGAACTGACCCTGCATGAAGCGGTATTGATCGCGTAGTTCGGCAGGGACTTCGAAGGCAACCGAGACCGCGTCGGCGGTTTCGGGCCGCACTTCGCGGATGCGCAGCGGATGAAATTGCGGGGTAGCCATATCAGTATGGTTTGAAGTAGTCGAAGGGTTCGCGGCAGTCGATGCAGCGGTACAGCGCCTTGCAGGCCGTCGAGCCGAATTGCGCGAGGCGCTCGGTATGCGCCGAGCCGCAACGGGGGCACGACGGCGCCGGCAGCGCGCGCGGCATGAAACGCAGCACTTTTTCCTGCGACGGCGCGGCGGAGCCGCAATTGCCCGTCGGCGGCGCGATGCCGTAGGCGCGCAGCTTTTCACGCGCGTCGGCGGTCATCCAGTCGGTGGTCCAGGCCGGTGCGAGGACCGTGGCGATCCGATATGGCTTCAGATCGGCCGCGTCGAGCGCATGCGCGACGTCTTCGGCGATCTGCGACATTGCCGGGCAACCGGAATAGGTCGGCGTGATCACGACTTCGAGCGTGCCGTCGGCGGCGCGCCGCACGTCGCGCAGAATGCCGAGTTCCCGAATCGACACCACCGGAATCTCCGGATCGGGCACCGTTTCGAGCACGGCCCACGCGCGTTCGAGCGTGGCGTTGGCGGTGAGCATGGCAGTCGAGGTCGTCATCGTCATCGTGAAGTTCCGTCGGGTTCCGGTTGTGCGCTTACCAGGTGGCGCCGGGATGCTGGCGCGCGAGGCTTTGCATTTCGGCCAGCACAAAACCCATGTGTTCCGAGTGCTCGCCGTGCTTGCCAGTCGTGATGTGCTTGACGGCTTCGGGCAGCTTGAGCGTGGCTTTATCGAGCGTGGCCTGTACGTCTTCGAGCCATGCTCCTTCGAGATCCGACGTCATCGGCCCGATACCGGCGGCGGCGATGGTCTCCTCCACGGCGTCGGCACTGAAAAACTCGCGCGTGTATGGCAGCAGATAGTCGAGTGCGGCTTGAGCACGGCGATGTGACTCGTCGGTGCCGTCGCCGAAACGGATCAGCCATTCGCTCGCGTGGTGCACGTGATAGCTGGCTTCCTTGATCGACTTCGAGGCGATCGCTGCCAGCTGTTCATCCTTCGACGTAGTGAGCGCCGACCAAAGATGCGCCATCAGCGTCGCGTACAGGAAATTGCGCACGATCGTGACCGCGTAGTCCTTCTCGGCTTGCGCGGTACCGGCTAGCGGGCCGTAATGCGGCAACTCGGCCAGCGTGTAGTTGGCGAACTCACGTTCGGCGCGGAAGTAGGCGTAGTCGTCTTCCGTGCGGTTTTTGCCGGTGAGTTGCTGTTCCAGCGAGGCGGCGTGCGTATACAACAGGCGGGCCTGACCGATCAGATCCAGACTCATGTTCGACAGCGCGATGTCCTCTTCGAGAATCGGGCCGTGACCGCACCACTCGGTATTGCGCTGACCGAGGATCAGCGCGGTGTCCGCGAGGCGCAGCACGTACTGCAGATGTTGGGGCGTAATGTTCATGGCCGCGCTTACATGTGGTTGACTTCGTCGGGGAGCGTATAGAACGTCGGATGGCGGTAAATCTTGTCGCCAGCCGGTTCGAACAGCTCCGCCTTGTCTTCCGGCGCGGACGCCGTGATCGCCGACGACGGCACCACCCAGATGCTCACGCCTTCCTGGCGGCGCGTGTAGACGTCGCGGGCCATGCGCAGCGCCATCGGCGCGTCGGCGGCATGCAGGCTGCCGCAGTGTTTATGGTCGAGTCCCTGCTTGCTGCGCACGAAGACTTCCCAAATCGGCCATTCCTTGTTCATCGCTGATCTCCTGATACTTTGTTCGGCTTGCCGCGTGAGTTAAGCGGCGTGCTGTTGCGCGCGCTGGCGTTGCTTTTCGGCGTGGGCGAGGGCGGCTTCGCGCACCCAGGCGCCTTCGTCGTGCGCCTTCACGCGAGTCGCGAGACGTTCGCGGTTGCAGGGGCCGTCGCCATTCACGACGCGCCAGAATTCTTCCCAGTCGATATCGCCATAGTCGTGGTGGCCACGGGCTTCGTTCCACTTCAGATCCGGGTCCGGCAGCGTGACGCCGAGCACCTTGGCCTGGTCGACGGTGGCGTCGACGAATTTCTGGCGCAGATCGTCGTTCGAGATGCGTTTGATGCCCCATTTCGACGACTGGTTGCTGTGGATCGAGTCTTTGTCGCTCGGTCCGAACATCATCAGCACCGGCCACCACCAGCGGTTCACGGCTTGCTGGACCAATTCGCGTTGCGCTTCGGTGCCGCTCATCATCGACATCAGCGCGTCGAAGCCTTGGCGCTGATGGAACGACTCTTCCTTGCAGATACGGATCATTGCGCGTGCGTACGGGCCGTAAGTGCAGCGGCACAGCGGAATCTGGTTCATGATTGCCGCGCCGTCCACCAGCCAGCCGATCACGCCGACGTCCGCCCACGTGGGCGTCGGGTAATTGAAGATGCTCGAATATTTGGCTTTGCCCGAGTGCAGCGCAGCGATCAACTGATCGCGCGACACGCCGAGCGTTTCGGCCGCGCTATATAGATAGAGACCGTGGCCGGCTTCATCCTGCACTTTGGCCAGCAGGATCGCCTTGCGCTTCAGGCTGGGTGCGCGTGTGATCCAGTTGCCTTCTGGCAGCATGCCGACGATCTCCGAATGCGCGTGCTGCGAGATTTGCCGCACCAGCGTCTTGCGGTAAGCGTCAGGCATCCAGTCCTGCGCCTCGATCTTGCCGTCGGCGGTCATGACCGCATCGAATTGCGCCTGTTCGGGCGAACCCGCTGCCGCGTCGAGCGGGGCAACATTGCCGGGGATATCCAGGGATTGCGTGTACATGGGGACGCTCTCAGCGGAAGTTGTCTGTATTTGCGCAGTATAAACCAACCGACCGGTCGGTTAATAAATTTTTTGAGACGGACCGCGGCTATCGATAGGGGAAGGAAGGAGCGCCGTCGAGGGCGTTTCACATGCACTGCCGCCCCGCGCCAACACTTAACCTATAAAATTGCGAATTGGCTGCGATTTGCGGCCTTCCTGCATCCCCCGGTACTCATGTTACGTCTAAGCGAAATCAAACTCCCGCTCGATCATCCCGAGAGCGTTCTCGAAGCCGCCGTCCGCGCGCGCCTCGCTGAGCTCGGCGTGGGCGACGACGGGCTCGTCCGATACACCGTGTTCCGCCGCGCACACGACGCGCGCAAGCGCACCGACATCAAGCTCACTTATATCGCCGACGTTGAAGTCAAAGATGAAGCGGCCGCGCTCAGGCGGCTCGCCGACGTGCCGCACTGCGGCGTGACGCCGGACATGACGTACCGTTTTGTCGCCAAAGCACCGGCGCAGATGACCTCCCCGCGCCCGGTCGTGATCGGCATGGGGCCGTGCGGCCTGTTTGCCGGGCTGATCCTTGCCCAAATGGGCTTTCGTCCGATCATTCTCGAGCGCGGCAAGGCCGTGCGCGAGCGCACTAAAGATACTTTCGGCCTGTGGCGCAAGTCGGTGCTCAATCCTGAATCGAACGTGCAGTTCGGCGAAGGCGGCGCGGGTACCTTCTCGGACGGCAAGCTTTATAGTCAGATCAAGGATCCGAAGCACTACGGCCGCAAGGTGCTCGATGAGTTCGTCCGCGCGGGTGCGCCGGAGGACATTCTTTATCTGAGCCGCCCCCATATCGGCACGTTCCGCCTTGTCAGCATGGTCGAAAAGATGCGCGCGACCATTCACGAGTTGGGCGGCGAAGTGCGTTTCGAGACGCGGGTCGACGATATTGAAATCGATCAGGGCAAGGTGCGCGGGCTCAAACTGTCGACGGGCGAACATTTGCGCTGCGACCACGTGGTGCTGGCGGTCGGCCATAGCGCGCGCGATACCTTCCAGATGCTGAACGACCGCGGCGTCTATATCGAAGCCAAGCCTTTTTCGCTCGGTTTCCGGATCGAACATCCGCAAGGGTTGATCGATCGCAGTCGTTTCGGCAAGTTCGCGGGACACAAGCAACTCGGCGCCGCTGACTATAAGGTGGTGCATCACTGCAGCAATGGGCGTGCGGTTTATAGCTTCTGCATGTGTCCGGGCGGCACGGTGGTCGCGGCGACTTCCGAGCCGGGCCGCGTGGTGACCAACGGCATGAGCCAGTACTCACGGGCGGAACGCAATGCCAACGCCGGGATTGTCGTCGGCATCACGCCGGACGACTATCCGGGCGGGCCGCTTGCCGGCATCGCCTTCCAGCGTAAATGGGAAGAGCGGGCGTTCGAACTGGGCGGCGGCAACTATATGGCGCCGGGGCAACTGGTCGGCGACTTTATCGCTGGGCGACCGTCTACGTCGCTGGGGTCGGTGGTGCCGTCCTACAAGCCGGGCGTGCATCCGACCGATCTCAGCACGGCGCTGCCCGACTACGTGATCGAGGCGATCCGCGAAGCGTTGCCGCAGATGGACAAGAAAATCGCCGGGTTTGCCATGCATGACGCCGTGCTGACAGGCGTCGAGACGAGAACGTCGTCACCGATTCGCGTGCGGCGCCGGGACGACTATCAGAGCATGAATGTCGAGGGCTTGTATCCGGCCGGTGAGGGCGCGGGGTATGCCGGCGGAATCTACTCGGCAGCCATCGACGGGATCGAGGTGGCCGAAGCGCTTGCATTGAAGATGAGCGGGGCGTCGGTGGCGGTATGACGAATAATGCGTTTGCGCTCACACCGAATGGCGGTGGCGCAGGCGGCCTGATATGGGCGAGACGCTGTGCATCCTCGGCCGATGGCTGCTTCGCAGACGTTGCGTCTAGGGCCCCGGGTGGGGGCTCTAGTGCCAGGCGAGCCGAATACGTCCGGCGCCGCGCGATCCACCGAATACCCGTGCCCCCGCTTGCGGTACGGTCGGTGCCGCAGCCTTGATACGAGGCGCGGGTGATCGTACGATAGCGCTCGCCCACTCGCCCACTCGCCCACTCGCCCACTCGCCCACTCGCCCACTCGCCCACTCGCCCACTCGCCCACTCGCCCACTCGCCCACTCGCCCACTCGGCCGCGATGGCCATGGCGATCGGGCACAATGCACGTTTCGCATCGAACTGACCACCCGAATGACCATTAGCACCCTGGCTGCCGCATGTGGCGCGGCGCTGCTTTGCCAATTTGCCGTTTCCTCGACCGTTTTTGCCGCCGACGCCCCGGCGCACTGGGTTACTGCGTGGGCGACGGCGTTGCAACCCATCCCGCAACGATCGGATTTGCCGCCCTTATATCGCGCCCCGGAGGTAGCAGGGCGCACCGTTCGTCAGATCGTCTATCCCACGCTGTCAGGTAAATCCGCACGAGTCCATCTCAGTAATGAGTACGGGAAGACGGCGCTCGTCATCGAGGATTTGCGCATCGCGCGCTCGGCCGGTGGGGCGGCGGCGCTAGGCAATGGCGAGGCGCGCGTGACGTTCGGCGGCAAGAGTTCGGTGAGCGTGCCGGCGGGCGCGGAGTTGGATAGCGACCCGGTTGCTATCGACATCGTTGAAGGTGCGCCGTATACGCTCAGTGCGTTCACGGGGCCGGAACAGCGGATCGTGGCGTGGCATCGGGTATCGAGTCAGTTGAATTACGTTTCCGTACCGGGTAATCACACGGCCGATACTTCCGCTGAATCGTTTCGCGGCCGGTTCACGCAATATGTGTGGGTGACTGGCTTGTCGGTGGACGCGCCTTCATCGGTTGCCATCGCCGCGATCGGCGACTCGATCACCGACGGCATGCGCTCCAGCCTGAATCAGAATCGACGCTGGCCGGACGCGCTGGCTCGTCGGTTCGCCGGCACCGGAGACCACTCGACGGCTATCGTCAATCTTGGCATCAGCGGCAATCGTTTGTTGAGCGACTCACTCTGCTACGGCGACGCACTCGTCCGGCGTTTCGACCGGGACGTGCTGGAACGCCCGGGTGTCAAGACGGCGATTCTGCTGATCGGAATCAACGACATCAATTTTGCAGAGATGCCAGCTCGTAGCGGCCTCGACTGCGACTCCCCACACACCTCGGTGACAGCCGCCGATCTGATCGCCGGGTACCAGCGGGTGATTGCAGATGCACGGCACCGTGGCGTGAAGGTGTTCGGCGCGACGTTGACGCCTGCCTCGCTGCCGGCGCCCCGAGAGGCGATCCGGCTTGCGGTCAACCAGTGGATTCGAACCAGCCGCGCTTTCGACGGCGTCGTAGATTTCGACGCAGCACTACGCGACCCGGCGCACCCGAGTCGCCTGCAGCGCACCTTTGACAGTGGCGATCATATCCATCCCAGCGACGCCGGATACACCGCAATGGCCGAAGCGGTTCCGGTGGCTGCTTTGGTGAATTCAACCCGGAAGTGAGCCGCAAAAAAGATTTTCTTCAAACACTTGTCACATGGCTGATGTTCGCCTATAGTTCGCCTCCTCGTTTGCGAACGAGGGCCGCGGCAGAAACCAGCGGCCGTGACGTCAACAAGGTTTTAAGCGAAAGCGAAAAATGTTGTTGACGAAACGAAAAAGAGCCTTCATAATCTCGTTTCTCTGCTGCTGATGCAGCGACGCAGAACGAAGCGGTGCCGGGTGGTTGTGATGTGATGCAACGCGGTGCTGGTTCGGTA
>NZ_JBNPVT010000026.1:0-68465 GCF_050434205.1 Paraburkholderia sp. GAS348
ATCGCATCCGCTGCCAAAAATCATGAACACGATATCCATAACGCCCGTCCCTCAAACCCCGTTTACACGGGATCCAAATTCAACAGCCTGCTAGGGTCTCGACCGTTCCATGAACGATTAAGGAGACACCCGGGCCGTGCTAACATTCACCTTTCGATTGCGTCGGTCAAGCTTTCTGTCCGGCGCGCCCCCAACACCTTCCGTTATCTGCCGGCTACCCCGATGCGCTTTCCGTTCTCCCGTGCCCTCACCCGCTTGCGCCCCCGCCGCGCAACCGGTTGCGCACGCGCGGACATTGCCCCGCCTCACGCCGGCCAACCGTCCCGAACGCTCCCGCTTCTCGCCGCCCGGCGCCCGATCTGACGTTGCTCCTTCCTTTGCCGGAGCCGCGTCGTCGGGCTCCGGGCCGATCTCATCCGCACGCAGTCCCCTTACATGCAGATCGAAATGGAGAACCCATCATGAAAAAGACGAAACCCTGTTACCTCACCGAACTCGACGTCGCCCGTCTTGAAAAGCACGCAGCCGCGCCCGGCGCCGACGCCAAATTGCAAGACATGCTCGACGACGTCCTCGAACGCGCTGTGATCGTCGAATCGCGCGACATCCCGGCGAATATCGTCACGATGAATTCGCAAGCCACCCTGGTCGACGAAACCAGCGGCGAGCAGATGACCTGGATCGTTGTCTATCCGCCCAACGCGGACTTCGCGCACGGCCGCCTGAACGTGTTTTCGCCGGTCGGCCTTGCGCTGCTCGGCGCCAAACGCGGCGAACGCATTCGCTTCACACCGCCGAGCGGCACGGAAAAAGTGCTGAAGCTCGAAAAGATCCTGTTCCAGCCCGAAGCCGCCGACGATTTCACGCTGTAAGCGCAGCACATTCGCGACGCGGAACTGCTGCGCCGCACCATCCCCGGCAGCCCTATCACAATAAGAATAGTGCGTAGCTGACGGGCGTTATCTCCGACATCTGACTTTTTCAAGACGGGTTGCCAAGCACCGCCCGGGCGGTGTATCGTGTGCGCTGCTAACGCGGGGGTCCTGCGTCGCACGGAGGTCGGAGGTCCGTGTTGCGTGGGTGAGAAATACCCTTTGAACCTGATCTGGATAATGCCAGCGCAGGGAAGCGTACGGATTTCGCACCTGACCTACTGTTTCATCCCTCGCGAATCCGCCAACTTCCGTCTCGTCTCCTGCTTAGCGGCCCCACACATGGGACCGGAGTGCGTGCTTTGCATGGGACCGGAGTAAGTGCTTTGCATGGGGCTAGAGTAAGCGCTAAAGCGCCAACTCTAGCCGACAGCTGAAGTGCTAACTCCTGTCGACAGCTAAGGCACCCACTCTCGTCGACCGCAACAAGTTGCATGGGACCGGAGTAAGGCGCTAACGCGCCAACTCCGGTCGACAGAGGAGATCCGCATGAACGCCAACCCGAAGTTCCTTTCCGCCGACGCCCACGTCGATGCCGCCGCTGTCGCGCCGCTGCCGAATTCCCGCAAGGTCTACGTGACTGGCTCGCGCCCCGATATTCGCGTGCCGATGCGCGAAATATCCCAGGCGGATACGCCGGATAGCTTCGGCGGCGAGAAGAATCCGCCGGTCTATGTCTACGATACATCGGGACCGTACTCCGATCCGGAAGCCAAAATCGACATCCGCGCCGGTCTGCCCGCGCTGCGTCAAGCCTGGATCGAAGAGCGCGGCGACACCGAAGCGCTGACGGGCCTGTCGAGCGACTTCAGCCGCGAACGCGCCGCCGATACCGCCACCGCCGATCTGCGCTTCCAGGGCCTGCACCGCACGCCGCGCCGCGCGATCGCCGGCAAGAACGTCTCGCAGATGCACTACGCGCGTCGCGGCATCATCACGCCGGAAATGGAATACATCGCGATTCGCGAGAACCAGCAACGCGCCGCGTATCTGGAAAGCCTGAAGACGAGCGGTCCGAACGGCGAAAAACTCGCCGCGATGATGGGCCGCCAGCATCCGGGCCAGGCATTCGGTGCGAGCGCTTTCGGTCCGGACGGTCTGAAGGAAATCACCGCGGAATTCGTGCGCGAAGAAGTCGCCCGCGGCCGCGCGATCATCCCGAACAACATCAACCA
Organism: Paraburkholderia sp. GAS348; assembly: GCF_050434205.1. NCBI lineage: Bacteria > Pseudomonadati > Pseudomonadota > Betaproteobacteria > Burkholderiales > Burkholderiaceae > Paraburkholderia > Paraburkholderia sp. GAS348. The sequence continues at coordinate 2,108 of NZ_JBNPVT010000026.1, forward strand.
CCCGGAAAGCGAGCCGATGATCATCGGCCGAAATTTCCTCGTGAAGGTGAACGCGAACATCGGCAACTCGGCGGTGACCTCCTCCATCGGCGAAGAAGTCGACAAGATGACGTGGGCGATCCGCTGGGGCGGCGACACGGTGATGGATCTGTCCACCGGCAAGCACATTCACGAAACGCGCGAATGGATCATCCGCAATTCGCCGGTGCCGATCGGCACGGTGCCGATCTATCAGGCGCTCGAAAAGGTCAACGGCAAGGCGGAAGACCTGACGTGGGAAATCTTCCGCGACACGCTGATCGAACAGGCGGAGCAAGGCGTCGACTACTTCACGATTCACGCGGGCGTGCGTCTGCAATACGTGCCGCTGACGGCCAGGCGCATGACCGGTATCGTCTCGCGCGGCGGCTCGATCATGGCGAAGTGGTGCCTGGCTCACCACAAGGAAAGCTTCCTGTACGAGCACTTCGAGGACATCTGCGAAATCATGAAGGCGTATGACGTAGCCTTCTCGCTTGGCGACGGCCTGCGTCCCGGCTCGATCTACGATGCCAACGACGAAGCACAACTCGGCGAGTTGAAGACGCTCGGCGAACTCACGCAGATCGCGTGGAAGCATGACGTGCAGACGATGATCGAAGGTCCGGGCCACGTGCCGATGCAGCTGATCAAGGAAAACATGGACCTGCAGCTGGAATGGTGTGACGAAGCACCGTTCTACACGCTGGGACCGTTGACGACCGATATCGCTCCGGGCTACGACCACATCACGTCGGGCATTGGCGCGGCGATGATCGGCTGGTTCGGCACGGCAATGCTCTGCTACGTCACGCCGAAGGAACACCTGGGCCTGCCGAACAAGGACGACGTCAAGACCGGCATCATCACGTACAAGCTCGCCGCGCACGCCGCCGATCTGGCGAAGGGCCATCCGGGCGCGCAGGTGCGTGACAATGCGTTGTCGAAGGCGCGTTTCGAATTCCGTTGGGAAGACCAGTTCAATCTCGGTCTCGATCCGGACAAGGCACGCGAATTCCACGACGAAACGCTGCCGAAGGACTCGGCCAAGGTCGCGCACTTCTGTTCAATGTGCGGCCCGCACTTCTGCTCGATGAAAATCACCCAGGACGTGCGCGAATTCGCCGCCCAACAAGGCGTCTCCGACGACGAAGCGCTGAAGAAAGGCATGGAAGTGAAGTCGATCGAGTTCATGAAGAAAGGCGCTGAGATTTATCAGCGGCAGTAAGGGTCGGAAACGTGGGCGCATGAGTACGCGCCCGCTGTTCGAGCCTTTCGCATCACGGCATAGCAGCACCGAAGCCCGCCACTGGCGGGCTTTCGCGTTTCTGCGCGGGCGGGCACGCTGCATGCTCGCTGAAAGGAAACATTTGATTACGAAACCGACAGTCTGCTGACAAGCTCACACATCTGGATACGGGCTGCGGCGCTAAGATCAAATGCAAGGACGGGTGGTGATCTGTCCATTTCCACACAACCATTTCCAGACACAATGAACGGAGTCAGCATCATGAAATCGATTCGTCAACTCGGTACGCTCGCGGTGATCGTCGCGGTTGTCGCCAGTCTTTCCGCGTGTGACGGCATGACCACGCGGCAACGCGATACGGCAATCGGCGCGGGCGTGGGCGGCGCCGCAGGCGCGGTGCTCGGCGGCAATGCACTGTCGACGATTGGTGGTGCGGCGGCAGGCGGCATCATCGGTAACCAGGTCGGCAAGTAAACGCTGGCGACACGTCCCTTGGGAAGGTGGTGCAATAGGCCAACCGTCTCAACGATGAACAACGAAGATGCCCGCGCTGACGAGCGTGCGGGCAAAACAAAGGCGACCGGCGCCATGCCGGTTGCTTCGCAATGACGTGAAATAAGCCGTTACGGTTTTGCAATCCTGCCGGCGCGACAGGGGCGTAAGCTCAAGACATTACGCCCCGGATGGCGGCGTCCGATGTAAACAGGAGCGCGTCATGAAGTCCCGCGTCATCAACTCTCTCTGCACAATCAGCCGGCGCTTGCCGCCCGGCTTGCCCCGTCTTTCCCACACTGGCATCGCGCTTGCCGGCGCAGCCTGCGTGCTAACGCTATCCGGCTGCTATTACCCTTACGGCTACTACCCAGGCTACTACCCGTATTACGCATACGGCACTGTCCCGGCCAATGGCGTGCAGCAGGATGGTGCCGTCGGGACTGCCGGCGATCCGGCCACCGCGCAACAACAGCAGGCTCAAGCGGCGCAGCACGCGCAGGCCGATTCACAATCCCAGCCGCCAACCTATGCGGTCGCTCAGCCGCCACTGCCCGTGTATGCTGCTCCTGCCTATCCCGCTTATCCCGCCTACTATCCGCCGCCGGTCTACCCGGCCTACCCTGCTTATTACGGCTACCCCGGCTGGTACGGGCCGTCGGTCTCGATCGGCTTCGGCTATTGGGGGGGCGGCCACGGCGGTTGGGGGGGCCATGGCGGTTGGGGGGGCCACGGTCACTGGCACTGAACCTCACAGCTGAACCCCACAGCTGAATCTCGCTGACCTGCTTTGACGGGTCCAGTGCCTGCGGCTAACCGGGCACTGGACCGACCTATGCCGCACAACGTGCACTCCCCGTGTGTTGCCCAAAAATCGGCATGCCCGCCAGCACGCGCCAGTACACGCCGGACTGGCCTCGCGCGCATCATGCCGCGGCGATTTCGGCACGCAAGGCGCGGCGTCTCATTCTCTCCTTTGCCCGTACTTTCCCTTCTTGACGCGCCCCAACCGCGACTTATGCTTGGGAAAGCCACACGCAGTATCCGTTTAATTAAGCGACCCGGCGCGTCCTGCACGCGCCGCCGGCGCCCAGCCGTCCTGCCAGAGCGACGCGCCCCGCGTAGTGCGTAGTCCCGCGTCGAATCAAACAACAACTAAGGAGACGTGATGTTTCACCAACTACTCACTCCCGTCGGCAATTCGCTATTGCCGTCGTTTCTCGTCGCCGCCTTGCCGATCATTGTCGTGTTGCTGTTGCTCGGCTGGGCGCGCCGGCCGGCCTGGCAGGCGTCGCTCGCAGGCCTGATTGTCGGGCTGATCGTGGCGATCTTCGTTTGGCAGTTCCCTGTCGGACTCGCGGCCGCTTCGGTGGCCAACGGCGCGGTGTTCGCCTGCTGGCCGGTGATGTGGATCGTGTTCACTGCGATTCTGCTCTACAACATCTCACAACGCTCGGGCCGCTTCGCAGCCTTCCGCATGTGGATGATCGATAACCTGCCGAACGACCGTCGCGTCGTGCTGGTCGTGATCGGTTTTTCTTTCGGTGCACTATTCGAAGGGATTTCCGGCTTCGGCACGCCAGTCGCAATCACCAGTTCGCTGTTGATCCTGCTCGGTTTCCCCACGCTCGAAGCGCTCACCTTTACGCTGATCTTCAATACCGCGCCGGTCGCGTTCGGCGCGCTGGGCGTACCGATCACGGTGCTCGGCGCGGTCACGCACCTGCCGGCCGACTCGCTCGCCAAAATGGTCGGACGGCAGTTGCCGTTTTTCGCCTTGCTGCTGCCGTTCTACGTGATCGGCGTATATGCGGGCTTTCGTAACATGTTGCGCGTGTGGCCGGTGCTGCTGGTGTCGGGCGCGAGCTTCGCGCTGACCCAGTTCGTCACGGCGAACTACGTCAACTACAGCTTGACCGACGTGTTGTCGTCGCTGGTCTCGCTGATCCTGACGATCGCGTTCCTGCGTGTCTGGAAGCCCGTCGCCGATCCAAAGTTCGCGATCAACATCGATCGCGTGGGCGAGGTGCGCGGCACGATCAGCGGCGGCCAGGGCTGGTATCCGTGGATCATCGTCTCGGCGGTGGTGATCGTCTGGACCATCGCCAAAATCTTCCTGATCGGCGACGTCAAGCTACCGTGGCCGGGCCTCGACAAGGCCGTGTTCATCACCCTGTACAACACGCCGTACGGCGCGGTGTGGGACTTCCAGCCGCTCGCCACCGGCACGGCGATTCTGGTGGCCGCCATCATCACGTCGTTCGTGACAGGTCTGGGGGTGCGCGAATTTGGCAAGGCTATTGCCGACACGTGGGTCCAGACGCGCATCGCCATTCTGACGGTGGCGACCATCGTCGCACTCGCCTATCTGATGAACTATTCGGGGCTCACCTACACGCTCGGGCTCGGCGCCGCGTCGGTCGGACCGTTCTTCCCGCTGGTGTCGGCGTTCCTCGGCTGGGTCGCGGTGTTCCTGTCAGGCAGCGACACCTCGGGCAACGCGCTATTCGGCAACCTGCAGGTGGTGGCGGCCCATCAGTTGAATCTGAACCCGATCCTGATGGCGGCGACCAATTCGTCGGGCGGCGTGATGGGCAAGATGATCTCGCCGCAGAACATCTCGACCGGCGTGGCGACGACCGACCTCAAAGGCAAGGAAGGCGTGGTGTTCGCCAAGACCTTCAAGCATTCGATTCTGTTGACGGTGATCCTCGGCGTGCTGGTGTGGCTGCAGCAAAACTTCCTGCAAGGGATGATTCCGCACTAAGGTGTGCTTTGCCCGTCGGCGTAGCTGCGTGCGCTTGCCAATGCCTTGAAGCGGCGGAGCGCGCGATGGGTCCGGTCAGCCAGTTGACCTCGGCATGGGTGGATCGGCTGGTGCGCTGCCGCAAAATAATTCACGCTCTGCAGGCGCACACCCCACCAGGCCCGCAATTGCATCCTCATCGCGCCAATCTCATCGCAATTTTTCTCACATAAGCGTGAGAATTGCTCGTTTTGCAGCCGGCTCGACTGCGCTTACGATGACGGCTGGCAGACGCCCTTCATCTCCCGAATCTTGCCGTTTCATTCCAGCCTGAAACGTTTCGCGCGATCGCGCTGCTACGATGCGCATGCGTCTCGACTCAACCGCGCGCGGCGCCATCAAAATGAATGCCAAAAACCTGCTCCAGTTGCTGATCCTGGCCGCCCTATGGGGCGCTTCGTTCCTGTTTATCCGCGTCGGCGTGACCGACTTCGGCGTTGCGCCGCTGATGGCGTTGCGTGTCGGCATCGGCGCAGTCTTCCTCGCCATCGTGCTGATCGCGCGGCGGCCGTGGCGCCAGTCCGCAACGATCCTGCGCACGCGTGCCTTCCCACTCCTCGTGGTCGGCATTCTGAATTCGGCGGCGCCGTTCTGCCTGTTCGCGTATGCCGAGCTGACGCTGTCGGCGGGCGTGACGTCCGTGATCAATGCGACCACGCCGCTGTGGGGCGGACTCGTCGGCTTTCTATGGCTGCGCGACCGCCTGAGCGCGCTGCGCACGGTCGGTCTCGTGATCGGCTTCCTCGGCGTCCTGATGCTGGTGTGGGACCAGATCGCCGCACCGAACGGGTCAGCCGCCACGCCGCTGTCCACCGCGCTCGCGGCGGCTGCCGCGCTCGGCGCCACGCTGCTGTACGGCATCGCCGCCAATTACACGAAGCGCCACTTGACCGGCGTGGACGCCTTGACCGTCGCGACCGGCACGATGATCGGCGCCACCATCGTGCTGCTGCCGCTCGCCGCCATCTACTGGCCGGCTGCGCCGATCTCGCTGCACGCCTGGGGCGCGGTCATCGCGCTGGGTGTTGCGTGTACCGGCGTGGCCTACATGCTGTTCTTCCATCTGATCGCGGTGGTCGGGCCGGCACGCGCGATTACGGTGACCTTCGTGATTCCGATCTTCGGCATTCTGTGGGGTGCGCTGTTTCTCGGCGAAACTGTGTCGCCGGGCATGCTGGAAGGCTGCGGCGTGATTCTCGTCGGCACCGCGCTTGCCACCGGCGCGATCAAACGTCTGCCGTGGGTCGGACCGCGCCGCGCCGACACCTGAAAACCGCGTCGCGCGACGCCTCCTTCAGCGTCGCCGCTTTCCCGTCCTGCACCGCTCACGGCCTCGGCGGCCTGGCAACCCATTCCGAGAACCCCAAAAAATAGCCCGCACTCCATTGGAGTGCGGGCGAAACCGTCGCCCTACGAGGATAGGCGACGGGGCCACCGAGACCGCGCGCCACGCGCGCAGGCCATCATCGGGCTAAGCACCGGCTCGGCCGCCGGTGCTGAAAGGGTCTGGGAATCGCCGATTTGAAACTCGCCGCAAACTCACGTCGGATGTTACGAATCTGGCCCCATGAGTCTTTAAAAGCAGCTTGTGTGCCAGCTATGCGACTACACTAGAAATTATTCGTAAGCCCTTGATTTTTATTGTCATTTTTTGCAACGAAAGCATGTTGACAGGATTGGCGAAAGGGGATTTGCGAGTTACGTCACCGGGGTAACGTCACGTTACATGCGGCCGCACAGTGGCGGCCGCGCCGTCCCGCTTCATGCGTTTGAAGCGAATCAAACATCAAGGCGCCGGCCATTTCGTGCGTTGCGAAGCCGGCTGCCTGACTCGCAGACCCGTTGGCCGGCGCGGCTCGCGTGGCGCCAAGGCGGCACCGCATATGAGCGCCAGGACGAGCAAGCTCGCCGCCCACATCCAGTAAGGAATCACGTCGAACATAGCCATCTCCCGTTGAGCGCCGGTTCATACCGGTGTTTCAGACGGTAAGCAAAACACATGCGCGCCATGACGGCTGCGTAACGGCTTGCGGCGCCGGGGAAAAAAGTGGACATAAAAAAACCCGCCCGGACTGCATGCCGGGCGGGTTTTCAGACAGCGTTCGCTGCTTGCTACAGCTTCGTTCAGTGCAACTGGTCGACCATCAGACTCATGATCTGCCTGGCCTGTGGGCTCTGATCGATAGCGCCCTTGTCGTCGACCACGGCGACACGGGTCTGGTCAGGCGTCACCGCGCGGACGTTCACGAGATACTGCTTGGCGACCTTTTCCTTCTTGCCGTGGAACACCTGGCTCCAGAAGCCCTGCTCCGCCGACGTCAGATCCTTCGGATCGACGTAGCGCACGAAGTACAAACCGCGGCTTGCGTCGCGATCGTCAACGGTGAAGTTGCTGCGGTCCAGCGCAAGACCCACACGCAGCCACGCGCGGTCATACGGCTCGCCGAGCGTCAGCTCGGTGGACGAGAACTGTGCCGGCGTGTTGTTCGCCGCGTCATCCGACATGGGCGCTTGCGCCGACAGTGCGACGTTTTGCGCCGCCGTGGCCGCAGCCGCCGACTTCGCACCCGCCGTAGCCGCGTTCGGCGCCGCTTGCGCACCCGCCGGCGAAAGCTCGGCGCTTTGCGTATCGCTCGACTTCGTGCGCGAATCGGCCAGCGCCAGCGCTGCCATCAGCCGCTTCAGGTATTCCTGTTCGAGACCCGGATCGTTCGCCTTGGGTTCCCACTTGGTGGAATCGTTGTTCGTGCCGGTAATCGCCTCGCGCATGCCCTTCTGGCTGATGAACACATAGGTGCCGCCGTTCGGCGCCGTTTCGAGACGCGTGCGATACTTGTTGCGCTCGGAACTCACATAGCTGTTGCCCATTGCCTTGGACAGCGTGTCGCGGATCAGGCCCTCGTTGATCTGCGCGTGCGTTTCGTTCCAGTCCGTTTCCATCACGCCCTTGTCGCGCTGGTCGACCACCAGCAGGAAACCCTGTTCCTGCCAGAAACGGCGGATTTGCGCCCATGCCTGGTCGGGTGCCTTGTCGTCGATCACGAGCCAGCTTTCCTTGCCGTCGCGCTGGATGTGCATGCCGCTCACCGGCGGCACCACCGTCAGGGTATTGGCGACCGGTGCTTGCGCCTGGACCTGCTGGAGCGTGGACAGCGAGGTTTCGCCGCCTTGCGGGGGCAACGAACGCTGATCGGCCGTCTCATCGATCATGTTCGGCGGGATGGCAAGTGACACTTGCTTCGACTTTGAGTCGCTTCTGTAGTCGATTTTGGTCGGCGACGAGGTGCCGCAGCCGGCGACCAGACCGCCTGCCATCAGCATTACTGCAAACCGCTTGGTAAGACGAAGATCAGTCATGTTCGGGGAATCCTTCCGCTACGCCACGGCAAGTTTCCGTGGATCAACCCAACATTTTACCGGTCCCGGCGAGACATGTGCAAAAACCGGGGCTTGCCCATGAATTGAGCAGTTCACTGCGCGCAAAACACGCACTGCGGCGAATGGCCTGGATACCGGCAAAGCGCTGCGCGGTGCGAGCCTCCCGTTGCAGAAAAACGTCTCGCCTGGTGGCGGCGATCCTCTCCCGCAGTCGCAGATTTAACAATTCACAACACTTCCCAAGAGTCTGCAAGGCATCCCCTACCTCATTGTCAGATCATTGTTTTAAAAGGCACTTTCCACCCTCGTCGCACGCTATTTTCGAGATTGGCTGACGCGCCGTGCGCCGTTCCTGGCAACGATCAGGAAACCTGAGTGTTATCTTGAATTGGACATCTCAATAAAACTTGAGCGTTTCAATAGCGAGACAGGTTGCCATGCCAAATCCTTCTTTTTCGCCGGCCCTCGCCGTCCCAGCCATGGTGGCTGCCCTGCTGTGTGTCAGCACCGACGGGCATGCCGAATTGGGCGGCACGATGCCCAGCCAGGCGGATTCGGCGCTCGCGCCGCCCCAAACCCTGCTGAACGGCGCCTTACGCCTGCGCACGCTGACCGATGCGGGCAATACCACCATCAACGAGTACGCAACCAATACCGGCCAGATCATCGCTTACACGTGGCAAGGCCCGACCATGCCGGATCTGCGCGCGCTGCTGGGACCGTACGCCGACTCTTACCGGACGGGCGCCGCAGCGTCGGCGCCGGACGGCAATCTGCATGCGTCGCGGGTGGTTCGCCCGGACGTGATCGTCGAATCCGGCGGTCCGATGCGCGGCTATGCAGGACGCGCGTGGCTGCCAGCAGCCTTGCCGCCCGGCGTCACGACCGGCGATTTCCGCTGAATTTCCGCCGACACCGCGCGCACGCCATCAAAAAAACAACTCGACGATCCGAATGCCGGCAAACTCATGAAGACCCCTTCCCATCTCCACGCCCTGCTCCTCCTCAGCGCGGCACTCGCCGGTTGCGGCGGCGGCAGCGGCGGCACCGCCGCCTCGTCACAGGCAGGGGCGGCGAGCCCGGCCAGCAGTCCGGGCGCAGCGAACTCGCCAGGCAACAGCGCACCATCCGGGAGCGGCGTCTCCAGCACAGCCACGTCCGTGCCGCAATCGAGCACCCCGAACGTCCAGCCCATTGCGGTCAACACCGCACCGGGTCTGACGCGCAACATGCTGACGACCAGCGTCACCGTCTGCCAGCCCGGCACCAGCAACTGCGCGACGATCGACAATATTCAGGTCGACACCGGCTCGCACGGCCTGCGGATTCTCGCGTCGGCGCTGCCGGCCAGCCTTTCGCTCGCGGCGGTGAACTCGGGCAGCGGGGTGGCTGGCGAGTGCGCGGTTTTCGGCGGCGGGTATGCGTGGGGCGCGGTGCGTAGCGCGGACGTGCGGATGGCCGGCCAACTGGCCGCCTCACTTCCGATCCAGCTGATCGCCGACCCCACGCTGCCCAATGTGCCGGCCGACTGCGCCGGCTCCGGCCCGTCGATGCTAACCGTCGCGACCTTGAGGGCCAACGGCATTCTCGGCGTCGGCCTGTTCGCAGCCGACTGCGGCAGTGGTTGCGTCAATACCGCTTTGCCCCGCTGGTATTACCGCTGCGACGCCAGTGGCGCCTGCCTCGCGAGCACGCAAGCGCTCGCGCAACAGGTCACCAATCCAGTCAGCCGATTCGCGCTCGACAACAACGGCGTGGTGATCGACCTGCCGGCCATCGCCGATGCGGGCGCGGCCAGCGTGTCAGGCTCGCTGATCTTCGGCATCGGCACCCAGGCGAACAACACGCTCGGCGGCGCGAGCGTGGTCAAGGCGAATGCGCAGACGGGCTATGTTGTCACCAGCAGCGCTGGCCAGACATATGCAACGAGCTACGTGGACAGCGGTTCAAACGGTCTGTTCTTCAGCAGCAGCCAATTCCCGCAATGCGGCTTCTGGTACTGTCCGAGCTCGACGCAAACAGCGAGCGCCTCGATCGTGGGTACCGATGGCGCGTCGAACACCGTGTCGTTTGCGATCGGCAATTCGCGCGCGTTGTTCGCGTCGTCGAATAATGCGTTCAACAATCTTGCCGGCATCGCCAGCAACAGCTTCGGCTGGGGCCTGCCGTTCTTTTTCGGACGGCGGGTCTATACGGCGATCGCGTCGCGCGCCACCTCGGCCGGGCCGGGTCCGTATTACGCGTTCTGAGCGCTCAATGTCGGGGGGGTCGCCTTGGCGCAAGACAGCGGCGTCAGGCGGGTTCGATTGAGCGCCTGAGCAGGTTTCCCCTGCCATGGGTCAAACTCCCGTGCCAAAACAGAAAAAATCCTACAAGCCGATCGGATTTTACCGCGCGGAAAATTCCCAAATTCTCATCCCCAGCTTATTTGATACACCCTGACTGCAATAATCGTCGTTTCCGGCTAGCGTCATCTCGTTATCGTTAGTCCTGCATATCTAACAATAGTCAAAACGATGGAAGTCACCTTTTCACTCGACCATTTCGAGCAACTCGTCTACACGCGGCAGCATGCACAAGCTTCAATCCAGCTCATCGCCGCGCTCGCACTCCTTCAACAAACGCGCGGCGAATTGAACGCGAGCTTCAAAGCCTCGGGCATGACCGACCTGTCTCCCGAAGAACAACGCCAGCGTTTCTGCACGCGCCTGACAAGCGCCGTGTCGACCTTGTTCGCCGACCCGGATTTCCGGCCACCCACCGAGTGCTACAGACTGTTTCTCACCCTGCACGAGTGGATCGGCGCACTATTTTCGGCCACGGCGTCCGGCAATGCGGACCACATCGCCCGTTACCTGAATCCCCGCGGCCCGGAAGATGCCCAGTTTCTGCCGGGTGACAGCTTCGTCGAGAAGCTATGCGTGCTCTATTCGACCGAGTCCGAACTGGAACTCGACTTCGCGGCGCTCTGGGCGTACGACAAAACCATCGCAGCCTGTCTCGCCCTCGTTTTGCTGGCACCCGTCTTCAAAGGCTCGCCGAGCGCGCACCTCAAGCGTGAGGCGCTGCTGGAATGGCTACCCGGCAAGCTGCAGCAGATCGACGACCTCGACGATCTGCCCTCGACCGTGCTGCACAACGCCTATATGTTCTGCAGCTATGCCGATACGCCGCGCCGGCATGCGATCAAGCAGGACATCAATGTGCTGGTGCGCCGCAAGCTCGCGCAACTCGGCCTGACCGACCTGCCCGCGCCAAAGCGCGTGCCTGCCAAAGGCAAACCGCGGCGCGGCAAGAAGCCCCTGATGGTGGTCGTGCTGGAGTGGTTCAGCGGCGCCCATTCGATCTACCGCACGCACTCGCGTACGCTCGAAGCCGCGCGCGAGCACTTCGAGGTGGTGGGCTTCGGCTTCGGTTACGCTCTCGACGAAGTGGGACGGAACGTCTTCGACCGCTTCATCGAACTGGAGCAGCCGGACTACATCGGCGAGTGCCTGAAGACGATTCGCGAGTTTGCCGAGGCCGAACAACCGGACGTGTTGTACATGCCGAGCGTCGGCATGTTCGTGCTGACGGTGTTCATGTCCAACCTGCGCATCGCGCCGTTGCAGATCGCGGCGCTCGGCCATCCCGCCACCACGCATTCCGACAGGATCGACTACGTCAGCGTCGAGGAGGATTATGTCGGCGACCCGGCCTGCTTCAGCGAACAACTCATGAAGCTGCCGAAAGACGGGCAACCGTACCGCCCGTCCGTTGCGCTGCCGGACATCGTCGCGCAGATTCCGTCGCCGCGCGAGACGCTGCAGATCATCATTACCGCCAGCGCGATGAAGCTCAATCCCGGCTTTCTCGATGCATGCCGCGCAATCGGCGCGCGTGCCGCGACACCCGTGGAGTTTCACTTTATGAGCGGTGCGCCATCCGGTCTGCCGTTCGACCGTCTGCGTGAGGTCATCGCGCGAGCGGTGCCGGGCGCCGTCGTGCACGACTTTCACGACTACGCGGCGTATCTGGCGCGCGTCAATCAATCCGACCTGTTCCTCAGCCCGTTTCCGTTCGGCAACACCAACGGTATTGTCGATGCATTGACGCTCGGCTTGCCCGGCGTATGCAAACGCGGACCGGAAGTGTTCGAGCGGATCGACGGCGCGCTGTTCGAGCGCGTGGGCATGCCGTCGTGGACCACCACGGACAGCCTTGAGGCGTATATCACTGCGGCTGTGCGCATGATCGACCAGCACGACGAGCGCACGGCGCTGCGGCAGCGCCTGATCGATACGCAGGCGGTCCAGCGCTGCTTCGAAGGGCGGCCGCAGGCGTTCGGCGAATGCGTGCTTGAACTGATGCACCAAAACAAAAGCCGCCTCGCGAATGGGGCGGCTTGAGATTCGTCTGGCGCTAGCCGGATCATGCCGTGTTCGTTGAGCACGGCATGAGGTACTCGTGGCGTCAGCCGCGCGGCAACAGGCGCAACCGAAATTGCTACTCGGTGGCTTCGTTGTCGTGACCAGGCGGCGTGGCAAGCTTTGCCGGCGCCAACCAGCTGAATACACTCAGCGCCGAGCCGTGGAACGTGCACTCGGCGGCAGCCGCCGTGCGGGTCTTCTTCGGCTTGGCCGATTTAAGCGAGGCTGCGTCAGCCCCCGACGCAGCGAGGCTCGCCGAAGCGGCCGTAGCACCCGAAGCCGGGGCAGCCGTCACGCCGGAGGTAGCCGCAGCGTCCGAAGCCGAGGCAGCCGTCACGCCGGGGGTAGCCGCAGCGTCCGAAGCCGAGGCCGCCGCCGACACTGCGGACGCCGCGCGCACGCCCGAGGCCGGGCGTGGCGCATTCGCCACCTGCGCCGCGGAAGCGGCCGCGGACGCCGCCGAAGCAGCCGCAACCTCCGACGCCGTCGTCACATGCTCGATCGATCCTTCGACGACCACCCGCGAACCGTCGATACCGGCGCCCGTATGAGCGATCTTCAGCGTATCCGCCGACGACGTTTCAGCCAGCTTGCTTCGCATCAACTGCTCGCATGCATCCGAGTTCTTATAGACGGCCGTGCAGGCCGCCAGCAGCGTGGCGGCAATCGTGACGCAGGCGATAGAGAGAATCCGAATCTTCATTGATGTTCCGTTTTTCAAGCCGTCGGCAATTGTAGCTTACAGGCTGCCGGATCGGCATCGCGCGGGCCACAAGGACAGGGATGCGGACAGGACAGGACAGCATGACACCGCTCTGCACGTGAAGCGGATAAACCCACATACTGAACCGCAGAACGCACGCATCGCACAGGCTCAAGAGACGGCTTGACCGCGACGCCTTGCATCGGCATCGTGTTGACCGGCCGCCATGCCTCCAGCGCGCTGCCAGCCTCTTCGGCTGGACCTGCTTCACGGGTGCAGATCCGTTTTCCCATTGTGCATTAACCGGCTTTCCCGCATGTTCAGCCTTGCCCTGCTCGCCGTTGCGGCTTACGCCGCCACCAATATCGACAACCTTTTCGTGCTGCTCGCCTTCCTTGCGGAAGCGGGCGGTCAGCGGCATCGCGTGATCGCCGGGCAGTTTGCCGGTTCGCTGGCCCTGATCGTGGGGGCGATACTGCTCGCCGCCTTGTTGACGCGCTTACCCACCGGCTATGTCGGCCTGCTCGGCATTTTGCCGATCGGGGTGGGTCTGGGCAAAGCGTGGACGCGCTTTCGCCCAGGCAACGCCGATCGGGAGAAACAGGGGCCGGCCGCGGCGCGCTCGAGTGTACCGTCCCCACCGGCTACGGCCGGCGCAGGCTCGTCATGGTGGACAGTCGCGTGTGTGGCGGTCGCCAACGGCTCGGACAATCTCGCCGTCTACGTACCCTTGTACGCGGGCCATTCGCACAGCGAGAGTGTGTTCATCTCGCTGGTGTTCGTCGCGATGATCGGCCTCTGGTGCGCGGGCGCGGTATGGCTGGTGGAGCATCCGTTGCTGGGCGCGCCGATGCGGCGTTACGGCACCGCATTGCTGCCGCTGATCCTGCTGGTCATCGGCGTCTCTGTGATCGTGCAGAACGATACGTTGCGGATCGTGTTCGGTCTCTGAGCCAGACGTGGGGCCGGCGATCCGGTCGCCGGGTCATGGGCGGCGTGTGGGTGGTCGCGCCGAAGCCTGAAAGCTTGAACCGAAGCCCCCACGACATGGCAAATACCGCCGGTGCATATCGTTATGCCGATTGGCGATTTCTTTCCAGACGGATCGCGCCCGATAATGGATGCCATGAACACCCACCCCACTCCCCAAGCCCGCGCGCTGCGTTTCACGCTCGCGGCACTGAGCGCGGCGCTGCTGCTCGCCGCCTGCGCCGCCCCGACGGCGTCGACCTCCTCCGCGGCGGCTGATTCAGCCTCGCTCGACGCCGCAATTTCCGGGCCGCAGCGCAGCGACAAGAACCGCACACGCGACGTCTACCGCCATCCGAAAGCAACGCTGCAATTCTTCGGCGTGACGTCGTCGCAAACCGTGCTGGAGATCGCGCCCGGTGGCGGCTGGTACACGGAGATACTCGCGCCCTATCTGCACGACCACGGAAAACTGTACGAGGCGCAATACGACAGCCCGGACGCCGCATCGGCAGCAGAGGAGCAGACTGGCCGGGCGTCATTCGCGCGCAAGCTGGCGGCCACGCCGGCCATCTACGGCAATGTGGTGGTCGGCACGCTGCGAGCGGGCCGGTTCAGCGGCTTTCCGGCCGATGGCAGCGTCGACCAGGTGCTGACTTTCCGCAATATCCACAACTGGATCAAGGACGGCGAGATCGACGCGAACCTGCGCGCCTTCTACGCGGCACTTAAGCCGGGCGGGATTCTCGGTGTCGAGGAACATCGCGCGGCGCCGGGCACCTCCCTGCAACAGACCATCGACACCGGCTATGTGACCGAAGCCTATGTCATCGAACACGCGCGCGCGGCCGGTTTCGAATTGGCTGGCCAAAGCGAGGCGAACAGCAATCCCCGCGACACGAAAAATTATCCGAACGGCGTGTGGTCGCTGCCGCCCACATATGAAGGCCACGACGTCGATCGGGCGAAATACGCGGCGATCGGCGAATCGGATCGCATGACATTGCGTTTCGTGAAACCCAGGTGACTGGCATGACCGGCTCGGGTCCCAGCGCGCCCCGGCAGCGATAAGCCCCACCGGTCGGCGCGTCCTTCACTGCGCCGCGCTTGACGCGGTCCCAATAATATGTTCCCATTGCGCACCATGTACCGCGCCCAGACCATCCTATCGCTACTACTAGCCCGCTCTACCGGGCTAGGTCTGCTGCTGCGCGCTTCCATCTGAAACACCCGAAGCACCGCTCAATTCCCCAGTAACTGACCCAGCCCCGGTTTCCGACCGGCGGCCATGCTTTGTTTTTTCGTCGTCCGGTCGACACCAGGTTGATCGATCCCAAGGATGATGAAAATGTTGAAGAACCCTGCTACCAAGTATCGCTCGTTCAAGCCGATCAACTTGACGGACCGCCAGTGGCCGTCGCGCACCATCACGCGCGCGCCGATCTGGATGAGTACCGACCTGCGTGACGGTAACCAGTCGCTGTTCGAACCGATGAACGCCGAGCGCAAGATGCGCATGTTCAAGACGCTGGTGCAAATTGGCTTCAAGGAAATCGAAGTCGCGTTTCCGTCCGCCTCGCAGACCGACTTCAATTTCGTGCGCGAGCTGATCGAAGGCGGCCATATCCCTGACGACGTCACCATCGAAGTGTTGACGCAAGCCCGCGACGATCTGATCGAACGCACTTTCGAATCCTTGCGTGGCGTGCCGCGCGCCATCGTCCACCTGTACAACGCCACCGCGCCGGAATTCCGCCGCATCGTGTTCGGACTCGAAAAAAGCGGCGTCAAGGAACTCGCGCAAAACGCCGCGCGTACGATGAAGCGTCTCGTCGATGCCACACCGGAAACGCAGTTCACGCTGCAATACAGCCCGGAAGTGTTCAGCGGCACCGAACTCGAATTCGCCAAGGAAGTATGCGACGCCGTGTTCGATATCTGGCAACCGACGCCCGAGCACAAAGCGATCGTCAACTTGCCCGCTACCGTGGAAATGGCTACGCCGAATGTCTACGCCGACCAGATCGAATGGATGCATCGCAATCTCGCGCGTCGCGATTCGTTGATCATTTCGGTGCATCCGCATAACGATCGGGGCACCGCGGTGGCGGCCGCGGAACTGGCGGTGATGGCGGGTGCGGATCGTATCGAAGGGTGTTTGTTCGGCAATGGTGAACGTACCGGCAATGTCGATCTCGTGACGCTCGCGTTGAATCTGTACACGCAGGGTGTCGATCCTGAGCTCGACTTTTCGAATATCAATGAAGTCGCGCGAACCGCCGAGGAATGCACGCAGTTACCGGTGCATCCGCGTCATCCGTATGTTGGCGATCTGGTGTTTACCGCGTTCTCCGGCTCGCATCAGGATGCGATCAAGAAAGGCTTTGCTGTGCAGAAACCGGATGCGGTCTGGGAGGTGCCTTATATGCCGATTGATCCGAGCGATCTTGGGCGGACTTATGATTCGGTGATTCGCGTGAATAGTCAGTCTGGTAAGGGTGGGATTGCTTATTTGCTCGAGCAGGGTTACGGGGTGGTGTTGCCGCGGCGCTTGCAGGTCGATTTTAGCTCCGCCGTGCAACGTTATACCGATGACAGCGGGCAAGAAGTGACGCCTTCGCAGATCTGGGAATTGTTCCAGCAGGAGTATGTGCACAGTGCTGCGCCGATTCATTATGTTGGACATAGTTTGTCTGAGCGCGACGGGCGTGAACATATCAAGCTCACTGTCGATATTCATGGCTCGCGGCGCGTCTTGAGCGGGGAAGGGAATGGGCCGCTTGATGCGTTGATGCATGCGATTGGGGCGCCTGTGCGGATTCAGCACTATGAAGAGCGGGCGCTGACTCAAGGCGCCGATGCTCGCGCTGTTGCTGTGGCTGAGATGGCCGGGGCCGATGTGGTTGGAAGTGCGTTTGGGGTTGGGATTGATGCCAATCTGGTGACGGCTTCTATTCGGGCTGTGATTAGTGGGGTTAATCGGGCTTACGCACGGGCTAATGCCGCTGCGCGGGAACGGTTTTTTGAGGTGGCGTTGAGTGATGACGCGGAGCGTGTGGCGATTTGAGGTTTTTGGGGGTTCTTGATCTGGAATTCGGCGCATGTGACAAAGGCGTCATACCTCCCGACTCGCACTTCGTGCTCGCCGGAAGAGTCCGCTAGCAAACCAGTGGTCTATTGTTTGTCTATCGTTAATTTTTTTGAGGGGCGCTTCGGCGCCCCTCTTCTTTTTTGCTGCGCCACTGGCTGTCGACAGACTGGCTTTCTTCCCGTCTTGTCCTCTCTCAGGTCAGCTCCGCTCCGTCCATGCGTCCGGCAAGCTATGCGTAAGCGTCGACACGAAGCGCTCTGTCTCCGGTTCGCGCGGATTCATGAAAATGTCGCGCGATGGGCCCGCCTCCACCACCACGCCGTTATTCAGAAATACCACGTCTCGCGCAATCGTCGCGGCAAGACGCAAATCATGGGTCGCCATCAACATCGTCATGCCTTCCGTGGCGAGCTGCTTGAGTACGTCCACCACCTCCGCAGCCAGTCCGGGATCCAGTGCCGAGGTGGGCTCGTCGCATAACAAGACTTCCGGCGACGGTGCCAGCGCCCGCGCGATTGCTACGCGCTGCTGCTGGCCGCCGGAAAGCGTCGAGGGCCATGCGTCCGCTTTGTGCGCGATGCCGACTTTCTCAAGCAATTCGTCCGCACGTATGCGCGCTCTCTCCTTGTCCCACTTCAGTACGGTCAGCAATCCTTCCATGACGTTCTGGCGCACCGTCAGGTGCGGAAACAACTGAAAATTCTGGAACACCATGCCGGTGCGGCGGCGTATCGTCAGCACCGCCTCGCGCGATGGCTTGTGGTCACGGCTGAATTCGAGGCGCTGGTCACCAACTTCAAGTGATCCGGCCTCCGGGATTTCCAGCAGGTTCACGCAACGCAAAAGCGTACTCTTGCCACTGCCGGATGGGCCAATCAGCGCGGTGACATTGCCCGGCGCGAGTTGCAGGTCCACTGAATTCAGCACCCGATTCTCGCCGAAGTGCTTGTCGATTTTTTCCAGTCGAATCATCAGTTGCTCGCCTGAAAAAGTGCGTGGCGGCCGAACTTGCGCTCGAGCCGGACTTGCGCCGACGACAATACCGAACTGAACACGAGATAAACCAGTGCCGCCTCGGTGTACAGAATCAACGGTTCATAGGTCACCGACGCGATTCGCTGCGCCGCCTGAAACACCTCAGGCACCGTCAGTACCGCGGCGAGCGATGTGTCCTTCACCAACGCGATGAACGAGTTCGACAGCGGCGGCAGCGCCACGCGCGCCGCTTGCGGCAGAATCGCGCGGCGCAGCGCCTGCTCACGCGTCATGCCCATCGAGTACGCCGCTTCCCACTGCCCCTTCGGAATCGACTCGATCACGCCGCGTATCACTTCCGAGTTATACGCACCGACATTCAGCGAAAAACCAATGATCGCCGCCGTCAACGGATCGAGCACGATGCCCACGTTCGGTAGTCCGTAGAAAATCACGAACAGTTGCACCAGTAAGGGCGAGCCGCGAAACAGCCATACGTAGAAGCGCACGCACGCTACCGCCCAGCGCGGCCCGAATAGCCGGACCAGCGCGACGATAAACGCCACGACAATCCCAATGCCAAACGATGCCAATGTGAGCGGCACGGTAAAGACGAGCCCCGCATACAGCAGGGGCCATAGCGACTGCGCCATCAGATGCAACCATGCCGGCATGATTCAGACTCGCACGTGACGCTTATTGGGAAACGTCTTTACCGAAGTACTTCTGCGAGATCTTCAAATACGTGCCGTCTTTCCTGATGTCGGCGAGGGCCTTGTTGATCGCCGCCTGCAACTCGGGGTTGCCCTTGCGGATCAGCACCGCGGACTTGTCGCTGCTGTCCGCCGCCGTATCGAGCGCGGCGATCTTTACCTTCGCATCCGGCTTGTGCTTCTTGAAGTCGAGGAACGACAGCGAATCGTTGACGGTCGCGTCGACGCGGCCCGAGGTCAACAGGTCGACCGATTCGTTGAAGCCCTGCACGGGAATCACCTCCGCGCCATGCGCAGCCGCGATCTTGCCGAAGTTGCTGGTCAGCGTATTCGCCGACTTCTTGCCCTTCAGGTCGTCGAACGTCCTGATCGTGGTGTTGTCCGAACGCACAATCAGCGCCGCATGCGACGTGATGTACGGGTCCGAGAAATCGTATTTCGCTTTGCGCGCGTCGGTAACAGCGACTTCATTGATCACCGCGTCGTAGCGGTTCACATCGAGACCGGCAATCAAACCGTCCCATTTACCTTCGACGAATTGCGGCTTGACGCCCAGGCGTTGCGCGATCGCCGTGCCGAGCTCGACGTCGAAGCCGGTCAGCTTGCCGGATTCGTCATGGTACGTGAACGGTGCGTAGGTGCCTTCGGTGCCGATCTTGAGCACGCCCGCGGACTTGATCTGCGCGAGCTCGTCAGCAGCGAAGGCCGGGCTCATGGTCACCGCTTGCAGCAGCGCGATCAGCAGAATGGAACGAATCGACTTCATCAGGTGACTCCGTAATGTTTGCTACGTCAGTTTGCAACGTCGGTGGCTGGATCTTGTATTCCATGGTGTCCGCCGGCCCGGATGGACCAGGCGAAGTGGGCGGACTGTAGCAAAAGGCCTGCGTTTTTACAAAGGATCAGGTTTCCGATCCATATGCGCCTGCGTGCTAAGCGGACAGCAAGAATATCTGGTGCAACGTCGGATTTAACTTTACAGCAGATAGGAGAAGGTAGCATGCATGGCAACACGGAACGCTTGTCCGACGCCATCGGGGAAAACGCGGGAGGGAGTGGAACGATGCGCGGCGATGATGAGCAAGCCCAATGAAAGCAACTGCCCAATTCACCGCCGCGTGAACAACGAAGGTGTCGTGCAACTAGTGCGGCTCGTTCTCGATGTACATGACCGGTAAATCGAACCGCGCGGTGGGAAAGGCTTCCGCGAGTCGTTGCTGAAGCGCCGGCAGATCGGAGAACCGTTTCACCCGCACCACGGTGATGCCTCTGCCCGCATACAATCTTACGGCGGCATCGGCCGCCAGTTCCGCGATCTTCTTTTGCACCGCCGATGCGTTGGGCTCGATCACGACCATTTCATTGGCACTGACGCCGATGAGGTTGTCCGTTGTGCGCGCAACCAGTGTCGATTGGCTGGCGTCGGTCGAAAGCGGGTGTTGGCCGCCTTGAGGCAAAGGCCGGACCGAAACCGCCCCGATCCGCACAGGCGCCTCATATTGCATTTGCTGGACGACATTCGCCGGCGCTATCCGGCCGGGCGTCAAATCGGTAGCGTCCTGAGCGTGAGCCGTGAGCGCATGCCCGATAAACACGAAACCTGCTAATACAACAGTGTGTTGTGTCTTCATCTCAGCTTCTCGATCACAAAAGTAGGTCAGCGGCCATACACGCGCAATTGCGCACTGGCAAGTCGCGTCGGGAGCATGCCTTTCCGGGAGTTCGTATCAATCAATCGAACCTTCCAGACACCCTTTGCCGACTCTTCATTGAAGGCGTTGGAGGCCAACGTCAACGCGCTGACATCACGACTTTCATTCCAGAATGCGTTATAGGCGTTCGACAACACACTACGGGTACCCGCCGGCGATATCAGTTCCACCGCCAGATCCCGCATGCTGGCGTCCCTGAGCGAAAGCGTGAGTTGCACGGCCTCGATCCTGCCGATGTTGTTGCTGCTGTAGACCAGCGACGTGTCGACGCCGCTCGCGGAGCCGACTGGCACCACCACGCCCGGCTCGTCTTGTGCCGCCGCGTAGCGCAGTGCGTCACCCGTGCTGGTCATGCGTCCGGTCAGATGGTTCGTATAGGTTTTCGCCAATGCCACCGCGCGTGCCGAGTCCACGAGACCGAATCCGTAGAAATTGTCGAACCACAGTCCCGCAGCATTGCGCGTCCACGCGGGCTGCGGCGCATATTTTTCTCCCGATGGCAAAGTAACCTCTCCCGGCTTGCGATCCGCGTCAACGATCCTGGCCGTTTTCATCAAGATGTACCTGATATCACGCCATGTGAGGTTCGCATTGGCCTCGAGCATCAGGGCCACCACCGCGCTCACCATCGGGGCCGCGGAGGACGTGCCATTGAATAGCGAGGTGTAGTTGCACGTTGGATTAAACGCTTTGCCAGTCGCGGAATCCGGTTTGTCGAAGTCGTTGGCGGGCCTGTTATTCACGGCACGTTTGGCGTAGCCGCGAACACATCCCATCAGGTCGGATGTCACGATCGTGGGACCGCTCACCCCGCCATATTCGCCGCCGAACGCGGACACGAGCAAATTCGATCCGGCACTCGAGTAGCTCGAACGAACGCCACGGGCGTTGATTGCGCCGACAATGACTGCTTGCGGCACTGTTCCAAGCGGATCGGAATTGGCATTCGAGCACGTCACACCAGCCGCAACCGCATGGGCGCAATAGCTCGCGCTGCCAGCAACGCTGGCATAGGAATTGCCCGCCGATTTGACAAAAACAGCGCCCTTACCCTTGCGCAATTGTTCCAGTCCCTCGGCTGCAAGAGACTCGACTGATTGGCCCGGTACCAGCTCGAGCGGATAGATCGTCACACGCCCGAACGACCCGTTGAGCACATCCGCTCGACTCGAAAACGGCGCTCCGCCGAACGCGTCGAATGTGTCCCTCGCCCACGAATTGCGCGAGCCTGTGTATCCGATGAAGCGGGCGCCCCCCAGACGCACACCGGGCGCCACCCCTCGACCGCCCACCTGATTGTCGGCGATCGCACCGATGATGCCGGCGACCGACGTGCCATGTCCATTCTCCTGGACGGGCGTCGGATCGTGTGCATCCGGCGCGGCGGGATCGAAATTGTAGAGCATGTCCGGAGCGACATTGGCTGCAAGATCCTCGTGGGCGATCTCAAGACCGTCATCCAGCACGAGCACCTTTACGTCCTTGCCGGTCCATCCTGCGCCAAACGCTGTGTCGACGTTCAGATCCATGCCGGGCAAACCTGCGCCCATGGAAAATGCGCTTTGACCGGTGTTCTTCAAATGCCACTGATACTCCGCCAGTGGATCGCCAATTGGCCGCGCCTGCGCTAAATTCTGCGCGGAGTGCGCGACCGGGGCCGCACCCGACGGCGCATCCTCGACTGATCCATTACAGGCCGCCATAAAGCCACTCGCCAGCGCGACACCGACCGTACCCGCTCTAATACTCTTCATATTCGTCTCCACCGCAAGGCATGCAATCGACACGCATGGCCGGCACGCCGGCGGCCATGACAAGTACCCAATCGGGCCGCATAGCATGACAACCCATTGATCAACATAATTCTTTGGATACCTGAGTTAAATGATATGGCACGAGGCAATGCCCGCCCGTGGGTGGTTTTGTCTCAGCCTACCGGTTTCTGCAGGATGACTGGATATATGCGCGCCCTTAGAACGGCGGACTACGAAGTCGCTCCTGCGACGCGCAACACAGACGCTGTCAGCGGGCAAACGCGCGAGTCGCTATTCGAACGGGATGAAGCGCCGCGTCATACAGCCGGCGCTACTTGGAAGCGAGACAGCACGAACCGGCGCAGTGCGCCAGCTCGTGCAGGATGAGGTTGAATCGATAAAGACTTGCCAGGCTGTTCCGAATGCTGCTTACCGTTCCACCGGATGCGGCTCCTTCCGCTTATTGGCCACCCGGATCGCATCGAAGTAAGCCGGATTCGGCGGGCGTTTCAGATAACGCCCTGCACCCCGCACTGCCCGCAGCTCGCCATCGGTCCATGCCAGCGCGCCGCGCGTGAGCGTATGCATCGCCACGCCCTGCACCGTCATCCCTTCGAACACGTTGAAGTCGACCTTCTGATGATGCGTCTTCACCGAAATGGTTTTACTTGCCTGCGGATCCCACACGACCAGGTCGGCATCGGCGCCCACCTGTACCGCACCTTTGCGCGGATACAGGTTGAAAATCTGCGCGGCGTTAGTCGACGTGATACGCACGAATTCGTTCGGCGTGAGACGTCCCGAATTCACACCATGATGCCAAAGCACCGCCATGCGATCTTCAACGCCACCACAGCCGTTCGGGATCTTCGTAAAGTCTTCACGGCCCATCGCCTTCTGCGACGCGCAGAACACGCAGTGGTCGGTCGCGGTAGTGTGTAATTGGCCCGCTTGCAGACCCCGCCACAATGCCTCGCGATGCTCCGCGGAACGGAACGGCGGGCTCATCACGTGCGCTGCGGCGCGGGTCCAGTCGGGATCGCGATACACCGCTTCGTCGATCACCAGATGGCCCGGCAGCACTTCGCCGAACACGCGAAGGCCCTCGCTGCGGGCACGCGCGATCGCGTCGACCGCGTCTTTCGAGGACACGTGGACGATATACACCGGCACGCCCAACACCTGCGCGATGCGGATCGCCCGATTGGCAGCCTCGCCCTCCACCTCCGGCGGCCGCGACAGCGGGTGCGCCTCAGGACCCGTAAAGCCTTTTGCCAGCAACTGACGCTGCAACTGAAACACCAGTTCACCGTTTTCCGCATGCACGGTAGGCAGCGCACCGAGTTCGAGCGAACGCGAGAAACTGTTCACCAGCACTTCGTCATCGGCCATGATCGCGTTCTTGTAGGCCATGAAATGCTTGAAACTCGACACGCCGTGTTCGTGCACCAGCGTGCCCATGTCGCGATAGACCGAATCGTCCCACCACGTCACCGCGACGTGAAAGCCGTAGTCCGCCGACGCCTTTTCAGCCCAACCGCGCCATTCCTTGAAGGCCTCCATCAACGGTTGCTTCGGACTCGGAATCACGAAGTCGATAATGCTGGTCGTGCCGCCGGATAAACCCGCGGCGGTACCGGTATAGAAATCGTCGCTGGCCGTGGTACCCATGAACGGCAACTCCATGTGCGTATGCGGATCGATGCCGCCGGGCATCACGTACTGCCCGCCCGCATCGACGATGGTGGCGCCGGCCGGCGCCGCCAGGTCCGCTCCGATCTGCAGGATCGTACCGCCGTCCTGCGGGTCCGCACACAACACGTCCGCACGATACGTGTTGTCCGCGTCGATAATCGTGCCGCCGCGAATCAGGGTCGTCATGTTGCCGCCTCCTTATGAACTGCTGGTTTCGGTGCTACGTACTTCGTTCTGCTGGTGCACAGTTCGTGCACTCGTTCATTCACTCGCTCCCGCATACTCAGACACACTCAGGCACTCGCCACGCGCGCGCTCGGTCCTTTGCTCAGCTTCATCCACGCGCTGTATACGATCGACGCCAACGCCAGTCCGACAAACCAGGCATAGGTATAGAGCGTGTTGAAAATCGCCGGCACATTCGGGAACGATGCCGGAAACGCGGTGTGCAAAAAGCCCGGCAGATTCGGCAGCACGCCGATCACGAGCGCCACCACCGCGCCGATATTCCAGCCGCCGGTGTAGCTGTACTCGCCATGCTCGTCGAACAGTTCACGCGGATCCAGCCGTGTGCCGCGAATCAGGAAGTAGTCGACCATCAGAATGCCCGCCACCGGACCGAGCAAAGCCGAGTAACCGACCAGCCACGTGAAAATATAGCCCTGCGTGGTGGCGAGAATCTTCCACGGCATCATCACAATGGCGATGGTCGCGGTAATCATGCCGCCGACACGATACGAAATACCTTTCGGCCACAGGCTCGAAAAGTCATACGCCGGGCCGACGAGATTCGCCGCCAGATTGCAGCACATCGTATCCAGCGTCAGGATGATCAACGCAAGGCCGACGCCGATGCCGGTCATGCGGCTCGTCAGATCGATCGGGTCCCAGATCGCCTTGCCATAGATCACCACGGTCGCCGACGTCACCACCACGGAAATCACCGAGAGCAGCGCCATCGGTATCGGCAGACCCACCGACTGGCCAATGATCTGATCACGCTGTGTTTTGGCAAAGCGTGTGAAGTCGGGGATATTCAGCGCCAGCGTCGCCCAGAAACCCACCATCGCCGTGAGGCCGGGCCAGAAGGTCGCCCAGAACAGGCCTTCCTTCTTTCCACCCGCCACGAACTGCGACGGTGCGGACAGCATCGAGCCGAGGCCGCCCGCCTTCGAGGTGGCCCACCACACCAGCGCGATACACATCACGATCTTGATCGGCGCGGACCAGCTTTCGAGCCAGCGAATCGAATCGGTGCCGTGCACGATGAAGTAGATCTGCAATGCCCAGAACACGAGGAAACACGCGAGCTGCGCAAGCGAGATGTCGAGGAACGGCAAGGCCGCACCGTGCAGCGCGTTGCCGGTCAGAATGTTCAGCAGCGTGTAGATCGCGCTGCCGCCAAGCCATGTCTGAATGCCGTACCAGCCACACGCGACGATCGCCCGCAGCATCGCCGGCAGTTTCGCGCCTTGTGTGCCGAAGGAGGAGCGCACCAGCACTGCATACGGAATGCCGTGCTTCGCGCCCGCATGCCCGATCAGCAGCATCGGCACCAGCACGATCAGATTGCCGAGCAGCACGGTCGCCACTGCCTGCCACGGCGACATGCCCTCCTCCGTCAAGCCGGCCGCGAGCATGTACGACGCGATGTTCATCACCATGCCGACCCAGAGCGCGGCAAAGTGATACCACCGCCACGTGCGCTGTGCGACGCCGGTCGGCGCAAGGTCATCGTTATAAAGACTGCTGCCCTGCGCGCCGGCCGCAAACTGCGGATCGACGGATTGCACTGTCTGCTTCATCGAAAGATCTCCACTGATCGTTGAGGCCTGCGCGGCTTCTGGCGGCGCGTCAGGCCTTGGGGAAAACTACAGGTTCAGTACAAGCGCTTCGCTTTGTTTCGTTTCCTACAGGTAGCTCATGTTTCAGGCTGCTTTTGCTGCATGGGCATGGGCGTGCTCTGCGGTTTCAGCCGCGTCCGACGTGTCGCTTTCACCGGCATTCACCCGCGCAGGGTTGTTCGGATGCGTGGTCCAGTTCGCGTACTCGCCGCTGTCCACACGCTCCATCGTGATGCACTGCTCGACCGGGCACACATGCATGCACAGATTACAGCCGACACACTCGGAGTCCATCACTTCAAAATGCCGGACGCCATCTTTTTCTTTCATGATCGCCTGGTGAGCCGTGTCTTCACAGGCGATATGGCAGAGGCCGCACTGGATGCATTTGTCCTGATCGATGCGCGCCTTGATGTCGTATTTGAGGTTCAGGTACTTCCAGTCGGTGACGTTCGGCACGGCGCGGCCGCGAATGTCGTCGAGCGTCGCATAGCCTTTTTCGTCCATCCAGTTCGAAAGACCGTCCGCGAGATCGGAGACGATGCGGAATCCATAGTGCATCGCCGCCGTGCAGACCTGCACGCTGCCCGCGCCGAGCACCATGAATTCGGCCGCATCGCGCCATGTCGAAATGCCGCCGATACCGGAGATCGGCAGATTCGGCGTTTCCACGTCGCGGGCGATTTCGGCCACCATGTTCAATGCGATCGGCTTGACCGCCGGTCCGCAATAGCCGCCGTGCGTGCCTTTGCCGTCGACCATCGGCAACGGCGACATCGCATCGAGATCGACCGCGACGATCGAGTTGATCGTGTTGATCAGCGACACGCCGTCCGCGCCGCCTTTATAGGCCGCGCGCGAACCGAGGCGGATGTCGCTGATATTCGGCGTGAGTTTGACGAGGCACGGCAGCTTCGAGCCCTCCTTGACCCAGCGCGTGACCATCTCGACGTACTCGGGCACCTGCCCCACCGCCGCACCCATGCCGCGCTCGCTCATGCCGTGCGGGCAGCCGAAATTCAGTTCGACCGCATCGGCGCCGGTGTCTTCGACGAGCGGCAAAATCCACTTCCAGTCGCGCTCGTTGCACGGCACCATGAGCGAGACGATCATCGCGCGGTCTGGCCAGTCGCGTTTGACCTGGGCGATTTCTTTCAGGTTGACGTCCAGCGGACGGTCGGTGATCAGTTCGATGTTGTTCAGGCCCGCGATGCGCTGGCCGTTCCATTGCACTGCGCCATAGCGCGAACTGACGTTCACTACATGTGGGTCGAGGCCCAGCGTCTTCCACACGACCCCGCCCCAGCCCGCTTCGAACGCGCGGTTCACGTTATAGGCTTTGTCGGTCGGCGGCGCGGAGGCGAGCCAGAAAGGATTCGGCGACGTAATGCCGGCAATCGTACAGCGCAAATCGGCCATGTTCGGCTCCTTGGGGACTGCTGTTTTTTGTCTGATGGGATGCGTGGCTTAAGTGACTTGAGTGGCTCAGGCGGCTTTGACGGCTGTGCGGGCAAACTGGGCGTCAATCGCCGCGGCGGCGATCTTGCCGTCCTGCACCGCTTGTACCGTCAGATCGATCCCACCCGTCGCCGCGCAATCGCCACCCGCCCATACGCCTGGCAGCGAGGTTTGTCCGTTTGCATCGACCGCGATACGGCTGCCGTCCAGCGTCAACAGTTCGCGCTCGATACCGACCGGCACCAGCGTCTGGCCGATTGCCTTGAGCACCATGTCGGCCCCGACCACGAAGCGCTCCTGATCGCCATCGCTTGACTTGCGTTCGAATTCGACACCTGTCACCACGCCGCCTGCTCCGATCAAACGCACCGGCGTTGCGTACGTGACAAGTGTGACGCCGTTGGTCTGCGCGAAATCGCGCTCGGCCCACGTCGCGCTCATCGACTCGACGCCGCGGCGATACACCATCGTCACCGAGGTCGCGCCGAGCTTGTGGCTTTGCACGGCGGCATCCACTGCCGTATTGCCGCCGCCGATCACGACGACCCGGCGGCCCACCGGCACCGTGCCGAAGTCAGCCGCGGTGCGCACCTGTTCGATGAAATCCACTGCGTTCATCACGCCACTCAGGTCCTCGCCCTCCATCGCCAATGCGCGCACGCCCGTGAGACCGATCGCGAGGAAGACCGCATCGTATTGCTTGCGCAGCGCATCGAGATCCACGTCACGTCCCAGCGCTACGCCGTGCCTGATCTCGATGCCGCCGATCGAGCACAGCCACGCCACTTCTCGCTGCGCAAAATCGTCAACGGTTTTATAGGCAGCAATGCCGTATTCGTTCAGACCGCCGGCTTTCTCGTGGGCGTCGTAAACGGTCACGTTATGGCCCGCCAACGCAAGCCGATGCGCACACGCAAGTCCGGCCGGTCCCGCCCCGACCACGGCGACATGCCGCCCCGTTTCAGCCGCGCGCTTGAACAGCACCTCGCCGCGCGCCATCGCCCAATCGGTCGCATGACGTTGCAACGCGCCGATCGCCACCGGCTTCGCGTCCTGATGGTTGCGCACGCAAGCACCCTCGCACAGAATCTCGGTCGGGCAAACGCGCGCGCACATGCCGCCCATCGGATTCGCCGACAGAATGTCGACGGCCGCTCCCTTCAGATTGCCGTTGCTGATCTTGCGAATGAAACTGGGAATGTCGATCTGCGTCGGACACGCGTTCACGCACGGCGCGTCGTAACAGTAATGACAGCGGCTCGCCGCCGCGGCCGCGGCACTCGCGTCGAGCAACGGCGCGATATCGGAGAACTCGCACGAGAGTTGATCGGCCGATAGGCGCTGAGCCGCAATATCGCCGGTTTGCTTGATGGCCATACACGTTCCTTCTTCGATGTGAGGACGTAGCCGGTCCCACCGGCTGCGCTGAAGCGGAGCCGGGGCGGCATGTTTTATGGGCACTACGGTGAGGCTGGTGAATCAACCACAAACCGCAACCGCTACTGCGAAAGCGTTATGAAACCGGCTCGCACGCTCTTCCGAGCATGGCGTGCAGCAAGACGTTAGCGCCCGCTTCGATCCATTCGAAGGTGGCGTCCTCGATCTCGTTGTGACTGATCCCGTCGACGCACGGCACGAACACCATTGAAGTCGGCGCGACTTGCGACAGATAGCAGGCGTCGTGTCCCGCACCGGACACCATGTTGCGATGCGAATAGCCGAAGCGTTCGGCCGCGGCGCGCACGGACTTCACGCAGGCTTCGTCGAAAGCGACCGGCGCGTAGTAAAAGATCTGCTCGAGTTCGGTTTCCAGACCGATGCCGCCCGCGATATCCGCCACGCCTTGCCGCAACGCGGCATCCATCTTCGCGAGCACCGCGTCGTCGGGATGACGGAAGTCAACGGTGAAGAACACGCGGCCCGGAATCACATTGCGCGAGTTCGGATAGACCTGCATCATGCCGACCGTCGCGCAGCCGAATGGCGCGTTATCCAGCCCGATGCGATTGACCAGATCGACCACGCGCGCGGCTCCGAGCAAAGCATCGCGACGGCGCGGCATCGGCGTCGGACCCGCATGCGCCTCTTGCCCCGTCAGCGTGATTTCGTACCAGCGCTGACCTTGCGCATCGGTCACCACGCCAATGGTTTTTTGCTCGGCTTCGAGAATCGGCCCTTGTTCGATGTGCAATTCGAACGCGGCATGCAACGGACGGCCACCGCAAGGCAGATCGCCCGCATAGCCGATGCGTTTGAGCTCCTCGCCGATGGTCTTGCCGTCCACGTCTTTGCGCGAGAGGCCATAGTCCAGCGTGAAGACACCGGCGAACACCCCCGAGGCAACCATAGCGGGCGCGAAGCGCGAGCCTTCTTCGTTGGTCCAGATCACCACTTCGACCGGATGCTCGGTCTCGATGCCGTGATCGTTCAGACTGCGGATCACTTCGAGTCCTCCGAGCACGCCGTAGATGCCGTCGAAACGGCCGCCGGTCGGCTGCGAGTCCGCGTGCGAGCCGGTCATGACCGGCAGCGCATCGGGATTGCGCCCGGCGCGGCGCATGAACACATTGCCCATCTGATCGACACTGACCGTGCAACCCGCTTCCTTCGCCCAACTGACGATCAGGTCGCGCCCCTGCTTGTCGAGGTCGGTCAGCGCCAGCCGGCAGACACCGCCTTTGGGCGTCGCGCCGATCTTCGCCATCGTCATCAAGCTGTCCCACAGCCGCTTGCCGTCGACCCTGATCGACGTAGCGGGTTCTGCCTGCTTCAGCGCTTCGGATACCGCGTTCATTCGTCTCGCTCCTTTCGGTGAATCGACATGAAACTGGTGCATGGGCGGCGGGTTTGGGGCGTGGCCGCACGGCGGCGGTGCACACTCGATCCCTTCGACTGCCTCTTATACAGAGGGCAAACCCTAGGGCATCGCCCGCTCTCTCAATCCTGTCCAGTTGGACAGGTTGTAGACGATTAAGCCCGCCAAATCAACACCTTTCGTACGGTGGGAAACATAGCGAGAAGCGTGCCATTGCACTGCAGCACGGATTTTTCGACGGCCTCGATTGCGCGTGTCCATCCGCGCTCAAACGACTAGAATGAAGCGCGACGCGGCACACATGCCGATGAAGGCCAACATGAGAGACAACAGCGTGGCTGCCGACATCACGGAAAACGACGAGACACTGGACGAAACGCGCGCACCTTTGCGGCGGCGCAAGGCGCATATTCGCGAGTCGAATGAAGCGCATTTATTGGCGTGCGCCGAAGCGGTTTTCGCCGAGCGAGGACTCGACGGAACCAGCACGGCGATGATCGCGGAACGCGCAGGCTTACCGAAAGCTAACCTGCATTACTACTTCCCGACAAAACTCGCGTTGTACCGGCGTGTGCTGGAAGACCTGTTCGAAGACTGGCACCGCGCGGCGGATACGTTCGAATGCAGCGACGATCCTGTCGAAGCGATCGGCGGATACGTACGCGCGAAAATGGAGTTGTCGCGCCGCCGGCCATTAGGTTCGAAGGTATGGGCGAGCGAGATCATCCACGGCGCGGAGCATATGGAGGACATTCTCACGGGGCGCGTGAAGCCGTGGCTGGACAGCAGGGTGAAGGTCATCGACGACTGGATCGCACGCGGGCTGCTGGCGCCGGTCAACGCACAAACTCTGATGTACATGATCTGGGCGACTACCCAGCACTACGCCGACTTCGACGCGCAGATTCGCGCGCTCAAAGGCAAGCGCGCGCTGACGCAGAAAGCGTTCGAAGCGACGACGGAGGAAGTCGTGCAGTTGGTGATTCGGGCGTGTGGGGCGGTGTCGCCGGCGCAAGGCAAAGGATCAGTCGATCAATGACTATATCCATCTAGTCATTTTTGAGTACAATAGTGACTATAGGCACATGACTATAGGAGCTATCATGCAAGGCAATCTGGTATCGAAGTCTGAATTCAAGGCCAAGGCGCTCGAATTGTTCCGGCAAGTGGAGGCGTCCGGCGAAAGCTTGATTGTCACCGACCACGGCAAGCCAGCGCTTGAAGTGCGGCCCTATCGCGGCGTAGAACGCAGTCCACTAGACGTGCTACGCGGCTCAGTCGTGCGTTACGACAACCCTACCACTCCCGTTGGAGAAGACGACTGGGAGGCGGCGCAGTGATCGTTCTGGACACCCATACTCTGGTCTGGTGGGTCACCGGCGATTCGACGTTAAGCAAGAAAGCAAAAACTGCCATCGCGCACGAAATGGCCGGCGGGGAAATCGTTGTGTCGGCTATTTCCGCATGGGAAATAGCCATGCTGGTGGAGCGAGAGAGGCTCCTACTCTCGATGGATGTCAGCAGTTGGCTCGCCACCGTCTCGGCAATCGAAGCTGTACGCTTTATACCTGTCGATGTGGAAATCGCAACGAAGTCCGTCGATCTTCCCGGTGAGTTCCATAAGGACCCAGCCGACAGGATGATCGTGGCAACCGCACGCAAGTTTGCCGTACCGCTAGTGACAAAAGACGAAAAAATTCGCGCGTATCGGCACGTTAAAACGATCTGGTAAAAGCCGCTTGGCCCGCAAAGCATGCGGGCCCACTCTCGGCCGGACGCTAGCCGATCAATACGTCTCCAGATGCAACCGCCCTTCCCGCTTCAACTTCGTCCACAACGCTTCCCAGTCGAGCTGGTGCTGTTCGCCGATATCCTTCAGCGCCTGCAGCACGCCGTCTTCCATACCCTTCAACCCGCACACGTAGATATGCGTGTTGTCGTCCTTGAGCATGTGCGCGACGTCGGCCGCGCGCTCGCGCATCGCGTCCTGCACATAGCGCCTGGGCTGCCCCGGCGTGCGCGAAAACGCCAGATTCGTGTCGATGAAATCCTTCGGCAGATTCGTCAGCGGCCCGAAGTACGGCAACTCTTCTTTCGTACGCGCGCCGAAGAACAGCATCAGCTTGCCGGTTGCGCCTTTCAGACGACGCCGCCTGCGATACTCGGTCATCGCGCGCATCGGCGCTGAACCGGTGCCGGTGCAAATCATCAGCAGATGCGAGTTCGGATGATTCGGCATCAGGAAGGTGCCGCCGAACGGTCCGATTACGCTCACCACGTCGCCCTTCTTCAGATCGCACAGATAATTCGAGCAAATCCCATCGAGCGCGTCGCCGTGCTGCCGGGAAACGCGCTTCACGGTGAGAGACACGTTGTTATAGCCGGGCCGTTCGCCGTCGCGCGGGCTCGCGATGGAGTACTGCCGCGCGTGATGCGTGCGGCCGTCCGCGGCCGCTCCCGGCGGCAGGATACCGATCGACTGGCCCTCCAGCACAGGGAAAGGCATCGAACCGAAATCGAGCACGATGTGATGGATGTCGCTATCGGTCGATCCGTCGGTGAGCCGGTAGTTGCCGACCACCGTCGCGGTAGTCGGCGCCTTGTGCGTATAAAGATTCACGTACGGTTTCGCCGCGGACCATGGCGGGACCACCGACCCGCGCACGGTATCGACTTCAATACCGCTTGCATCCGTCGGCGCATCGACTGACGCTCCCGCCGCGACCGATTCATCTTCAGCAGCCGGCACGGCCATCGTGTTCTGCTCAGGCAGCACGTCCCATTTGAACTGCTCGTCGATGGAATACGCATCGGCCTTCAACACGGTGCGCCAGTTATCGATCGCGCCGGTCGGACACGGCGGCACGCACGCCATGCAGCCATTGCAGACATCCGCCTTGACCACGTAATTGTTCTCGTCGTGCGTGATCGCATCGACCGGGCAAGTCTCTTCGCAGGTATTGCAGCGAATGCAGATTTCCGGATCGATCAGATGCTGCCTGAGAACTTCGATCGATACTGGGCCGTTCATGACTTCCTCCACCCTATATTCGTGCGAATACGACGCCGCACGTTGTTAATCGCCGTACTCAGTTAAAGCGCACGTATTCGAAATCGACCGACTGACGGTTCACGCCCATTGCCGGCGGCGCAATCCAGTTCGCGAACTTGCCGGGCTCGGTCACGCGGCCCATCAGCGAAGCGACATACGCGCGGTCTTCCGGCGAGGCGAGCCACTTCGCTTCATTCGCGGCCCATTCGGTCTCGCTGATCACACGGCCATCCGGCGATATACGGGTGCCGGCAAACGTGCCGATCTGCCGGTTGAACGCCTTATGCGGCACCGTCATGCGGAAATCGATGCCGGCCTTTTCGAGCACCTTGTTCCAGCGGCCAACGCCCGCCACCGAATCTTTAATGTAGTCGTCGCGCAGCACTTCATTCATGGCGTTGAGCATCGGCACTTCGCGCTCGACGAGTTTGCCGTCCTGCACGTCGAGCAGCTTGTAGCTTTGACCGTTCAGTTGATGATCGTCGTCGCGCTTGTTCTCTTCATAGCGGCCCTTCAGGCCCGAGCTATAGAACGTGGCCGCATTCGAAGAATGATCGGCGCCGAACAGGTCGATCGTCACCGAGTAATGGAAATTCAGATAACGCTGGATGGTCGGCAGATCGATCACGCCGGCCGCGCGAATCTTCGCGACGTCGTCCGTACCCAGCTCGTTCATCACTTGCGCGGTGCGCTGGATCACGCGCGACACCCCCGATTCGCCGACGAACATGTGATGCGCTTCTTCGGTCAGCATGAACCTGGTGGTGCGCGCCAGCGGATCGAAACCCGACTCGGCGAGTGCCGACAACTGGAACTTGCCGTCGCGGTCGGTAAAGTACGTGAACATGTAGAACGCGAGCCAGTCCGGCGTTTTCTCGTTGAAGGCACCGAGAATGCGCGGATTGTCTGCGTCGCCCGAACGGCGGCCGAGCAGTGCTTCGGCTTCTTCACGTCCATCGCGGCCGAAGTAGCGATGCAGCAGATACACCATCGCCCAAAGGTGGCGGCCTTCTTCCACGTTCACCTGAAACAGGTTGCGCAAGTCGTACATCGACGGTGCGGTCAAACCCAGATGCCGCTGCTGCTCGACCGAAGCTGGCTCCGTATCGCCTTGTGTCACGATGATGCGACGCAGATTCGCGCGATGCTCGCCGGGCACGTCCTGCCATGCCGCCTCGCCCTTGTGCTCGCCGAAGTGAATCTTGCGGTCCTGCTCGCCGGGCGTGAGGAAAATGCCCCAGCGATAGTCCGGCATCTTCACGTGATCGAAGTGCGCCCAACCGCCGGCGTCGACGCTCACCGCCGTGCGCAGATACACGTCATAGCCGTGCGAGCCTTCCGGGCCCATATCGCCCCACCACGACAGAAAATTCGGCTGCCACTGTTCGAGTGCGCGTTGCAGTGCGCGGTCGTCCGCGAGATTGACGTTGTTCGGAATCTTTTCGCTGTAGTTGATCGATGACATGGTCGGTTCCCTGGTCGGAATACAGAGCTTGCGGATGAGAGGCGCGTATCAGGCAGGCGGCGTTTTTTCAGTTACGTTGCGTCGCGTCGGAAAGAATCAAACGCGCGAGACGTCGAATTGCGCCTTGCTGCCCTTGCCATACACCTTGAGCGCGCCCTTCTCGCCCACTGCGTTCGGCCGATTGAAAATCCAGTTCTGCCAGGCGGTGAGACGCCCGAAAATACGGGTCTCCATCGTTTCCGGGCCGTTGAAGCGCAGATTCGCTTCCAGACCGGTCAAGGCATCCGGCGACATCGCCGCGCGCTCTTCGAGCGCGATGCGGATTTCGTCGGCCCAATCGATATCGTCGGGCGACGCGGTCACGAGGCCAAGACGCTCGGCTTCAACAGGCTTGAGCGCCTCGCCGATCTTCGAGCGCACCGCGTCGAGCGGCTCGACCTCTTCATAGAAGCGACGGGCAAGCCGCGATTGATGCGTGACCATCGGATAGAGACCGAAGTTGACTTCCGACAGCGTGATCGCCGGTTCTTCGTCTTCGTTGCCCGGCAGTGCCGCCATATAACTCCGGTCGGCGGCGAACGCGAGTTCCGCGAAGGTGCCTGCAAAGCACGAGCCCGGTTCGATCAACGCGAACAGCGACCGCGACGACACGTCGATACGCGCCAAGGTGCGGCGCAGCAGGCCGATGGTTTCGCGCACGAACCAGTGGTCCTTGTGCTGCATCAGCGTGGCATCGGCAGCGAGCACGTTACGGGCATCACCTTCAGTCTTGAAGACCCAGGTGCCGATGTTGAGTTCGTTAGTGCGCATCGACAGGATCGCGTCGTCGAGTTCGCGTGCGAACTGCAGCGGCCACCAGTTCGTGCCGGCAGCGACGATCGCGTCGATCTCCGTGGGTTGTCCGGCTTGCGGGGCTTTCGCCGTGAAGGTGGCGATCCGCTTCGCACGATCGATCGTGATGTCGAGCGTTTTATAAGTCAGGCCGTCTTCGCGGTCGGTGCGTTCGATCCGCGTGAGCACCACGCCTTGCGCGTCCGCCGGACGATCGCTTTGTTCCGCGAGTTCGAGCGCGCGTGCCTGAATCGTTTGGTCGAACTGATTCGGCTTCACGACTTCATCCACGAGACGCCATGCTTTCGCCCGCTCACCGCGAATGCCTTCGACCACCGTGCAGAAAATGTCCGCACGATCGTGACGCACCTTGCGTTTATCCGTGACGCGCGTCAGGCCGCCCGTGCCCGGCAGCACGCCCAGCAGCGGCACTTCCGGCAGCGATACCGACGACGAGCGGTCATCCACCAGATAGATTTCGTCGCAGGCGAGCGCGAGTTCATAACCGCCACCGGCGCACGCACCGTTCACGGCAGCGAGAAACTTCAGACCCGAATGACGCGACGAATCTTCGAGACCGTTGCGCGTTTCGTTGGTGAACTTGCAGAAGTTGACCTTCCAGGCATGCGTGGACAGGCCCAGCATGAAGATGTTCGCGCCTGAGCAGAACACGCGGTCTTTCAGGCTCGTCAGCACCACTGTTTTGACTTCGGGATGCTCGAAGCGGATGCGCTGTATCGCGTCGTGCAGCTCGATATCGACGCCGAGGTCGTATGAATTCAGCTTCAGCTTGTAGCCGTCACGGATGCCGCCGTCCTCGGCGATGTCGATACCGAGGGTCGCGACGGGACCGTTGAAACTCAGCTTCCAATGCTTGTACTTCGAGGGATCGGTGCGGTAGTCGACTGGCGCGATTGCGGTTTCTGGCGTGGACATGGGGCGTCTCCTGACTGGACGATGCAAAACTTGTTTTTTGAACAATAGTGCACCGCAATACCCATGTAAAGCACTTTAATGCATGTTGACTAGTAAACCCTGGAATCCCACACCACGTCAGACATCGTCCGGCGACTCGGCCGCGAGCCTTGCGGCAAGCCGGTCGCGCAGTTGCAAGTAGGCGTCGGCCAAGGTTTTTTCGCTGGTGTCGAAGATCATGTCGGCACGGCCATACAGTTCGCCGCGCCCCGCCAGGATGCGCTTGAGGTCATCCATCGCTTCCTTGTTGCCGGACATCGGGCGCAGATCGCCTTGCGCGACGACACGGCGCATATGCTCTTCCGGCGTGGCTTGCAGCCACACGGTGAAGCAGTGCGACAGCAGCGCGTTAAAGGTGCCCGCCTCCGACACCAGCCCGCCCGGCGACGCGATCACCGCGCGCTCGTGCTCCTGAATCACCGCCTCGAGCGCCCGGTGTTCATAACGCCGGTACGCGCTCGCGCCATAGAGGGAATGAATCTCCGATGGCGGGCAGCCGGCAAGTTGCTCGATCACACGCGTGAGTTCGACGAACGGCACCTTGCGCTCCTGCGCCAGCATCCGTCCAAAGGTCGACTTGCCGGCCCCGCGCAAGCCGATCAGCGCGATCCGGTCCTTGCGGTGCGGGTCGCGCGGCGCTTGCGCGAACATCTCGGCAAGCGCCACGCGGGCGCGCTGCAGCGCCGCCTGGTCGCGCCCCTGCAGCAATTCGCGGATCAGCAGCCATTCGGCGGAAGCCGTGGTCTCGTCGCCGATCACTTCGGCCAGCGGGCAGTTCAGCGTCGCCGCGATCTGCCGCAGCACCAGCACCGACGCATTGCCCACGCCCGATTCCAGATTCGCCAGATGACGCTCCGACAAACCGGTTTCGGCCGCCAGCGCCTTGCGCGTCATGCCGCGGCGCGCGCGCAGCAGGCGCACGCGATCGCCCATCGCCGTCAGAAAAGGATCGCGCTCCTCGCGCTCGCCGCCGCGCTCCGCCGCTGGGTCGGCCTCTGGGTTAGCCCCTTTGCCGGCCCCGCGCCTGGCCCGACCCGCGCGGCTTGCGTCCTCATCGGCTGGATCGTCCGGCGGCGCGGAAGAGTAATTTTGGTTCATGTTTAACTGCCCCTTGAATACATTACATGTACTATAGTGCTTGACAGGGCACTTGTTGAACAGTTAATTTTCGCCAAATATTGATCCAATAACCAACGCTGTCGAGGTTTTTCGGCAGCGTCTCGGAAACGGCGAGACGATACGCACGAGTTAACGTGCGTGCGCCCGCTGATCTGGAGGCTCGCCTGAGACCCGCCATGCGCGAACGATTGAAAAACTACGTCGCAGGCCAGTGGGTCGCGGGCGGCGGTGGAGGCACGACGCTGACCGACCCGATTACCGGCGAAGCACTCGGCGGCCTGCGTGCATTGGGTTTCTATCACAGGCGCTCTGCGATTCAGGCATCGAACACTGCAATCGACGCATTGACGCAAATCACGCATTTGCCCGCAGCGTAGCGGCACGAGACAAGCATCGAGCAATCAGACAGTACGCATCGAGCGGATCATAAGCACATAACCGCCGGACCGCCTCACCCGATGGAGGAGACATATGGATGCCCTGCTGGAACCGGCTGCGCGTCAGCCCGCCGCGACGGTCGAACCGCCGCCTGCGGCATTTAATTTCGCGGCCTACCTGTTTCGGCTGAATGAATCGCGCGCCGGTAAGACCGCGTATATCGACGACACCGGCGCCACCTCTTACGGCGAACTCGAAGATCGGGCCCGGCGCTTCGCAAGCGCACTGCGCACACGCGGCGTGCATCCGGAAGAACGCGTGCTGCTGGTGATGCTCGATACCGTCGAACTGCCGATCGCCTTTCTCGGTGCGCTCTATGCGGGCGTCGTGCCGGTCGTCGCGAACACGCTGCTCACCGCAGCCGACTACGTGTACATGCTGACGCACAGCCACGCGCGCGCCGTGATCGCATCGGATGCGTTGCTCTCGAATGTCACGCAGGCGATGGATACGGCCGAACACGACGGTTGCCAGTTGATCGTCTCACAGCCGCCCGAAAGCGACGCAAGTGAGCCTTTAGCCGCACCGCGACTCAAAGATCTGATCGACGCGGCCGCGCCGGCTGTCAAAGCATGCGCGACAGGTTGCGACGATATTGCGTTCTGGCTGTATTCGTCAGGCTCGACCGGCAAACCGAAAGGCACGGTCCACACACATGCGAATCTGTACTGGACTGCGGAGTTGTACGCAAAGCCGGTTCTCGGCATCGTCGAAAGCGATGTGGTTTTCTCGGCGGCCAAATTGTTCTTTGCGTATGGTCTGGGTAATGGCCTGACGTTCCCGCTTTCG
Organism: Paraburkholderia sp. GAS348; assembly: GCF_050434205.1. Taxonomy (NCBI): domain Bacteria; kingdom Pseudomonadati; phylum Pseudomonadota; class Betaproteobacteria; order Burkholderiales; family Burkholderiaceae; genus Paraburkholderia; species Paraburkholderia sp. GAS348. The sequence continues at coordinate 40,858 of NZ_JBNPVT010000026.1, forward strand.
GTCGGCGCTACGGTCGTATTGATGGCGGAGCGCCCCACCGCTGACGCCATTTTCACGCGCCTCGTGCGGCATCGCCCGACCATTTTCTACGGCGTGCCGACGCTCTACGCGGGCATGCTCGTCTCGCCCAACCTGCCCCCACGCGCCGACGTCGCGATGCGCATATGCACGTCGGCGGGCGAAGCGCTGCCGCGCGAAATCGGCGAGCGCTTTACAGCACATTTCGGCTGCGAGATTCTCGACGGTATCGGATCGACCGAAATGCTGCATATCTTCCTGTCGAATCGCGCGGGCGAAGTCGAATACGGCACCACGGGGCGCCCCGTGCCCGGCTATGAAGTGGAACTGCGCGACGAAGCCGGGCATGCGGTGCCCGATGGCGAAGTCGGTGATCTATTTATCAAAGGGCCGAGCGCGGCGTTGATGTATTGGAGCAATCGGGAGAAGTCGCGCGCGACCTTCCTTGGCGAGTGGATTCGCAGCGGCGATAAATACCAACGCCTCGCGAACGGCTGCTACGTGTATGCGGGCCGCAGCGACGACATGTTGAAAGTGAGCGGTCAGTACGTATCGCCCGTCGAGGTGGAAATGGTCCTGGTGCAGCACGAAGCGGTGCTGGAAGCCGCAGTGGTTGGCGTCGATCACGGCGGCCTCGTCAAGATCCGCGCCTTCGTGGTGTTGAAGCGCGAATTCGCGCCGTCTGAGATACTCGCGGATAAGTTGAAGGCTTTCGTCAAGGAACGGCTCGCGCCGCACAAGTATCCGCGCGATATCGTGTTCGTCGACGATTTGCCAAAAACCGCTACCGGCAAGATTCAACGCTTCAAACTGCGCGAACAGTCATAAGGTGATCCATGCAGAACCCCGCAACCACGGCCTTTGTCAGCGACTTCGCAGAGCTGCCCGCCACGGCGTCGCATGGGCCGTTGCGCATTGAATACCGCTGGGTGAACGAAGCGGCAGGCAATGCACCGATCGCCGTTTTCCTGCATGAAGGACTCGGCTCGGTTGCGATGTGGCGCGACTGGCCGCAAGCCTTATGCGAGCGTCTCGGCATGCGTGGCCTTGTCTATTCACGGCCTGGGTATGGACTGTCCACACCGCGTGAACACGCCGTCAAGTGGCCAGTCGATTTCATGACCGCACAAGCGCGCGATATCCTGCCTGCTTTGTTCGGCGTACTCGATATCGATATGCAGGCGCGCAAGCGCATGTGGGTGATCGGGCATAGCGACGGCGGCTCGATCGCGCTGCTCTACGCAGCGCTGCATCCGGATGCATTGGCCGGCGCGGTGGTAATCGCACCGCATATATTCGTCGAAGACCTCTCGGTGGAAAGCATCGCGCAGACCAAAGCGCTCTACGAAACCACCGATCTGCGCAGCAAGCTCAGCCGCTATCACTCGGACGTCGATTCCGCGTTCTATGGCTGGAACGATATCTGGTTGAATGCGGCGTTCAGGGAATGGCGCATCGTCGATGAACTGGCCGCCATCAAGCAAGCTTTGCTCGCGGTGCAAGGCCACGACGACAACTACGGCACGATGGCGCAGATCGATACGATCGGCGAGCGCGTACCGCACGCGCAACTGGTCAAACTCGATGCGTGTGGGCACTCGCCTCATCGCGATGCGCCGGACGCGTTGAACGAGGCAATCGCGGCGTTTATCTCGCGGCAACGACGATAACAAGGTTCAATTCAGCCCGTGCGAAAAGAAGCGGCCGCTGCGATAAAAAGCAGCGGCCGTTTTTTTCATGCATTCGCGTCGTAGCGCGTCATACTCACCGCTATTGTCATACGAATACAGCGCCCCGCAACCCATTTCCAGGGCGATGTTTCGGCATCCATTGAAAACCCCGCATCGCGCGAAAAAATGTGTAGCATCGCGGCGCGCCGCCACAAGCGGCGTTGCCGGCCGCCGTCAGAAACTGAAAGCATTACCCGCTCAAGTCCCAACTGCCCACGCCGTATACCGCGTATGAGGCCCCCGCCTCACCGACTACGGCTCACTGCTTACTCCGAAAGACTCCCGACATGTTCTCCTCCATTCGCGCGCGCATCGTCGCCCTGTGCGTCGCCATCGTTGTGGTCGCGCTCGCTGCTAACGCGGTTCTCAACTATGCCGTCGCCAACTCGTATAACGCCGATGCCATCGAAAGCAGTTTGAACGCAGTCGAAAGCGGTCATGTAGACGGTATCGACGACTGGATCGCCGCCAATAGTCAGATGATTAACTCGTTGCAGGACGCGGTGCTGCAACCCGACCCGTCCGCCGCGTTGAAGCAGATCGCCGCAGCCGGCAAGTTCACCAACGTGTACGTCGGCTACGCGGACAAGACCGCGAAGTTCTCCGACCCGACCGGCATTCCGCCCGACTACGATCCGACCGGCCGCCCCTGGTACAGGCAGGCCGCCGCAGCGGGCAAGCCGGTGGTGACACCGCCGTATGTGGATGTGGGCACGGGCAAGCTGGTGGTCGCGTTCGCCGCGCCCGTGGTGCGCGATGGCGTAGTGAAAGGCGTGGTGTCCGGCGACGTCGCGATGGACAGCGTGATTGCCAACGTCAAGGCGATTCATCCGACCCCCGCGAGCTTCGGCATGTTGATCGACGCGAGCGGCCATATCGTCGCGCACCCGGATGCGAAGCTGACCTTGAAGCCGGTGTCGGAGCTCGCCCCCGCTCTCACCAGCGACAAGCTGGCCGCGCTCTTCAGCGCCGAGCACCCTGTCGAAGTCGACCTGAACGGCAGCACGAAGCTGCTGCGCGCCGAGGCTATCCCCGGCACCGATTGGTACGCAGTCGTCGCGCTCGACAAATCGGAAGCGACGGCGGGCATGCGATCGCTGTTGACCGCTTCGGTCATCGCCTTGCTCGTGATCGCCGCGATCGCCGCCGCCATCGTAGCCGCGGTCACCGCCGTGTCGTTCCAGCGCCTGTCGAAAGTACGCGATGCGATGGACGCGATCGGCTCGGGCGAAGGCGATCTGACACAGCGCCTGCCGGCCGCCGGCAACGACGAAGTCGCGCAGATCGCGCGCTCGTTCAATACCTTCATCGACAAACTCAGCCACGTGATGCGTCAGATTCGCGATACCAGCGAATCGGTGCGCGTGGCCGCGAATGAAATCGCCGCGGGCAACGTCGATCTGTCGGGCCGCACCGAATCCGCCGCGGCCAGCCTGCAACAGACCGCTGCGTCGATGGAGGAAATCACTTCGACGGTCACACAGTCGGCCAGCGCCGCGAAGCAGGCCGACGATAGCGCCGTGTCCGCGTCGCAGGTCGCTTCGCGCGGCGGCGTGGCAATCTCCGACGTGATCACGACGATGGGCGAGATCGAACAGGCGTCGGTGAAGATATCCGACATCATCGGCGTGATCGACGGCATTGCGTTCCAGACCAACATCCTCGCGTTGAACGCGGCGGTTGAAGCGGCGCGCGCCGGCGAACAGGGCCGCGGCTTCGCGGTGGTGGCCGGCGAGGTGCGCAGCCTCGCGCAACGCAGCGCCCAGGCGGCGAAGGAAATCAAGGCGCTGATCGAAGCGACCGTGGCGAGCGTGACGTCCGGTTCGGGCCAGGTGCGCCAGGCCGGCGAGACGATGACGGAGATCGTCAGCAACGTCGCCAACGTGACGACCATCATTTCCGAAATCACCCAGGCCGCCAACGAGCAAACGCGTGGGATTCAGGAAGTCAACCGCGCGGTCAGCCAGCTCGACGAAATGGTTCAGCAAAACGCCGCACTGGTCGAGGAATCCACGGCGGCCGCCGCCGCGTTGCAAAGCCAGGCCGTGAGTCTTGCCAGTGCCGTCACGCAGTTCAAGCTGGACTAAAGTACGCCAAAGGAAATCGCAGTGACGTTTTATCGCAATCTGAAGATCGCTGTTAAGTTGGCGCTGCTCGGCGCCGTGCTGCTCGCCGCGACAATGGTGGTGGGCCTGGAAGGCTGGCACGCATTGTCGAACACGCATGCGTTGCAAATTCGGTCCGCGCAAACGCTCAGCCAGTATGCGCAGGCAGCCGACATCGCACGCGTCGCGCAGGTCGAATTCAAGAAGCAGGTGCAGGAATGGAAAGACCTGTTGCTGCGCGGCGCTGATCCGGCTGCGTTCGCCAAATACCGCGACGCCTTCAGCAAGGAGAGCGGTGCGACGCAGGCTGCCCTGCAGCGATTGAAAGATCAATTGAGTGCACTGGGCGCTAACGTTGACGGCGTCGACAAGGCGCTCGCCACGCACGCCTCGCTGCAAGACAGTTACCTCGACGCGCTCAAGCACTATGACGCGGCCGATCCGAATACGGCACACGTTGTCGACGGTCTGGTCAAAGGGATCGACCGCGCGCCGACCGCCGCGATCGACGGCATCGTCGCCGCGGTGATGCAGCAGGCGCAAGACTCCAACGTGCGCACGGGCGAGGCCGCAGAACGCGCGTACACGCTCGCCTGCGTGCTGCTTCTGTCGGTCGTGATCGGCTCGCTTGGCGTGGGCAGCTTCGCGATCTGGTTCCTGAGCCGCAGCATCACGTTGCCGGTCAGGCAGGCGGTGGGCGTCGCGCAAGCGGTTGCGGCAGGCGATCTGCGCACCGATGTCGCCGTGGTGAGCCGCGACGAAACCGGTCAGTTGCTGGCCGCACTCAACGAAATGAATCAGCGCTTGCGGCATTTCGTCGGCGAGATTCGTGAAGGCGCGAACACCATCTCTTCAGCAACGCAGGAAATCGCCGCGGGCAACCTCGATCTGTCGGCACGCACCGAACAACAGGCCGCGTCGCTCGAAGAAACCGCCGCGTCGATGCAGCATTTCACCGACTCGGTTCAGCGCAATGCCAGCAACGCACGCGAGGCCACCACGCTCGCGCAAACCGCTGCGCAAGCGGCACGCGACGGCGGCGTCGTGATGACCGACGCGGTGCGCACAATGGGCCAGATCCACGCGTCGTCCAGGCGTATCGTCGACATCATCGCGGTGGTCGAAGCGATCGCCGCGCAGACCAATATTCTGGCGCTCAATGCCGCCGTTGAAGCGGCGCGCGCCGGCACACAAGGGCGCGGTTTCGCGGTGGTCGCGAGCGAAGTGCGCAGCCTGGCCCAGCGCTCGGCCGACGCCGCGCGAGAGATCAAGACGCTGATTCGCGAGTCGGCTGCCACGATCGACGCCGGCACGCAGTTAATCAATCACGCGAGTCAGACGATGGACGGCGTGGTGCAAAGCGCGGGCAGCGTGACGCGCATCGTCGAGGCGATCGCGACGGCCAGCGTCGATCAGGCAGCGGGCATTGCGGAAGTGAACGATGCGGTCACGCAAATGGATCAGGTGACGCAGAGCAACGCGGCGTTGGTCGAGCAGGCGGCCGCGGCGGCCGATGCGGTGCAGAGCAAGGCATCGGGTCTGGTGCAAAGCGTGCGTTTCTTCCGGATTGGCGCGGCGGATTGATCGTGATCTTCTGCCGGATCGGCGTTGGGTGATTTTTTCGACGCCGCCTGGAACCGCCGCTTAAGATTCAAAATCGAGTCCGCCGATCAATGCCATCGGCTCGGCTTGGGTGTGCGAGACAAAATCCAGTTCGCGCACATGGCGCCAGGCTTCGAGCTTGCGCGGCAACGCGGCCAGATAGCCGGCGAAGCGCGCCTGCCCTTCCGCCCCCATCAGACGTTCGATCTCGTCGCTGTCCCAGGTGAGAAACAGATTCAACGGATGCGGGTAGTGGCCGAGGCCTTCGATCGGCGCTGCGTGGATCCGCACGCGAGTGGGGTGGCCGTGGCCGCCGTAAGGCAGCACTTCGGCGTGCACAGTGGTGCCGAAACACGCGGCGAGCGCCTCGGCGATGCGAGGTGCAAACTGTTCATCGAAACGAGTGGCACTCTCTTGGCGCATCCAGGTCTCCGACGGGCATCACAACGAGCGAAGCATCGTAGCATGTGGGGCTGGCCGCGGTCGCGGAAGGCGCGGCGTGTGCGGATTCCGTTCGGCAGGGTTCCGTGCGTCATGCGCACGTTCCTCAAAGGAAAACCGCTTGCTCGCAACTCAAGCAGAGCCCCCTCTTCCACTTCCCCTCACCTGCTCCAGAATGAACTCGATAAAACTCGCCGCCGCGCGCGTGTGATGCCGATTCGGCATATAGAGCAGGTACATGTTCGTACCGAAAATGCTTAACCGCCATTCATCGAGCGCCGTCACCACATCCCCACGACGCAAGTCGTCCTGCACCACGTAATCGGGCACCAGACCGACACCCAGGCCGGCCAGCACCGCCTGGCGCAAGAATAGAAAGTTCTCGGAAATAATCGTCGGTTCCAGCAGCACTTCGTGGCGCTCGTCGCGCAGATAAGCCGCCACGCGCAACTGCTTGCCGACCACCGCCGCCGTAATCAACGGCGCCGTGCGCAGATCATCAAGCCGCACCGGCATGCCGCGGCTTTCGGCAAAATCCGGCGAAGCACAGGCAACATAGCGCACCGGCCCCATGTCGCGCGCGACGAGATTCTGCGGCGGCTCGGACATCACCCGCACCGCGATGTCGACCTCGTCGCGCATCAGATCCTCCACGCGATTCTCGAACATCACATCCAGCACGATGCCCGGATAAAGACGCTTGAATGCGATCAGCCAATCCGACATCACCAGTTGCCCATAGCCACTCGGCACACTCAATCGCACTCGCCCCTGCAAGCTCTGTCCGAGCGTGGTGACCGACTCGCGCGCGGCCAGCAGCGCGTTCTGGATCGTGCGGCCGTGCTCGTATAACTGCAGACCGATTTCGGTCGCCTCGACCCGGCGCGTGGTGCGCCTCACCAGTTGCAGCCCGATGGAGCGCTCCAGCTGGTTCAGGTGGTAGCTCACGTTCGCGCGGCTCATTTTCAGCCGCCGCGCGGCTTCGCTCAGGTTGCCCGCATCGAGGATATCGACCAGCAAGGTCAGCGAATTGACGTCCATGACACGGCCTTTGTCAAAATAGTTTTGACAGTCTGTCAACGGTCTATGTAATTGTCAATAAACCTTGACCAACCGACAATCGCAGAATTCGCCAGACCCGGTATGCCCCGATCTGCCTCGATCTGGCCCGGTAACCAACCGTCAGGAGACGACACGATGACCCTCACCTCTTCCGCCGACGTTGTGACGCGCGAATTGCGCGGCAAAGTCCTGCTAGTCACGATCGACCACGCGCCAGTCAACGCCTTGTCCGCCGACGTGCGGCGCGGCCTGCTCGCCGCCATTGAAGCCGCGGATGCCGACAAGGCCGTCGAGGCCGTGCTGATCGTCGGCGCCGGGCGCAACTTCATCGCAGGTGCGGACCTTCGCGAGTTCGGCAAGCCGCCGGTGCCGCCGTCGCTGCCGGATGTCTGCAACCGCATCGAAGCGTGTGCGAAGCCGGTGGTGGCCGCCATTCACGGCGCCGCGCTCGGCGGCGGCCTGGAAGTGGCCCTCGCGGCGCACTACCGCCTCGCCGTGAATGGCGCGAAGCTCGGTTTGCCCGAAGTGCAACTCGGCCTGCTGCCGGGCGCAGGCGGCACGCAGCGTGCGCCGCGCCTGATCGGCGCGCAGGCCGCCCTCGACCTGATCCTGAGCGGCCGCCATGCCAGCGCGAAAGAAGCGCTCGCGCTCGGCCTCGTCGACCGGCTCGGCAGCAGCGACGACATCCTCGCTGAAGGACTCGCCTATGTGCACGAACTGCTGGCCGCTCACGCGCCAGTGCGGCGCACGCGCGACGCCACTGCGCTAGGCGACCGCGCCGCGAGCCTCGCCGCCGTCACCACCGCACGCGCGGAAACGGCGAAGAAATCGCGCGGCCTGTTCTCCCCGCTCAAAATCGTCGATGCCGTGGAAGCCGCCGTCGAACAGCCTTTCGAAGACGGCCTGCGGCTCGAACGCAAACTGTTCCTGGAATGCATCGACAGCCCGCAGCGTGCCGGGCTGATTCACGCGTTCTTTGCCGAGCGCGAAGTGCTCAAGGCGCCGGAAACACGCGAGGAAAAACCACGCGCGCTGAACAGGATCGGCGTGGTGGGCGGCGGCCTGATGGGTGCGGGTATCGCCGTCGCGGTGCTCGACGCAGGCTTGCCGGTGACGATGATCGAACGCGACGACGCGTCGCTCGCGCGCGGCCGCGCGCACATCGAAAAGGTCTACGACGGTCTGATCGCCAAAGGCCGCATGAGTGCGGAGAAAAAAGCCGACGTGATGACGCGCTGGCAGGGCAGCACCTCGTACGACGCCCTCGCCGACGCCGATCTGGTGATCGAAGCGGTATTCGAGGACCTGGCGGTGAAAAAAGCCGTGTTCGCCGAACTCGATCGCGTCTGCCAGGCCGGCGCAGTGCTGGCCACCAACACGTCGTATCTTGACATCGACGCGATCGCGGCCAGCATTTCGCGCCCCGCGGACGTGATCGGCCTGCACTTCTTCTCCCCCGCCAACATCATGAAGCTGCTGGAAGTGGTGGTGCCGAAGCAGGTCAGCGCGGACGTGGTCGCCACCGCGTTCGAACTCGCGAAGAAACTGCGCAAGACGCCGGTGCGTGCCGGCGTGTGCGACGGCTTCATCGGCAATCGCGTGCTGGCGGTGTATCGCAGCGCGGCGGACGCGATGATGGAAGACGGCGCGTCACCCTATCAGATCGATTCGGCCGTGCGTGCGTTCGGCTTCCCAATGGGTCCGTTCCAGGTGGCCGATCTCGCGGGTGGCGACATTGGCTGGGCCACGCGCAAGCGGCGCGCGGCCACGCGGAACCCTCAGGCGCGCTATGTGCAGATCGCCGATCGGCTTTGCGAACGCGGCTGGTTCGGCCAGAAAACCGGTCGTGGATTTTATCTGTACCCCGAAGGTTCGCGCGCCGGCGTGCCGGACGCTGAGGTCGAGGCCATCATCGACGCCGAGCGCGAACGCGCCGGCATTACGCCACGCACGTTCACCGACGATGAAATCATGCGCCGCTACATGGCCGCGATGATCAACGAAGGGGCCAACGTCGTGCATGAAGGCATCGCACTGCGGCCGCTCGATGTCGACGTAACCTTCCTCTATGGCTACGGCTTTCCGCGTCACCGCGGCGGTCCGATGAAATACGCCGATACGGTAGGCCTCGCCACGGTTCTCGCGGACATCCGCGAGTTCGCCAAAGAAGATCCGCTGTTCTGGCAAGCGTCGCCGCTGCTGGTCGAACTGGTGGAGCGCGGCGCCGATTTCGCGAGCCTCAACCAGTCGGCTTGAGACGGCACGTCATTTGGAACATGCCCGACCGGTGGCGGCCTGATCGCCCCCGGTCCGCCGGTCCGCCGGTCCGCCGGTCCGATAAATATCGAGGAAAGAACCCGCTATGAATCTGAACTTCACACCTGAAGAAGAGGCATTTCGCACCGACGTGCAGCGCTTTTTGCGCGACAAGATCCCGCAGCGTCTCGCCGGCAAGGTCCATGGCGGCCGCCGCCTCACGCGCGACGACATGGCCGAGTGGCAAGCGATACTCAACGCGCAAGGCTGGCTCGCCAATCATTGGCCGAAGGAGTACGGCGGCCCGGGCTGGAACGCCGTGCAGAAATTTATCTTCGAGAATGAATGCGCATTGGCAGGCGCACCGCGTATCGTGCCGTTCGGCGTCAACATGCTCGGCCCGGTGTTGATCAAATACGGCAACGAGGCGCAAAAACGCCACTGGTTGCCGCGCATTCTCGACGGCTCGGACTGGTGGTGCCAAGGCTACTCGGAACCGGGCGCGGGCTCGGACCTCGCCTCGGTCAAGACCACCGCGGTACGCGGCAGCGACGCGCAAGGCGAGCACTACGTCGTCAACGGCCAGAAGACCTGGACCACGCTCGGCCACTACGCGAACATGATCTTCTGCCTCGTGCGCACCGCCACCGACGTGCGCAAGCAGGAAGGCATCAGTTTCCTGCTGATCGACATGAATACGCCAGGCGTCGACGTGCGCCCGATCATCACGCTCGATGGCGAGCACGAAGTCAACGAAGTGTTCTTCACGGACGTACGCGTGCCCGTCGAGAACCTCGTCGGCGAAGAGAACAAGGGCTGGACCTACGCCAAATACCTGCTCACGTATGAGCGTACCAATATCGCGGGCGTCGGCTTCTCGGTGGCCGCTTTCAATCGGCTGCGCAAGATCGCCGCGAAACAGCAGCGCAACGGCCGGCCACTGGCGGATGATCCGTCGTTTGCCGCACGCATGGCGCGCGTCGAGATCGATCTGGAGAACATGAAGACCACCAACCTGCGCGTGATCGCGGCGGTGGCCGGCGGCGGCGTACCGGGCGCCGAGAGTTCGATGCTGAAAATTCGCGGCACTGAGATCCGCCAGGAAATCTCCTCGCTCACACGCCGCGCGATGGGACCGTATGCGCAGCCGTTCGTCGAGGAAGCCTTGCACGATGGCTTCGAGGGCACACCAGTCGGCCCCGACGAAGCCGCGAGCGCTGCCGCGCTTTACTTCAACAACCGCAAGCTGTCGATCTTCGGCGGCTCCAATGAAATCCAGAAGAACATCATTTCCAAAATGATCCTGGGACTGTAAGGGGCACACGCCATGAATTTCCAGCACACCGAAGATCGCCGCATGCTGGCGGATACGCTCAACCGTTTTGTCACTGAGCAATACGGCTTCGAAACGCGCGACCGGATCGCGTGCTCGCCTGAGGGCTTCAGCGCCGACCAGTGGAATCGTTTCGCGGAACTCGGCATTATCGGCGCCTTGTTCGATGAAGCCGAGGGTGGCTTTGGCGGCGGCGGCTTCGATATCGCTGTCGTCTTCGAGAGTCTGGGCCGCGGCCTCGTGGTCGAGCCGTTTCTCGATACGCTAATCGTCGGTCAGGCGATCGCGCGTGGCGGCAATGAAACGCAAAAGACCGCGCTTGGCGATTTGATCGACGGATCCCGGCTCGTTGCGCTTGCGCATGGCGAGCCGGACGGCCACTACGAACTATCGCGCGTGACGACGCGTGCAGAACGCAACGGCAACGCGTGGAAGCTGAATGGCGCGAAAGCGGTCGTTCAGCAGGGCGAGAACGCGTCTCTCTTTCTCGTCTCCGCGCGCACGGACGGCGCCGACGATGACGAAGCCGGCATCGCGCTCTTTCTCGTCCCTCGCGACGCCGCCGGTGTCAACGTGCGCGGCTATCGCAAGATCGACGGCGGCCGCGCGGCCGAGGTCGCGTTCGACAACGTCACGCTGGGCGACGACGCATTGCTCGGCACACCCGGCGAAGGTTTTGCGACGCTCGAATACGCGATCAGTTGCGGCGTGCTTGCCTTGTGCTCCGAAGCGGTCGGCGCGATGGATGTCGCTAAGGACTACACGCTTGAGTACCTGCGTACACGCAAACAGTTTGGCATGCCGATCGGCAGCTTCCAGGCGTTGCAGCACCGGATGGCGGATCTGCTGCTCGAGATCGAGCAGGCGCGATCGGCGGTGATCAACGCTGCGGCGGCGCTTGGGGCTGAGCGCACCGTGCGGGAACGGGCGGTTTCGGCGGCGAAGTACAGTATCGGCCGGATCGGGGCGCTAGTCGCCGAGGAATGTATTCAGCTGCATGGCGGTATCGGCATGACGTGGGAGTTGCCGTTGGCTCACTATGCGAAGCGCCTCGTGATGATCGACCATCAACTGGGCGACGAGGATCATCACCTCGAGCGGTATATCGCGCTCGGGAGGGGTTGAGCGCTGGATTCAAGGCCGTGGATCTGATTGCCGGGTTGTGGGGAAACACGTCGCGTACCCGCTTAGCCGCAGCCGCTCTTTCGCCGCCCAGGCGGTCCCAACGAACTCCAGATCCACGGTACAAGATCCCCTTTCGCCGTGCCAGAAGACGCGGGAAGTCCAGCGTTGCCTGAAAATCACGTGCCCGCAGCCATAGCGCGCATGCGGGGTCGCTGCTTTAGAGCAAGGAGTACGTAGACGCGCGATATGCAGATTCACGCCTTGGGTGCCACCCGTACGTTCATTTTTCTCGTCGGTCGTTGAACGATGCGGTCTGCCATGACGTTAGTGCAAAGCGCAGCGATGGAACATACCTGGAAATGAGTATCTCCACGTCGCTCTCGACCCCGTTCGATATACGGTTTGCAAATCATACGAAGATTCGGCGCGGCGTGCATCGGACTAAAGTCCCATGCCGAAGATATCAATCGCGCCAGGTTAAACCCGTATCGCCCGAATTTACGTGCTGCAAACGCCAAAAAAATAGTTTTTTCCGCTACTGAGAGTGCACTAGCATTGCCGGCACAAACAATAAACCGGCCAGCGCGCGCATTCAAATACGTCAATCGGCGCGCAGCCCATCGACCAGAAAAAGAACTGCCATGGCCCAAATTAAAGTCTCCGCGCGACTGGCGCTTGGTTTCGGCACCGTACTCCTATTGCTCACGGCCATTTCCGCTATGGGGATGAGCGGCGTAGCCAGTATCCGCGGCAAACTCGACGACATCGTCAAAGTCCACGACGCCGAGACGGCACTTGCTACGAACCTGCGTGGCGCGGTCAGCGGCATCGCCATTGCGATCCGCAACGTGGCTTTGTTGACGGACGAGAAAGACGTCGCGAACGAACAGGCGTCCATTGCCAGGCAAGAAGCGGTTTATACAGAGAACTATCAGGCGCTTGGGCGCCTGTTCAACGCGTCGTCCCTGACGACCGACGACGAGCGCCGGCTATTCGCCATGCTAAGGCAGGAAGAAGCCGCAACCTTGCCGCTCGTCGAAAAGGAAGCACGGAGTTGGGCACTGTCGACCGATCAGGACGCGGCAGTGAAGGTCCTCGTGAGCGAAGTGCGTCCGAAACAGGTCGTCTGGCTGACCACCCTCGACGAACTGCTTACGCTGGAACAAACCCGCAGTCGGGCCGCAGCGAATGGCGCCGCTTCCACCTACGCGACCTTGCAGGTGGTCACCGCCGCCTCGGTGGCAACCGCGCTGCTGATCGGCTTGACGGCGGCGTTTCTGATTACGCGCGGCATACTCAGGCAGCTTGGTGCGGAGCCCGCCGAGGCACAGCGCATGGCACGGGAGATCGCCGCCGGCAATCTTGCGGTGGCAGTCAAGCTGAACAAAGGCGACACACATAGCCTGATGGCCTCGCTCGAAACGATGCGCGTGCAACTGACATCCATCGTCACGCAAATCAAGACTTCAGCAGAGTCGATCGCAGTGCGTGCCGACGAGACGGCCGAAGGCAACGCCGATCTTTCGCAACGTACCGAGCAGCAAGCCGCCTCGCTGCAACAGACGGCTGCCAGCATGGCGGAATTGACCTCCACGGTCAGGCAGAACAGCGAGGACGCCACGCAAGCTAGCGCGATTGCAAACATGGCTTCCGACACTGCCGTCCAGGGTGGCCAAGTGGTCGAACGCGTCGTCACGACCATGAAGGACATCTCCACGAGTTCGTCGAAAGTCGGGCAGATCATCAGCGTGATCGAAGGCATCGCGTTCCAGACGAACATCCTTGCGCTGAACGCCGCCGTCGAAGCGGCCCGCGCTGGTGCCCAGGGACGCGGATTTGCGGTGGTCGCGAGCGAGGTGCGCACGCTGGCTCAGCGTAGCGCGGGAGCGGCCAAGGAAATCAAGACATTGATCGAGCAGTCGGCCGGGCACGTCGTAGCCGGCGCCCACCTCGTTGCCGAGGCAGGTGCGACGATTGACCAGGTCATGCGATCGGTGCATCAGCTCACCGGCATCATGGGCAAGATCGCGCACGCATCGACCGCGCAAACGACGGGCATCGAGCAGGTCAACCACGCCGTTGCCGAAATGGATAAGGTCACCCAGCAGAATGCGGCACTTGTCGAACAGGTTTCCACCGCAGCGCGATCCATGGCCAGCCGGGCAAGCGGTCTGCGCGATTCAGTGGCGGTCTTCAGAATCGGCGATATGCAGGAAGCGGACGCGGTCGTGCATGAGTAGGATACGGACGCAGAAATAGAAAAAGGCCTCACAAGCATTGCTTGTAAGGCCTTGATTTCTTTGGTCGGGGCGAGAGGATTTGAACCTCCGACCACCTGCACCCCATAAAGATTTATAACGATCCGGAGTCCTACATAAATATCCGGAAAGCTTGTATAATCAAGGCTGTACGGAAGTCAGTTTGCACGGATACGTCCGGTCAGGATCGGCTGAATCTGGTGATATTCCGGTAACGGACGGTAACGGGAAGCGACATGGGAAAGCTCACAGTACGGGGAATTGAAAGCGCGAAGCCGAAGAAGGCGGCCTATCATCTGGCCGATGGCGATGGCCTGCGGCTCCGGATCGCAACCGACGGCTCAAAGGCATGGCAGGTCAAATACACCGCCAACGGCAAGGAGACAACGGTGACGCTGGCGCGCCGCTATGGCGCCCGCACCGATGATGGCCATCTGTCGCTTGAGGATGCCCGCTTTGAGGCGACCGCGATTCGTGCGAAAGCACGTCAAGGCATCGATCATCGTACCGAAGAGGCACAGCGTCTGGCTGCCGAGCGTAAGCGCCACGAAGCCGAACAGCAGCGTCTGACTGTACGTCAGCTGTTCACCGAATGGAGCTCGCTCGATCTCGTGCGCCGTAAGGACCAGGGTGCAGAAACCAAGCGCGGGCTCGAAAAGGATGTACTGCCGAAGCTCGGCGACCGTCACGCCGACACAATCCGGCGCGCCGACATCATGTCCGTGCTTGACGCGGTCAAGGCGCGTGGCGCTGCACGCCTCGCGAACCGGCTGCTTGCCGAACTGCGCCAGATGTTCGGCTTTGCTCTGGTGCGCGAGATAGTCGCGGCAGACCCGACGTCCGGCATCGAGAAAAAACATGTTGGCGGTCAGGAGCAGGAGCGCGAACGCGTCCTCTCCGAGGCCGAAATCCGCAGCCTGCCGGCGAAACTTGCGGACGCGAACCTCCTGAAAACGACGCAGCATGCTGTGTGGGTAATGCTCGCAACACTCGCACGGATTGGCGAACTGACCCAGGCACGCCGTGCCGACATCGATCTGGTGGCGGGCACCTGGATTATTCCGGCCAGCCACTCAAAAAATGCCAAGGAGCACACAATCTACCTGAGCGAATTTGCCAAAACCCACCTCCGCGCGCTGCTCGAACTGAACTACGACGAGGTGTGGCTTTTCCCGGCAGCTCGCAAGAACGGATCTGTATCTTCGAAGTCCATTACGAAGCAGATCTATGACCGTCAGGGCGCGGCCAGTGGCACGCCGTTGAAGCATCGCAGCCTGCACATCGACGCGCTTGTCTTGCCAGGCGGGCGCTGGACGCCGCATGACCTGCGCCGTACGGGCGCGACGCTCATGGGCGAACTCGGTGTCCATGGCGATGTAATCGAAAAGTGCCTGAACCATCTGGAACAGAACAAGATCAAGCGCACATACCAGCGTGCCGTCCGCCAGCAGGAGCAAGCAGACGCATGGCGCGTGCTCGGCGCACGCCTAGAACTCCTGGTGGACAATCCGTCGAACGTTGTGCCGCTGCGGCCAGAAGCCAACTTGTGTGCGGCATAAGACCTAAAGTCTGAACGCGATTTGACGGCCACAATCGGATCAGGTCTTGGGCGGCTTCATCGTCCACAAAGTGAAAGGCAGTAATCGAACGTGAGCCGCCGTTCGACCCACCCTCTCGGCCAGTCCCGCTCTCGACACCGTAGCGATGGCCAGCTTGTTCTGCCGCAGCAGCGCAACACAGGTGCTCAGACCGGATAGGCAGTGAGGTTTATGCATTTGGGATGTTCTCCGGCAGCGTTATATGGATACCGGTGTTTTCGCTCGTAAGACTGCGGTTCGGCCGATGCCGACGACGAACAGCACTTCATGCGCTTTCGAAATGGCGTTTAGTTGACCTGCCATTTTCGACGATAGCCCTGCGCGACGGCACCATCAACCGCCGTAAAAACACTCCGCCGCCGAGACCGCCGATAAGCACACCGCCGAAGGCCTGAAGATTACACGGCTACTTCCTCCTTCACCCCCGACGTGGCCACAAAACAGCGTCGGCAGCAGTAGCGCGCTTGGGGTCGGCATACGGTCGCCCCTACTTCAATTGTTCCCGGCTGAGAAATGAAAAAACCGCCTCATGGGCGGCTTCGAGTCTTCAGTTATCACCCGGTTCCGGTCGCACAAGCCGCTGCAGGGTATGTACCTGCCTTGGCGCTCGGTTCCGCTCGCGCAGCTCACGGGTCTTAATTTCGACGACCCACGGTGTCCGAGTGATGGCGCGCGGGTCTACTGGCTGCTGCTCGTCGTTGCCTTGGCCATGAATCTGACGGAAAACGGATGCGCTGAGGGTTCCCTTTAGGATCGCCTGCTGGCCTTCGACCATGGTGATGAGATCGAACCGTTTCGACTCGGGCAATACGAAGAGCGTGCCCGTCATTTCGACGTCGCGCTCCACGATTTCCATGGCCTGAGTACGCTCGCGTGCACGCGACACCGCATGGCGATCGAGCAGGAAATCCCGCGTGCCATCGACGACACGCATCGTCGCACCGAAGTCGTCGAGACGTTGGAAGAATTGCCGAAGCGTGACCAGAAGACGCTCATCCAGTTCAGAGGCCGCTTCCTCAAACACGGCCTCATCGTCGGCACCAACCCGCGAAAGAATGTCAGTCACCTCGTCGACTGCTTCCTTCAGCGGCGTTTCGACTAGCTGCACATCGTTGCCCGATTCCTCAAGCACAAAACCCACGGATCCGCGCACGATGTTTGTTACGAGCATCTGTGACGTGTCGCCACCCGGCACCGGTCCGCGTTGAGCCAGCCGGCCAAATTCACGACCAGAGTAACGCTTCGAAACGAGCGACTGTAAATCTTCGAGCGCCTTGCCGGCGAAGTCAGCATTGATGCCGCGTGAGCCTTGAACGGGGCGTCCACCGAAGAACACGCCGAGTTCCGCGTGCGTTACCGGACGCGAGACGATCTGATCTAGTGCCTGCTCGATTTCTTCCTTGCGGGCGCTGAACTGATACCAGCCGATTGGATCGTCGTCCTCCGAGAAGGACGTAAGCATTGCGTCAACGGCTGAGAGATCGGCCTTCAGTGCGTCGACTTCGAGCTTCCTAAGCATCGTCGCCTCCCTGGTCATCAAACTGGAGGTTCTCCAGCATTGTCCTCGCCTGTATGTCGTCAGAAACCAGCGGCACCTGCACCATCCCCTTCCACAATGCTGTCGCTCGTTGATGCGAGAACAGCCCAAACCAGTACCGCGTACGGTCGACAAGAAGGTCGGGACGCAATTGCCTCATGTCGACAAAGAACGCATCACAATTATGAAGCCGTTTGGTCTCGACACGGTTAAACAAAGCCTGGTTTTGCACGAACCATGCGCGATAAGCGAGCAGATCGGCGAATTGCGGCCCATAGGCAAAGGTGACGACGTCGATGTCAGCGGGCGGGCGTCCCCTCGACTGCTCCACGTCTTCGACAAAGCTTCCATCGAACCATTGGAACCCTTGAGTAAGGCCGATGTTCCGCAATGCTTCGCGGTACGCGATCAGCCCATTAAGGAGGTCGGCGCGATGCCGTGACGTTGCAAACTGCTGCGCAAACTCCAGAAACCCGGCCTGGTACGGCGACATGTTCGCCGACTGCGTGGGGTCAGCGCCAGTGTATGGCGGTAGGACCATCGAGGCATTGAATCGGGGTAGCACACGGTTCCCGTGGTTGTTTTTTGTGGTTCGCAATTATCGCAAGAACAATTAGACAGAGTACGATCATAGGGGTTTACCCCTAGCCTCTTACCGAGCAAGGCGCTGTTGCCGTTGACGATGGAGGTGAATCCGAACGATCCGGAACCGCTTACGCTATGGCACCGAGCGAAATCGGCCTCGTTGCGATCGGCCGTTGAGAGAACCGCGCACACCAAATGTCTCGAGTTGCCCGATTGTGGCATCACGCTCCACGACAGGCTACGCCGGATTCCTGCTTTCATTTTGCCTGCAGCGGGCAATACGCCCAAACCCGAGCTCAGCGACAAACGTGGGCAACGTTTTTTCCGATGACGAGCGGCCTGATTTAATCACCGATCGTGGCCGGTGCCGGCGCGCATGATTCACGGCAACGCATCCACCGAACCTGACCAAACGCGGCACGGAACTGTTGTAAAAAAGCAACAATTCCAGACTCAAACAGATCACCCCGTACCACAAGAAATCGTCGTGACAAAAGAATTGGCTGGGTAGCAGACGCCCGTCGCTACTGAAAATTCTTTTAGAGGATCTAACGATGATGTATCACGCTTCTTCCCAGCCGGCCGGCAGCCATGCCGATGCCGCGTTTTACCGTATGGGCCGCTTGACCGCGAAGCTGGGCGTCGGCCGCAGCACGTTGTATGAATGGATCAAGGCAGGGCGCTTCCCTTCGCCGGTCAAGCTCGGGCCGAAGGCGGTCGGCTTCCGCGCCGAGGACGTCCATGCATGGATCGCAGCGCGCGAAGCAGCATGACGACAAACGAATTGCCGCACGCCGTCATCGTTAAAGAGACGAAGAAACACTTCTATGTCAGCTGCCCGCACTGCGGCGAGATCCATATGCACGGCGCTGCACTGGGGCCACGCGTGCCGCATTGCTGGGGAACGCACCCCGGCCGTCCGCATTACGTAATCACGCGCCCGGATCGCATCCGCCGCCGCGCCTAAGCCGCAAACCTTGCCGCCACCACTGGGATTCGAATCTCAGTGCGTGGCAATTCTAGCTCCATGAATTTCAACAACAATCCTACGGCGGGCCGCTCATGTATTTGACCGATTGCGCCGTTGTAGATCAATTTGTCGCCGCGATGCGCGACAAAGATATCGACGTCAATCCGGCCGACGTCGTCCCCGACGGCGAGTTTCATCGTATCCATGTTGAAGGCGACGCACGCGGAACGCTCAATGGTTGGTACGTGCTGCACGCCGACGAGCACCCGGCCGGGAAATTTGGCTGCAATAAGCGGTACGGCAACGACATCAAATTCCCCTGGAAGGCCAAGCAACAACACGCTGAGCCTTTGACGGACGCCGAGCGCCACGAGCTGCGCGAACGCCGTGAGGCGCAACGCCGTGAGCGCGAAGCGGCCGACGCCAAGCGCCATGCGACCGCTGGCGAGCTCGCCATTCGCATCTGGAATAACGGGGCCGACATCGACGGCGACGCGCACCCGTACCTCAAGCGTAAAGGCATTCAGTCGCACGGCCTGCGCAAAGGCGCGTGGGAAAAGTTCGACCCGAAGACCGGCACGTTCAAGGTCGTCGATAAAAACGCGTTGCTCGTGCCAATCCGCGATGCACAAGGCTCGATCCATTCGCTCCAGGCGATTTTCCCCGATGCCGACAATCGACTTAAACGCGACAAGGACTACCTGACGGATGGCGACAAGCGCGGCCGGTACTTCCCGATCGGCAAGCCGCAAACCGTCAACGGTAAGCCCGTTATTCTGATATGCGAAGGCTACGCGACCGGCGCGAGCCTGCATGAGTGCTCGGAGCATGCTGTAGTCATTGCGTTCGACGCGGGCAACTTGCTGCCTGTGGCGCAAGCGTTGCGCGAGGAATACCCGGTCGCAACGATCATCCTGTGCGCAGACAACGATCAATGGACGCTGGCGCCGGTCAAGAATCCGGGCGTCACGCGTGCGACGGAAGCGGCGAAGGCGATCAATGGGCTCTTGACCTTTCCGCCATTCACTAACGCAGACGGCCGCGACGAGGACGGCAAGCGCAAAGGGCCTACGGACTTCAACGACCTGCATATGCTGCGCGGCGCCGATGCCGTGCGCGATGCGGTCGAGCGGGCGCTGGCATCCCCTACCTTGACGCTCGCGACGCCGATCGGTGGCAACGACTGGCGCGCCGCAGTTGATGGCATTGCATCAGCGGCCGCCGCGTTCACGCCGCTGCCAAAGCTCACAAGCTTGGCCGCACTGCCCCGTATCGAGCTGACAGGCGCAAAGAAAAATTGGTTCAAGCGACTGGCGCAAGAAGCCGACGCGGAGCAAGCCGCCGCCATCGCGTGGGCTATCTGCTGCAAACGCGCGCCGACCATCCCGACGCAGACCACGGCCGACGAGCTGCTGGCCCGCATCGAAGAAACGGCTGCACCGCTCCATGCTGAAACCGTGGCCGAAATGCGTCGAGCACTGGCACTGTGGACGGCGAAGCGCGAGCAATGCGCCATGTCGCATGTCACGGTATCGGCAGCCAAGCTGAAGCGCCACCGCCACGAGATCCACGCCGCGCTGCCCGAGCTCGGCGAGTCCGATTATCACGGCGTGATCCTGCTTTGGGCACCGATGGGCAGCGGGAAAACGCGTCACGTCGGTCGCCCCTTTTCGTTGTGGGCGCGCAATACCGGACACCGATTCGTGGCGACGTGCCACCGCCGCAGCCTCGTTTCGGAAATGGCGCGCGTTCTGGACTGCTGGCATTACGCAGGCGTGAGCCGCGATCTGGTGGCCAGCGTGGATGCCATGGCCACCTGTCTTCCGAGCATCACGAAGAAGGCACACGCGAACATCATGGACACGTGCCGCTATCTGTTCGTGGACGAAATCGCCCAGGTGCTGCGCTTCATCGAAGCGGCCGACGCCTGCCGCACGGATGACGGCAAGAATTCGGACGTGTTCGCCAAGCTGTGCGCCATGGTGAGCGCGGCCCATTGCATCATCGGGGCCGACGCCGGCATGGATGATCGCGTGGTGCGCTTCCTTGAGGAATGCCGCCCTGGCGAGCAATTCCGAATCATCGAAGTCCAGCAGCCTGCGCAAAATCTGACGGTAGAGTACGGCTATGGCCCGGATGCCGTGGCATCGCTGTATGGCGAGATGGCCGCCACGCTCGCGGATGGGCAGCGCATCTGGGTGTCGTGCGAATCGAGCCAACGTGTGCGCGAAATCGCACGCTTTCTCGAAGCCAGCGGCGCGAAGGTGCTGGCCATTGACGCAGACAACCGCGGCGATGAACGGCAGGCGCGCTTTTGGGAGAACCCCGAAGCAGTGAGCCGCGAATACGACGCTGTGGTGCATAGCCCCGTCATTTCGTCCGGTCTCTCCATCGAGCATCGCGATGGCCCGCTCCACTTCCACCGCGCGTTTTTCATCGGCGGCGGCTACTCAATCACGCCCGCCGATGCCGCGCAAATGATGCGCCGCGTTCGCTACATTACGGCGTGGTCTATCGCGTTCGTGGCCAATAATTCGCGCAGCATGGACGATAGCACCGCGATGATTGAAGGTATGGAAGCCGCTGCCGCTATCGAAGGCGAAACGGCGCAGGCATCCGACTTTGACGCGTTCGTGGCCGGGATCAAGGCAGACGACAATGCGGCCCGCTCCGACTTCGCGGCCGGTCTGCTGTGGACGCTCAAGCGCGCGGGGTTCGCACTCGAAAACATGCCACTCGTGGCTGACGCCCCGGCTGCCGACGAGCTGCGCGAGCTGCGCAACGAACTGACGGAAGAGCGCCGTGCGGCCATCATGGCGGCCCCCGACCTGACCGATGACGCAGCCCGCCGACTGAGCGCCGCCGAGCAACGCACGCAAGCCCAATCCGACGCTCTGACGCGCCACGCAATCCGGCGCGCGCTGGGTGTAACGGTGGTGGACGATACCGCGCTGGACGTCTGGGCGGACGGTCGCGGCCCGCGTCGCCTGGATCGCTTCAGCGCCGCCGTGCTGGGCATGGCGGATCGCCGCGACGACGCCGAACATATGACGCAGCGCCGTTTCAGCCGTGCCCGCATCACAGCCTATCGCGCGCTGTTTGAAGGCTTCGAGTTGCGCGGCGGAATGCGCATCACGAAAGCCGACGCCGAAACGATCATTGGCCGCGTAATCAAGCGCCGCCACATGCTCGCGTGGCTGGGTCTGGTTCCCGGCAAGTTCGGCGGACACGTGGGCACGAACAAGGACGGCAGCGAAAAAGCCTTCCCGATGCCGAAAGCGCCTTTCAAAGATGTGGGCGAAATTTTCCGTGCCATGCATCTGGACTGGAAGCGACGCCAGAACCGGCACACGGGCGAAACCTTCTACGAGGTTCCGGCCGATGTTTTCGAAGCGACGGCAGCACACGCCGAACGCCGAAACAGTCACACTTCCGTCTGTATTCTCTTATGGGAAACACCTCCAAGTGTGACTGTTTGGGATGACCGGATCGCGCAGCACGCAGACCGCCCGAGCACCGCTAAACCGCCCATGAATCGCATGCCGGATAACGCCGACGAACCCGCGCCGGATTCTGGGCTATTCCGGGAAATAAGCTGTGGCGACATGGTGATGTAGCGGCGGCTCGGCGCCAATACGCACACGTCCCGATGGAGCGGGCGCCTACTCAGCCGTGGCTGCGCAGATCGCTCCGCATCGCTCGCGAGCGTAGTTCCACGCCGAAAACGGAACCGTTGGTCCATCATCATCGGGCGGAACGATCCATGGGTCCGGGCCAAACATCTTGAACTGCGCGAACAATTCGCTTGCCGTCATTTGCGGCTGGCGAGCTTCGGCGAGGAAATCATCGACAAGCCGTCGAGCTTCGGCGAGCGCCATCTTCATATCGTCGAAGCCTATCGGCCCGGCTCTGTGCTCCTCGTTCTGATAGTGATAGTTGTCGTCGATATACAGCGCAACTGGCATCGGCACTCCTGGAAAAAGTAAGCCCGCTCAATGCCATCCTATCAAGGCGCTCGCCCGCCCGATAAGGGGCGCGCTTGAGAAAACAGGAAATAAAGCACGTTAGCGACAGTCGGTCGTCGCCTGTCGACCCACTGCCGCCGGTCGCGCTGTCAGGGGTCCAACGGCAGATAACAAAGTGGTCCGGTCATCCAAGCCGGCTTCTCGGGGACAGCAGTTCGGCCGCAGCGGCCGTTCGCACCGGATGGAATTCTGCTCGCCACGAGTGACCGGTTCCGCGCGAAGCCCATGCCTTGAGTAGGCCCACAGTGGAAACGCGCGGCGTGGAGAAGTAGTACAGCTTCAGGTTGCCCGGGAATCGCTAATGCAAATCCCAGGTTCAGCCGCAAATCACATGGCCAAGTCCACCGCTTCCTTGCAAAATTTCTGTCGGCGGAGTGATCGTGCAGGTGCCAAACGTATACCTATCCGTTGGACAAAAACTTCTTCTCCAATGCCAGGGCGTCGTCACGAGCGTCGAGTTTGGCTCGGAAGCGTATGGGTTTGTAGTGCAATCGGACCCGCCCTTTTCCCAAACAGACGTTCCGTTTCGTTTCTGCGCCTCCACGTTGCTCGGTTGTACGTGAGGCAGTCAGATTTATTGGCTTGCCGCGCGCCCCAGTTACGGTCCAGATGTCCACGGCGGGGGGACCTGCTGCGGGAAGTTGTGCAAACGCCCCAAGTCAAAGAGTTGGGCCGCCGAAGCGGTCCCTTAAGGTTCTGGTTCCAAGTCACGGTTCACAGGTAGTTCGGACTAGCTGGGATACGTCATACCGACGTGCGACCCCCTTGGCACGGCGCCCGCGCCGGTCAAGTGGATCGGAGTTAGTCCGCGTGCGTACGATCAAAGTCCCAGACTGCAGGGAAGCCCATCAGTTTGCACACGTCCTCGAATGAATACATCGTGGCCTGAGCGCGCGTTGTTCCCCTGAGTCCTTTGATCTCGCTGTACGCGTTCTTCAGCGCCTGGGTCGCTGCGAGGAAACCTGCAACCGGGTAGATCGCCAGCGAGAAGCCCAGTTTCTCGAGTTCCGGCGGTGTAAGTTGCGGGGTTCGGCCGCCTTCCACGATGTTGACGAGCAACGGTACGTCAAACGAGCGTCCGATCTTCTCCAGTTCCTCACTGCTCTCCGGGGACTCGATGAACAGAACGTCGGCGCCGGCCTTCGCATAAGCATCTGCCCGTCGGAGTGCCTCGTCGAGCCCCAGCGATGTCCGCGCATCCGTGCGCGCAACGATCTGAAAGTCAGGGTCCTCGCGCGTCTCGACGGCCACCTTTATCTTTTTGACCATATCCTCCAGCGCAATGACTGTGCGGCCCGGCGTATGGCCGCATTTCTTCGGAAATTCCTGGTCCTCCAGTTGAATGGCCGCCGCGCCCGCGCGCTCATAACCGCGCACGGTATGGGCAACGTTAAGTAATCCTCCGTATCCGGTGTCTGCATCGCAGATGACCGGCGTACTGCTCGCGCCGCAGAACGCGGACACGCGGTTGACCATATCCGTGTATGTGGCGAGGCCGGCGTCCGGCAATCCCAGGTAGGAAGCCACCGTACCGAAGCCGGTCATGTACAGGCAGTCGAAGCCCATCGAATCGGCCATGCGTACCGATATCAGGTCGAAGATACCCGGCGCGACAACGATTTCCCGTTGTTGCAATCGAGTCTTGAGTTGCGTTCTGGTATTGCGTGTTTCCATGATGTTCCTATCGGCTTCAGTGATTTTGTTCCGTCGGGACACGTTGCTTGGCGGGAGATCGGACGGGCGCTTCCCCCGGGGTTGAAGCGATCGCTTCGAGAGAGAGTTGATTGGTTTCGATACCGAAGACAGCCAATACGACAGCCATAGCGACGAGGGTGCCGACGATGATCGAGAGCACATCCTGGATGCCTCCAGTAGCGTACGCGACAACGACGAGCTGGGGCGCGACGATGCCAGTGATCCGTCCCGCACAGCCGGCGATGCCGTTCGCGCGCATCCGGTTTTCGGTCGCAAAGAGCTCCGGGATATAGGTGGCGATGCCTAATGCCACCATCAAGTAGGTCAGCGTGAACAACACGAAGCCAAGGAACGTCGCCATTCCGACGCTCGTCGAATGACCGTACAGCCAGCCGATCACGGCGGCGATCGCCGCGACGCAGACCAGTCCTCTTCTGCGCCCCACCTTGTCGGCTATCAGGACTCCGAGCAACGCGCCGGCTGGCCCTCCCAGTGCCATCAACGTGGTAAAGCCGAGAGACGACGCGACGCCGAGACCCTGCTTCATCAGGAACGTCGGCACCCAAACAATGAATCCGTAGATGACGACATTGATTGCGATCTGAACGCAGATCGAGAGAAGCGTGCGGCGAAGATGATGACGAGCAAAGAGGTCCAGGAGCGTCGTCTTGTAGACCGCGGCGCGAGGCGTGTCGACCAGGAGAGGCAAAGGCTGGCCACGCGCCGACTCCGCCTCGGCCGCCGCGAGAATCTTTTCCGCTTCCTCGAAACGGCCCTTGGATTCGAGCCAGCGCGGCGACTCGGGCATCTTTCTTCTAAGCACCCAGATGACGAGCGCTCCGGCGCCAACGATGGCGAACATCGCGCGCCATCCGATCGACGGAATGAGCAGGTAACCGAGAAACGTGGAGCAAAAGAGCGCAGAGTTGGTGATCAGAGAGAGATATGCCGACCACCGGCCGCGTACTGCGGGTGGGATGAATTCGCCGATCGACCCGTAACCGACGACGATTTCCGCACCTAGACCGAGGCCCATGAAGAAGCGGCAGACGATGAGCCAG
Organism: Paraburkholderia sp. GAS348; assembly: GCF_050434205.1. Taxonomy (NCBI): domain Bacteria; kingdom Pseudomonadati; phylum Pseudomonadota; class Betaproteobacteria; order Burkholderiales; family Burkholderiaceae; genus Paraburkholderia; species Paraburkholderia sp. GAS348. The sequence goes on from NZ_JBNPVT010000026.1 coordinate 66,259, forward strand.
TTCATGCTCGGAGCGAGAGCGCCAGCGAGGGAGGCAATTCCAAAGATGGCGAGGTTGAACTGGTAGGTGAATTTGCGCCCCTTTGCATCTCCCAGCACGCCCGCGGTGAACGCGCCGAGGAGCATGCCCACGAACGTCGATGAAAGGAACGTGGCATTCAAGTGCATCGTCGACCAACCGCTTTTGACGAGCGCGCCGAGTACGCCACCGGCGAGATAGATGTCGAATGAATCAAGAAACATCCCGCCGCCGATGAGCCATAGAATGCGGTGGTGGAACCGGGATATGGGTAGCCTGTCGAGTCTTGCGCCGGCCTGTACTGTGCTTTGCATTTAACGTCTCCGATGTAGTGTTCAGGGCGGTTGTTGTTCGTTTAGGCCCCGGTTAGGAAGCGGGATCTTCTGTTGCGGATCTGCCGAGTACCGTTGCTTGCGCCGCCAGGATGTGGCAACGCGTAATCGCCTCGGCCCAAGCGGCATTCCGTTGCTCAAGTGCACGAACGATTTCGAAATGCTGGCTTGCGCTCCGACTGCGGTCCGCGTCGCTATAGGCGTCGAATGTCCATTTGATCAAGGGCGTCTCCTTCATGGACTTTAACGACTGGTCCAGACGAGCATTGCCGGCGGCGGAGGTAACGATCGCGTGGAATTCATCGTTGGCGCAGAACCAGCGTTCGATTGATTCCGGCGTCGATGGCCGGTGCGTGATGTCGGCCATCTGTTGCGCGAGTACATGAAGACGTTCGATGTCCGTTACACCAATCCTGGCCGCCGCGTGTCCGGCGAGATAGGGCTCGATCAAGAGCCGAGCCTCGAAGATTTCACGCGCATCCTGTATGGACCACGCTTTCACGCGAACACCATAGTTAGGCTTGCTCTCAAGCCAACCTTCGGCGCCCAGACGGCGCAACGCCTCCCGGACTGGCGTGCGACTCACGCCCAGGCTTCTTGCAACCTGTTCCTCTCTCAGATACTCGCCCGCAACGTAGCGTTTCTCGATCAAGGCGTGCTTGATGGCGTGGTAGACGTCGTCTGCGGACTTCACCACTGACATATCGGTAATCATTGTATGCAAAAGTGACGGTGTAGCCAGTTTTTTCTGCATTTTGGCGTTTAATCTTCGGCTATTGTATGCAATGTGTGCCAGTTGGGCCTTAGGTGATTTCCCTAGGGGTAAGGTGGCGCGCTGTGGGAGCCTCACCGCCTCGAAGGTTTTGGAATTGGAGCACGGGCCAGCAGCAGCGCCGCGTCGACTTAGGCGGCACCGAACCGGCATCCAACACGAGATTTGCAAACAGAGTTGGTCGACCTTGGGCATCCAGTTCATTGGAAAGCGGCCGTTCACGGAGCGCGGACAGCGAACTGGCGCTAATGACCGGTATGGCCGAGGAGCCGATGCCTCAAGGCAACTTATGAATTACGGTTGTTTGAGTGGACGAGACACTGGAGCGACAGCATTGGGCCTCGAGCGAATGACTGCAACTGGCCGGCAGCAGGCGGTAGGCGAACGACGCGGCCTAGCTGCGCCAGAAACAGCGGGTTATTCGGAAACCGCACCGCCGCAAGTCGCTGCGCCTCTCTAACAACAGACTTACGAGCAGGTGAATTCGAGTTCGACGCGAGGATAGTTACCGAGGATATAGGGCGGCTGCGTTTCGTTTGTCCTGTGCACCCGTAGGTCCTTGCCGGAGCGCGCGCAGAACTGTCTTGCTTCAGTAGTCACGTCAGCGCGCAGATTCCCGAGGCCAGGGAAACCAGTGGCGGCCTGCTTGGAAACAAAGTACGTACCGCCGCCTTGGTCAATAACGCCGGAATCGGAAGCGCATCCCGCAAAAATCGTAACTGCGAAGATCGCCACGAGCTTTTTCATTTTTACCCCCAATCGCTTTCGTATCGTTTTTTTTGCCCGATTTCTTCGGCCTACACGAGCGGGTCGATTGGCCGTTCCCGCGTTAGTCGGCCGAAAAACCTTCGACCAGCTGCGGGGAAAATACCAACTCCGGCGGGTCGCCATTGGAAGAGTCAAGATGAATCATCTTGCCGTATTCGCGCGGCTCTAAATCGAATACCCGCACAGTTTTATGAACAGCCGGGTCGCCGCTGAACTGATATGCTGTGGTGGTCAAGTTATTTCGGACAGGCAGATAGGTTCTTTCACTGTCGGTTTCTCCTCGTAGGCAGCGGGCGACAGATAGCCCAAAGTCGAAT